>NZ_CP128408.1:1977500-2285000 GCF_048914685.1 Pseudochrobactrum mosebachae
GCGGAGCGTTCTGTAAGTCTGTGAAGGGGGACCCGTGAGGGCCCCTGGAGATATCAGAAGTGAGAATGCTGACATGAGTAACGATAAAGAGTGTGAGAGACACTCTCGCCGAAAGTCCAAGGGTTCCTGCTTAAAGTTAATCTGAGCAGGGTTAGCCGGCCCCTAAGGCGAGGCCGAAAGGCGTAGTCGATGGGAACCACGTTAATATTCGTGGGCCTGTGGGTAGTGACGGATCGCGTGTATTGTAAGGTCTTATTGGATTGATCTTGCAGTGAAGCGGTTCCAGGAAATAGCTCCCACATATAGACCGTACCCTAAACCGACACTGGTGGACTGGTAGAGAATACCAAGGCGCTTGAGAGAACTGCGTTGAAGGAACTCGGCAAATTGCACGCGTAACTTCGGAAGAAGCGTGACCCCTTTTTAGGCAACTAGATGGGGGTGGCACAGACCAGGGGGTAGCGACTGTTTACCAAAAACACAGGGCTCTGCGAAGTCGCAAGACGACGTATAGGGTCTGACGCCTGCCCGGTGCTGGAAGGTTAAGAGGAGAGGTGCAAGCCTTGAATTGAAGCCCCAGTAAACGGCGGCCGTAACTATAACGGTCCTAAGGTAGCGAAATTCCTTGTCGGGTAAGTTCCGACCTGCACGAATGGCGTAACGACTTCCCCGCTGTCTCCAACGCAGACTCAGTGAAATTGAATTCCCCGTGAAGATGCGGGGTTCCTGCGGTTAGACGGAAAGACCCCGTGCACCTTTACTATAGCTTTACACTGGCATTTGTGGCGACATGTGTAGGATAGGTGGTAGACTTTGAAGCTTGGACGCCAGTTCGAGTGGAGTCATCCTTGAAATACCACCCTTATCGTCATAGATGTCTAACTGCGACCCGTATATCCGGGTCCAGGACCGTGTATGGTGGGTAGTTTGACTGGGGCGGTCGCCTCCTAAAGAGTAACGGAGGCGCGCGATGGTGGGCTCAGAACGGTCGGAAATCGTTCGTCGAGTGCAATGGCATAAGCCCGCCTGACTGCGAGACAGACAAGTCGAGCAGAGACGAAAGTCGGTCATAGTGATCCGGTGGTCCCGTGTGGAAGGGCCATCGCTCAACGGATAAAAGGTACGCCGGGGATAACAGGCTGATGACCCCCAAGAGTCCATATCGACGGGGTTGTTTGGCACCTCGATGTCGACTCATCGCATCCTGGGGCTGGAGCAGGTCCCAAGGGTATGGCTGTTCGCCATTTAAAGCGGTACGTGAGTTGGGTTCAGAACGTCGTGAGACAGTTCGGTCCCTATCTGCCGTGGGTGTAGGAATATTGATAGGATCTGTCCCTAGTACGAGAGGACCGGGATGGACGTATCTCTGGTGGATCTGTTGTCGTGCCAACGGCATAGCAGAGTAGCTATATACGGACGGGATAACCGCTGAAGGCATCTAAGCGGGAAACCCACCTAAAAACGAGTATTCCCTATCAGAGCCGTGGAAGACCACCACGTTGATAGGCCGGATGTGGAAGTGCAGTAATGCATGCAGCTGACCGGTACTAATAGCTCGACTGACTTGATTGTTCTCATTCTCAATATCCATCAGCGACGACCAAAGGTCGTCGATGATAGGATTGTTTGCTCTCACGCCTAATTCACTTCGTGAATGGCTCCGAGAGGCGCGGTATAAACCGCGACGGCCAGTCGGCCTTGCGAACACAATTGTGTTCGACACGCCACTGACTGAAAACTTTGCACGAAAAACCCAGCTTCTTATTTGTTTCTGTGCGCTTTGCTGACCTGGTGGTTATGGCGGAGCGGCTGCACCCGATCCCATTCCGAACTCGGCCGTGAAACGTTCCAGCGCCAATGGTACTTCGTCTTAAGACGCGGGAGAGTAGGTCGCTGCCAGGTCTGCAAAACGCACAAAACAATAATCTCACAATCAATACAAAACAAATCATTCAAAACGCTCAAAGCGTTCAAAAATATCAAGCCAGAAATTATAATGTTAAACTGGCTAATAGCCTTTAAGCAAATATGCTCAAAAGCTGAAATAAAGGGCTATGGAGCAGCCCGTTCGGCCGGTAATTGATAATCAATCAATTGCTTTCCGGTCTCACCTCATCAGGCTACGCCTGACTGCGCTCCCGGGCTCAAGACCCGACATTCTTTGACGCGGGGTGGAGCAGCCCGGTAGCTCGTCAGGCTCATAACCTGAAGGCCGCAGGTTCAAATCCTGCCCCCGCAACCAAAATCAAAAAAAAATCAGAACATAAGCTGCAACAATAAATAAACACCGAATCTAATCGATCGGGGATATGCGTGTTTCCAAAAAGCTGAAGATGATTTCTTAAGCGTGGTCTGTGTAATTAAGCACAGAATGCATTATGTTATGTGATTAAGTTCTTGTAATTTTATAGAGCTGAATGGCATGAATGTTTATGCGCTTAATTATTGTATGTTTTTCATTCTTGTTTTCAACGGTAGCTTTCGCACAGGATTGTGTGGTTCTGTTACATGGTCTTTCACGATCTGAATCGTCATTTTATATGATGGAAGAAACACTGCAGTCTTTTAATTATAAGGTTGTAAATCAAACTTACCCATCCAATGAGAAGCCGATTGAAGACTTAATAAGTCATGTTGGTAAATCGGTACAAGCTTGCGGTGAAGTTGAGAAACTTCACTTTGTAACCCATTCACTGGGAGGCATTTTACTACGTGCTTGGCTGCAGCAGAACCGTCCTAAAAATCTTGGACGTAGTGTAATGCTCGGTCCTCCAAATCACGGTTCAGAAATCGTTGATAATTTTGCTGATCTACAGCTTTTTGAAATATTGACAGGCCCGGCCGGCCAGCAACTAGGTACTGCAGAAGATAGTATACCGAATTCGCTTGGGCCTGCAGATTTTGAAGTGGGTATTATTGCCGGTAATATGTCACTTAATCCAGTTTTAGCTATGCTGTTTTCAGGCCCTAATGACGGTAAAGTATCTATTGAAAGTACGAAGCTGGATGGTATGACTGATCATATTGTTTTGCCGGTTACGCATACATTTATGATGAACAATCCGCTGGTTATTGCGCAAGTATTACATTTTTTGAGTAGCGGTAAGTTTGATCATGCACTGACACTTCGTGAATTGTTTAAACGGCATTTAGCCGATTAAACAATTCTTTTGCTTTAAAAATCTGTAATGCGGGCTTTATAATCGCCGACCGATACGTGAAAGTACAATGACCGGCAGCATACCAATAACAACAATGGCTAAAGCGGCAATCGCTGCCTCCTCATAGGTGCCGCGTGCAGCTTCACCGTAAAGATGTGTTGCCAGAGTTTCTACATTTAAGGAGCGCAGCAGCAAGGTTGCTGGCAGTTCTTTCACGCAGTCGACAAAAACCAGTAAAGCTGCAGCACTCAATGCCGTTTTGGATAATGGCAGATGAATGCGCCGGAACGTTCCGGTTGCCGTTTCGCCCAATGTGCGGGTTGCCTGATCGAACGACATCGGAATACGGTTAAAACCGGCCTCAATACTACCAGCCGAGATTGCCAAAAAACGCACCATATAAGCATATATCAGTGCCGCACCGGAACCCAGCAGCAGTAAGCCTACAGGGATATTAAACCAGTCCATGGCCAGCTGGTTGGCTAATCGGTCAAAGCTACCGGCAATAATAAGCACGCCAATTGCAACCACCGTTCCGGGCGCTGCATAGCCCATTGTTGAAAATCGGTAGAACCATTGAGAAGCATGGCCAGGACGTAAACGCATAGCATAGGCAGCTATCAGACCGAAAATCAGTGTGACGATGGTTGCTGTTGCGGCCAGAGTAATTGTATTGAGTGCCTCATTGTATAATCGTGGTGAAATGCCTGCAAAACGCACACGCTTCCATGCTTCAACTATGAGATAAATTGCGGGGAATACGAAGCCGAATAGTACCGGTAAAGCACCGCTGCCAAATAGCAGCAGGCCACGTAAACTGCCGACTTTGTAAGGTGTAAAATTATGACTACGTCGGGCACTGGTCGTGAAGCGCTGTTTGCGTCTAGCCCAACGTTCCAGTGAAACAAGAAATACAACAATGAGGAGTAGTGCTAACGCAATTTGCGCCGCTCCAGGCAGATCAGATCTGGTGACCCAAGTCGTATAGATTGAGACTGTTAATGTACGAACACCCAGAAATTCGGCGGCGCCGATATCGTTGAGTGTTTCCATCAAAGCAAGGCTGATGCCAACTGCGATTGCAGGACGTGCCATAGGGAGCGCAACACGCCAGAATATGGCATTGCGGCTGACACCTAAGGTGCGGGCTGCATCAATGAGCGTTGAAGACTGGGTGAGGAACATGGCCCGTGTCGGGATATACACATAGGGATAAAGCACAAAGCCCAAAAGCAGGATACACCCCGCCATAGAGCGGATATCTGGCAGGCGCAGATCACGGGGGCTTGCATAGCCTAAAACGTCACGCAAAGCGCTTTGCACAGGACCGATCGGGTGCAAGATATCGAGATAAGCATAAGCGATGATATAGGTTGGAACTGCAAGCGGCAGCAGCAGTGCCCATTCAAGTATTTTGCGGCCACGAAAATCATAGGCAGTTACCAGCCATGCGGCAGAAGTACCAAGAACGGCAACAATTATACCGACGCCACCGAGCAGAATAATGGTGTCGACAAATGCAACAGGCAGTGTTGTTGAGAGCAGGTGTGACCACAATCCCTCAGAACCCTGCATAGCCTGAAATGCCAGAGCGATTACCGGCAGCAAGACCAGAGCAGCACTGATGGCTGACAGAATGAGCCAGATCGATCCGGCGCGGGAGAACCGGCTTTTAACGTGCATGGGTGGCATATAACTGCTCGACATTGGCTAGAGCGGGTAACGATCAGTTTGGATCGCAGCGCTCGCTCTAGATTCCAGATTTATCGCATTTTCATACCTATCAAGTTGATTCAACTTAATAGTGAAATGCTCTAAAATAAAAAACACCACCGATTTGTAAAAACCGGTGGTGTTTACTTTATTAGTTGTCAAAACCAACTTTGTCGACAAGTTCGCTGGCTTGTTTACGATAGCTGACGATTTCGGTCAGCGGGGTTTTGTCGATTTTCAGCTCTCCGAAAGATTTTACAATCGGATCAACCGGTGCACCGGTTTTGACCGGATATTCAAAATTAGCTTCAGCATAGATTTTCTGTGCTTCGTCAGAAATCAAATATTCAAGAAGCTTCACAGCCGCATCTTTGTTCTTGGCATGTTTGGCAAGGGATGCGCCACTGATATTAACCTGCGTGCCACCATCTTTGAATGTTGGCAGAATAACATTGATGCTGTTACCCCAGTTCACCTGCTCTTCGCCGCCCTTACCGGAACGCATCAGGCCAACATAATAAGAGTTGGCCACAGCAAGGTCACAAATGCCACCAGCAATGTCTTTAGCGCCGTCACGGTCACCACCGGCTGCTTTGCGCGCCAGATTGGCTTTGACGCCGGTCAGCCAGTCTTCAGTTTTTTCAACGCCGTAATGGGCAATATAATCTGCGATCAGCGCGGTATTGTAAGGGTGCTGGCCTGCACGGATACAAATCTTGCCTTTCCATTTCGGATCGGAAAGATCTTCATAATTCAGCGCTGTAACATCAATATCTTTGGCTGCATAAACAACGCGCGCACGCATTGACAGGGCAAACCATTCGCCTTTGTCATCACGCAGCTGCGCGGGAATTGCTTCTTCCAGAATCTTAGAAGATACAGGCTGTGTGAGGCCTTTTTCTTTCAGGTCAATCAGATTGCCAGCATCTACAGTCATCAAAATATCAGCAGGGGAGCTGGCGCCTTCAGTAGCAACACGTTCTGCAAGACCATCTTTGAGAAACACGGTGTTGACGGTAATACCGCTTGATGCCTTAAACGCATCCAGCAATGGCTGGATCAGACCCGGTTCGCGGGTTGTATAGATATTGACTTCTTCGGCAACGGCTGCACCGCTGAGAATGGTTCCGAAAGCCAAGGCCAAGCCTGCTGTTTTATATCCGGTTCTGGTCATTGTACCAAGTGATCCCTGATTGATAAATACGAGTGAAAACTTCAATTATGAGCAATAGTCTCAACTTATTATTGAAGTTTGCAGGTCAGTCAAGGCTATGGGTCTTTAATTACAGAAATTATAGTTATTCCGCAAAAAACAATGCTTTTTCAATATCAAAACGCAGGCGGATTTTCTTGATTCCTGCAGGCAGGCGCAGTGGTGTTCGCATACGCAACGGTTCCGCCAGTTCATCCACCGCCACCAATAATTCTTCCGTATCCCCCATAAAGCTGCGGTTGATAATTGTTCCCTCTACAGTGCTATGGATATCACTATCATCAAGCACCGGATAAATATGGTAAGGGCGCAGATAGAGGGTCAGCGGGCCGTCAGACATATCTGTTTGCGCGGAGGTAAATGTACCCAGCGGAGTTTGAATTGTCTGCCCGCTGGCAGAGCCCGGTATAGAATTGAAATTACAGAAGAAGTCTGCCGCATAGCGGCCATTCGGCTGATCATAAATTTCGTGTGCAGTACCAGCCTGCACAATCTGGCCTGACTTCATCAGCACAATACGATCACCGGCTGATAAGGCCTCTTCAGCATCATGGGTCACAATAATAACAGTCGTACCTAATTTACGCAGCAGGCGAATGGTTTCACTTCGTACTTGCTGGCGTAATCCCTGATCGAGATTGGAGAATGGTTCATCCATCAGCAGAATATCCGGCTCTGGTGCCAGTGCCCGCGCCAGTGCCACGCGCTGTTGTTCACCGCCGGAAAGCATGTGCGGATAACGATTTGCCATATGCGGCAGCCCCACCAGAGTGAGGAGCTCATCGGCGCGTTGCGATGCCGGAATTTTAGGCATTTTACGCAGACCGAACAGTACATTTTGTTTGACTGTCAAATGCGGAAACAGTGCATAATTTTGAAATACCACACCAACACGGCGCTTTTCAGGTTCAATGAAATGCGAAGCATTGACCATGGCCTGACCATTGATAAAAATTGAACCGCTATCGGGTGTATCAATGCCGGAAATGATTTTGAGTAAGGTGGTTTTGCCGCAGCCGGAATGGCCAACTAGGCAAATTACTTCACCGGATGCTACGGACAGCGAAATGTCTTTTACCGCGGTGGTGGAATCGAAATGCCTGCTGACATTGAGAACTTGCAGGGCTGTCTCTTTGTTATCAGCCTGTCCAATATTGTCGTTTGAATGCACTGTCTGACCTGCTTGTTGTGGTTCAAGGCTTCTATAACACCGGTGTAGGCGCTGTGCCACTGAAACCTGACAATGAGCTGAAAGTATTGAGATCTGGTCTGCGCTTTTATCTTAGCAAGTGATTAAGTTTAAAGAATATTAAGTGCCTATTTACCCGTAATTGATATAGACTTTAATGTTAAGGCAAGCGTCTTTGATGTGTGCGGCTATGTTGAAAAGGTCCGAGCACGTGCCGTGGACTGATTGGCATCGCGCATCCTCGATCAGGCTATTTGGGGGCAGAGTGATATTTCATGGCGGTGCATGTCGAGGATCACAGATTCTATATGCGCGACCTCATACCAGCGGTCGCATTAATTATCGTGCTGCTTGGCAGCCTTGCCGTAGCGGTTCTGAGGCCGACAGGTAAAGACGATCAGTATATTGTTATGGTGGCGCCTGGGCGCAGTCTGACCTCAGTGCTGAACTCAATACAGGCTGCCGAAGGGGCCATTGTTACAATCAATGATACAGCGGGCCTAATCACAGTTTATTCCGAACATAAAGATTTTCCAAGCAGGCTATATCGCGCCGGTGTGTGGCTGGTCTTTGAACCATTGCAACCGGGAGGCTGTCTGGCTCTTCCGCAACGGACAACAGCAGTATGATTTTTGAACTTGACGATCTCCGTACCCGTTTCGGGCGGTTTCTTGTGGTACTGTTCTGGCTGCACGTGCCGCTGCTGGCGGTTGTGGCAGCTCTGACCGGCCATTCTCCACTCTCTGCCATATTGGCAGGCGTAGCACTTGCAGGTACCTATCATCTGTCATGGATCAGGGTCGGTATTGCGCCTGCCACACGCTATATTTCCGGTGTTGCCCTGATGGGCGAGCCGGCACTGATGCTGTATTTTATGAGCGGTCACACATGGCAAATAGACATTCATATGTACTTTTTTGCCATGCTGGCGCTGACGGTTGCATGGTGCGACCGGCGCGCAGTCATTTTTGCGGCATTGGCAGTGGCAGCCCATCATCTGCTGCTTGATTATTTGATGCCACTGGCAGTGTTTCCCGGTGGCAGTGATATCAAACGCGTTTTGCTGCATGCGACCATTGTGGCTTTTCAGTCTGCGGTTTTGGTATGGTTCGGTAATATGCTCGTTGATTGCTTTAACCGCATCAATGCGATGCGTAATGAAATCCTTGCCAAGAATGCGACACTGGAAGAGCGTACCCGCGAGGCTGAATCGGCGAGTAAATCCAAAAGCATGTTTCTGGCCAATATGAGCCATGAAATCCGTACGCCGATGAATGCCATTCTGGGCTTTTGCCACCTTGTACTGCGTACAGATCTTGATCTGCGCCAGAAAGAATATGTATCTAAAATCAGCAATGCCAGCACTGCATTGCTGCGCCTGATCAATGACATTCTCGACTTTTCTAAAAATGAGGCCGGCAAGCTTTCCCTTGAAAAACGTCCGTTTAACCTGCGTTCATCTTTGCAGAGCCAGCTGAATCTGGCAGCAATCAATGCTGAAAATAAAGGTGTGCGGATTGAAACAGTGATTGATGAAACTGTACCGCTGATACTTGTTGGTGATGAAATGCGCCTTAATCAGGTGCTGCTCAATCTCGTTAGCAATGCCGTTAAATTTAGTGATAAAGGCAATGTTACTGTTGCGGTAGAGGCAGTTGAGATTGTTGCGGAAAATGTGACTTTACGGATTTCCGTCAGTGATCAGGGGATTGGCATGGCTCCCGAACAGCAGGCGCTGCTGTTTAACTCATTCACACAGGCCGATAATTCGATGACACGGCGTTTTGGTGGTACAGGCCTCGGCCTTGCCATTAGTAAGCAGATTATTGAGCAAATGGGCGGCACAATCAGTGTTGAAAGCGTGCAGGGTGAGGGTAGCAAGTTCACCTTCACTGTGCATATGGCTCTTGGTGAATTGCAGGCAGAACTGGAGCGTGTACCCTCTGCACAGGTGGCCGGTTTGCGTATTCTTGTGGCCGATGACAATCCGGCCTCGCGCGAGATTTTACAGGGTATTTTCCAGACATGGGGTATGCAGATTGATCTTGTAGCTTCCGGTGAAGAAGTGCTCGGCGCGCTTGAAAGCGCGCAACGCTCGCCAAAGCCGTATGATCTGGTGCTTCTGGATTGGAAAATGCCAGGGATGGACGGTCTGGAAACGGTGCAGGCAATGCATCTTAATGAAAATCTGATGCCGCTGCCTTATGTTATTATGGTTACAGCTTATGGCAGTGAAGGTTTCCGAGCTGAAACGGAAAGATCAGGCATCGCCGCATTCCTGCCAAAGCCGATCGAGCCCAATGTTCTTTTTGATACGATCACAGACTTGTTTTCTACGGCTGCAGAAACAGCCGCAGCGCAGGCACAAACCGGTCATGAAATTCCGATGGTTGCCTCGCAATTGCGCGGTTTAACGGTTCTTCTTGCCGAAGACAGCGCGATTAACCGCGAGATTGCCGTCGAATTATTGCAAGATGCAGGTCTTATTGTTGATACGGCTGAAAACGGCAAGATCGCCTATGAGCTCGCTGTTAAGGAGCCGTTAGTTTATGCCGGAGTTCTGATGGATATTCAGATGCCGGAGATGGACGGAATTGAAGCAACCTTATCGATCCGCAAAAAATGGCCGAATGATAAATTACCGATTATTGCAATGACCGCGCATGCCTATGAAGAAGAGCGGCAGAAGTGTTTTGCGGCCGGGATGGACGATCATCTTGCCAAGCCTGTTGATCCGTTTTTATTGGTACGTACACTGGATCGCTGGCTTAAGCCGCGCAGCAAGACCGCCGCAGAGCTGAGTTCTTTTGGTGCCTCTGACGCTGTTCAACCTCCGCAGGAACTGCCGGATATGTTGTCGCCATTCGATATTCAAAAAGCTTTGATGCGGATGAATGGTAAAAAACCTCTGCTGCGCAAGTTGATCATTGATTTCGGCCGCAAATTTGCTGATTCAGTGCCTGAATTGCATGCCCAGATTGGTCGTGGTGCGCTAGATGAGGCGCGGCGGAATGCACATACGCTAAAAGGCGTTGCAGGCTCGCTTGAACTTGCTGATGTTTATGAAAGTGCTGCCAAAGTGGAGGCGGCGATTGCGCAAGGCGAAGTCAGTGTAGCCAATACGCTGATTACAGATCTTGAGCAGGCGCTTAAACCGGCAATTACAGCAGCGCGCAGTCTTGATGCTGTTGCTGTGGCAGAGAAGACTGCACAGGCCATTCAGGCAGATAATGCGGTTGTGCAGACTGAAATTGCGGCATTTCGCGGTTTGCTGGAGCGACGCAGCCTGAAAGCGCGCAGTCAATTTGAAGCTCTGGCTCAAACACTCGGTATGACAGGCGCAGCGATGCAGGCTCATCCGATAAAGGCCGCCCTTGATAGTCTTGATTATAATCGTGCTCTGACGCTGCTGAACGACGCGTTCGCACCGGATATGCACGCCGGAGAAGAATGATGAAAAACCGGTCAGTCATCCTGATTGTGGATGATGAAATCTCGAATATCGAGATTATGAGCGCAGCATTAGAAGATGATTATGAGGTGTGTTTTGCCACTTCAGGCGAGGAAGCCTTGGCGGTTGCGCAGTCCGTGCTGCCGGATCTGGTGTTACTTGACGTTCTGATGCCGGGTATTGATGGCTATGAAGTCTGCAGAAGGCTGAAAAAAGAGCGGTTGCTTGCGGATATTCCGGTCATTTTTACCACCGGATTGAATGATCAGGAAGCGGAAGTGCGCGGCCTTTCTGTCGGTGCAATCGATTATGTCACCAAGCCAATTCAGCCGGTTATTTTGCGTGCCCGTGTTGCTAATCATGTTGAGTTGAAACGTTTGCGCGATCAGCTTGCACAGATGGCGGTGACGGATGCCTTGACGGGTATCAGTAATCGCAGACATCTGGAGCAGACATTAGAGCGCGAGACTGCCAAGCTTGCCAGCACCGGCGAGTGGCTGTCTGTGATTATGGTGGATATCGATTGCTTTAAATCGTTCAATGATACATTTGGCCATCCGGCTGGCGACCGTTGTCTTGCTATGGTGGCTGCGGCGCTGACACGCGCGGTGCATCTGGCCTCTGATCTGGCTGCGCGTTATGGCGGCGAAGAATTTGTGTGCGTGTTACCGGGGCGGGATTTGGAAGCGGCGCTCGAGGTTGCCAGAGATATTCAGGTGCAGGTAAATTCGCTTAATATTCCGCATCCTGTTTCTACGGTCAGTCCCAATGTGACCGTTAGCCTTGGCGTGGCATCGGCATGTTGTCTGCCGGATATGACCGCATCGCAATGGATGGCGCATGCTGATCGTCAGCTCTATTTGAGCAAGCGCGCTGGTCGTAATGAAATTTTCAGTACGGTGTTTACCGCGCAGGAAGATGGTTTTGCGACGGATTGAAAATCGGGACAAAAGACTTTGTAATGCAAAAGCGGCTTACAGTTTTATAAACACTGTAAGCCGCTTTTTTTAATTCAGATTATAATGCGGCAAGCAGTGCCTGTTCGTTTTTTGGCAGGCGATAGACTGCACGCGCGTAATCAGCGCTAATTTGCATATCATCCAAGGGCTGATCACAGGTCAGTAAAACAGCCTGTTTTTCGATGCCAAGATCACGTAGCTGAAATGGCGTGCCGTGGCCATATTCCAGATGGCCTTTGCCAATAATCCCAATAATTAAGCCGGCTTCTTTATCATGCAAGGCCTGTACAATATTACAGGCAAAGGCTCGATCCCAAACCTGTTGCGCACGGACAAAGCGATCATATTCCGGTGATGAGGCATCTTTGCCCGCCATCCAGCTCGGGCCGCCATTGGTAATGCGCATCAGATATTCACGATAAGCTTTGGTTGCCGGTTTCGCCGGTGTCAGCCCGTCACGCTCTTCAACCGGCACTGCGTCCCAACCTTCTTTTCCAACGCGCGTTACCAGCGGGCGATGACAGTTCAGTGCCAGCATCCGCACACCCGCTTCACGGCAGAAGCGAAAAATAGGCATATAAAGCTCACTGTCAAAACGCCAGACACTGTCCCATTCTGCCGTTTCCAGAAAGTTCTTTTCATCCATCTCACCGGCAATCCATGTATCCAGCACCGGCTGCAAACGCCGCGGAAACATTTCAAATCCGACTGCAATATCCTGACGGTGTGCAAGCAGGCCACTGCAAATGCTTAGCTGCCAGCGGTGAATATCATAGCGGTCATGATATTCACCAAGCAGAACCACCTGTTGCTCTGCCATGTCTTTCATCAGTTGGGGATAGTCAATCAGATGTTTCTGTGCCGGATCAAACCATGTGGTTTGCGGATGGCAGATCATCGTATCACTCATAGAGCCGCACCATCCGTGTTCAACAGGGTTACAATCAGGCCAAGTACTTTCTGCTCTGTATTATATGCTGAATAGGCCATACCTTCAGTTGTTTGCTGCTGCTGCCAGCCATGCACGCTGTTGCCTTTGAGATGCAGATGGAAGTCGCCAACCATAACATTGATGAAGCCCATTGATGGTTTAATTGCTGGCATTGTGCCCTGCCACTGCTGATGAAAATGCGGTAGTTTCAGTTCAATACGCACAGATGCTGCTTCTGCCTCTGCACGTTTAAACGGCTCGAAACCACCATCTTCATCGCTGATTTCCTTGCGCTCGGTAGCGCTTGTATCTTTTACCTCTTCAGGCAGCGCAGTTCCGGTGCCAAATTCTGCGATAGCAGCGTCAAATGCCTCTAGCCCGTCAAAGCCGATGACACTGGCAACGATTTCACCGTCTGTGCCAAGCATATCAATCCGCGGATAGCACTTGTCACCCATGATGCTGGTGCGGTCGATGATGATCTTTTTCACGGCCGTTGCATCAATGCTGCTGTGATGCTCTGCACCGCTGATGACAATGCGACCTTTGGCAAGGCTAACGGTCTCTACTGTTCCGATACGCTCATGCGTGGCGCCCAGACTTTTGGAGTTGACCATCAATTTACCGATTGCAGGCAGTTTCTGCAGCAATCTATAGGCATCAATATTCAAATGTTCGCGAGGATTACTCATATAAGGTACTTTCGTGGTCGTGGTCATGCTGCAGCAAATGCAGGCACAGACAGGATATTCAGATCGATGATACGCGGAGTTATCGTTGTATCGATTGCCGAATGGGCAATGATCACGATGGTTGTTTCAGGCAGGCGGGCGCGTAAAAGCTGCAGCAGTTGATTTTCTGCCTGCTTGTCGAGTGAGGAGGTGGCTTCATCCAGAAACAGCCATTGCGGCTTTTGTAATAATGCGCGGGCAAGGGAGAGGCGTTGCAATTCACCTCCTGAAAGACTGGCTACCATTAGCGGGTGGCCTTGCGCCTCGTTTTCCAGTGCAACGACGGAACTGCCGGTGAGCCCGACATCGGCCAGCGCTTGCGCAAGATCGGTGCGGCTAAACTTATCAACCGTATGGGGGTAGCTCACAGCCGTATAAAGGTCAGATTGCGGGAAATACGGCTTTTGCGGCAAAAACAATGCATGCTGTAAATTGGCGCTGATACTGCCGGAGCCATGAGGCCAGAAGCCTGCCAAAGCACGGTAAAATGTCGATTTACCAAAGCCGGACGGTGCACGCAGCCAGACCGTTTCACCTTTGTTGATTGAGAGCTGGTCGAGCTGCAAAAGCAACTGGCCATTGGGGGTTGTTAGATGTAAATCATTGATCTGCAACGTTTCATCGGCATGCGGACTATGTAAAATATTCGAGCGACGTTGGGCTGCATCCTGAGCGGCGTTGAGAAACACATCGAGGCGGCCTGCGGTTGCAGCCAGATCCGCCAGCCGTTTATAATAGAAAATGAACCAAGACAGCGTGGTGGCAACATTGCTGAAGGCGCCGGCAACCTGCATCAACCCGCCCAATGTGACGCTTTTTGCCAGATAGGCCGGCAGTGCAACAAACATCGGAATACGTAAAATTGTAAACTGATAGGGGGTGGTAAAGCAGCCCAGCCAGAATTCCCGGATAATCAGATGTCGCCAATTGGAGCGCACATGGCCAAAGCGGCGATCCAGCAAATCACGTTCGGCAGTTTCACCACGCAGCAGCGCAACCTCCTCTGTTGACTGGCGCAAGCGTGCAAGCGAAAACCGAAAATCTGCTTCGCGTTTCTGCTGTGCCTCAAACAGTTTTTTCAATGGCTTGCCGAGGGTGTAAGTCAGGCAGGTTGACAGCGCGACATAGATGAAAACTGCCCAAACCATATAGCGCGGAATAGTGATATCAAACCCCAGCAGGGTAAAGTTGAGCGCGAAGCTTGAAAGCGTCCAGAGCAATATCAGATAAGAAAACAGGCCGGTCACACGGCCGATCACATCTATACCTTCATTCAGGAAACCGCGTACAAATAACCGACAGTCATCAGCAATGCGCTGGTCCGGATTGTCCACATCACGGCTGCATTCGCCCTGTGTAAGATGCCAATAAGCTTTGTTGGTAAACCACAGATCAAGCGCTTTACCGGTCAGTACTTCCCGCCAGCGTATTTCCAAAACACTCTGATAATATTTTCCGATCAGGCTGCGAGAAGAGTTACACGCGACAATGATTGCAAAAATGCCGATCTGGCTGATAACAGCCGTGCTGTCGATTTTTTCAAGTGCGTTATAAAAATCGGCTGTCCAGCTAATCATGCGGATGGTGAAATAAATTCCCGCAAGATCAAGCGCTATAATCAGCGCAAGCAGAAAAGCACTGAATTTGGCGCCGGTGCCGGAAAGGCAGAGGCGGGCAAGCCGGTAAATTTGCCGAAAAATATGCATGATGCTGAGCCTGAGATGATGACAGTTTATGACTAAAGCCTGCCGCAAAAACGTGTGCGGCAGGCTTTAAAGATCAGAAACGTACAGTTGCGCCGAGCTTATAGGTACGTCCTGGTGCAACCTGCATTTCAAGCGGGTTCTGGTTGGCCACAGCACTTGAAGCCGGTGTGTTCAGATAGTTTCCGGCCAGCGTATTCGGAAAGTAGCGCTTGTCGAAAATATTCTGCACACCCAAATTGACGTCAATCATATCTGTGGGCTTCCACTTGGCATAAACATCAAAAACAGCATAACCGGCAGGCTTGTAAGCATCAGGATCGGCACGGCGGCTGACACCTTTGGCAAAGGTGCCGATCACCTCTGTTTCTAGTTTCCAGTCTGGTATCAGATAGCGCAGACCGGCAACCGCGCTGAGAGGGGACGCGCCGTCAAAAGCTGTTTTTTCGGAGCCGGCATCCACGCGCTGCGAGCCGCGCTGATAAGAGAGAGCAGCATTGGCAAAGAGGTTGTTATAAACCTCATATTCACCGCCAAGCTCAATGCCCCAAACCTGTACACTGTCGACATTGTCCGAGGTGTAGCGATCTGTAGCGCCTGCCACTGGCTGCAAACTACGGATAAAATCTTTATAATCGGCATAGAAGCCTGTGACGCTGAAGTAACCGCGATCGAGCTCTCCGCGAATACCGGCTTCATAGCTGCGTACAAATTCAGGCTTCAAATCTGGATTGGGAATAACTTCAACCATGCCGGTCGAGCCAATAGAAAGCGACGAGATAAATAATTGCTGTGATGTCGGCATTTTAAAGCCTTCACCATAGGAGCCGTAAAGCGAGTAGGTGTCGCTGAGCTTATAAGTGGTGCTCAAACGTTTGATCAGGCGTGTGGTGTTGATTTTATGTGGCTCATAGCCTGGCAGCGGCACATAGTTCTCATCTTTTGACGGATCAATAGAATAGCTTGCAAGGCGTAAACCCGGCGTGATTGTCCAGCGCTCATCAAGCAGTTTAATCTCATCCTGCAGGAAAAGATCAGCGCGTGTTGTATTCACACGGGGGAAGTTGAAACCTTTATTATGACCGGTTACTGACGAGCCATCGGTCAGATTATTGGTAATATCAGTGCCCTCATAAGTGGTTTTAGTGAAGTCGCCGTCAAAGCCGTAAATAAGCTTATGATCACTGGCACCAAGGCTGAAACTGGAGGTCAGCTGTAAATCAGCTTCGATAAATTCTTCGCCATAATTGCGAATTTGAATGCGTTGCTCTTTACGGGTTGCATAGCTGCGCAACTGCTCACTCAGTGTATCGCGCTTTTGCGGGGAATAAGAGAACTTCCACTTAACTTCATCAAGCCAGGCTTTATCAACCTGCCACTCATGCTCCAGAGCAAAGCGGTAGCGGCGCATTTCCAGATCACGGTCCCAGCTGTCTGAGTTATAACCCATCATTGCAGAGGAGGAATCATAAACCTGATCAATGGATGTTTCACGGTCGAACCATTCGCCGGTCAGCATCAGTTTATGATCAGTATTCGGGGTCCATTGCAGTTTCATCAACCCGTTATAAGCGCTGGTATCTGCTGGAAACGGCTTGTTACATGGCCAGATATCCTGACGCGGGCAGCCCCAGATACCACCATCAGCATAGCCTTTGCGGTTTTCAATTTCTGATGAGCCGACATGACCGAAAGAGCCGAGAATTTTAAAATCACCTGCCTGCGCAGCAGCAGTGATCTGCTTACGGAAGCTGCTGTCATAGCTGTCATAGCCCAGTTTAATTTCGCCGCCCCAAGGTCTGTCGCCCTGTAAAATATCTTCAGGGTCAATTGTGCGGAAGGAGACAACGCCACCCAATGCATCTGCGCCTGAAAGAACCGAATTGGGCCCGCGAATAATTTCAATGGCTTTCATATTGAACGGATCTACAAAATCACGGCTGCCATCGGTGATCTGTTCCTGAATGCGTGATCCGTCAACCAGCATCTGTACACGATTGCCGCCAACGCCGCGGATGGAAAAGCTGTTCAGCTGGCCAAAAGGGTTGGTCATTGACGTAGTGCGATTGACGCTGACACCTGGTTCATAACGCACCATGTCTTGAATATCGCGCACTACGCGGCGCTCCAGATCAGCGCCGCTGATAATATTTACAGTCATTGGTATATCTAAAACACTGCCTGCTGTGCGTGCTGCTGTGATTGTAATCTGACGAAGCGTGATCTGCTCTTGCTCTGACAGGCTGGCGCTTGCGTTTTTATCTTGCTTATCAATATTTGTTTGCGCTGGTTGCTGCTGTGCCAGTGACACATGCGTTGATGCAATGACACAGCTGCCAAGCAAAACCAGCTGAAAGCCTGCTAAAACTGAAGAATTTTTTTTCATGAAGAAAGCCGTCCCCGCCAGATAAAATCTATGGTCACAATAAACATGAGTCGTTTTGTCATGTTTATTGTTTTGCGATAGGCTTGATGCGACATTCTGTCAAGAGTTTAAATTAAAGAGGCATATATGAGGGCGTACCTATGCACTTTGCCCGACACAAAATTTGTGGGCATTATCAAAAAACAAATTGCGGCAGGAGCTTTAAATTGTTCAGGATTTAGCGTTGAGACTTTTCATAGCGTTTAATAAGGCGGTCTCTTTTTAACCGCGATAGTCTTTGAATCCAAAATATACCATCAAGCTGATCAATTTCGTGCTGATGACAGACGGCTAACAGACCGTCGGATTCTTCACTATGCTCATTGCCGAGCACATCCTGATAGCGGATGCGAATACGGGCATGGCGCTCGATATCTTCCACAACGCCCAGCATGGATACGCTGCCTTCGGTGTGACGAATGAGGTCATCAGATGTCCAGATGATTTCAGGATTAATATAGATTTTGACGCCGTGCTCTGCTGATAATTCAAGAACCACGATGCGCTTTAAAATGCCGATATGCGGAGCCGTAATACCAATACCGGGGGCTGCGCGCATAGTATCGAGCAAATCATTGGTGAGCGCCCGTAATGCATCGTCAAACAGAGTTACAGGCTGGGCAAATTCGCGTAAACGCTGATCCGGATATTTTACAAGTGTACGAACGGGCATCGGTTTTCTGTGCTGTTAATTGGAGCTAGCGTTAATAGCATCATTATATGCCTGCAAACCAGCATGAAGACTATAGGCGCAAGTTGTTAAATTATTCACGATTGGTTCATAGTTTATACTCTGCCGTTGAGATATAAATTACCTGCATCCGGAATTGTTCCAGAGAAGAGTTGAGAAAACAAGGGGATACACGCTGCGCCAATAGCGCCACCTTTTACCCCGAGGTGTGATGCTCGAACTGGCGCAATAGCCAGCCCCCTTGATGGTCCTTCTATTGGGCGGGACATCACTCTATCTACAAGCTGATGATTGAGTGTTTCTGGTAATCTTCCGCCAATGATTATGACGGCTGGATCGAAAAAACCGGTAACTGCCCGAATTGCAAAACGCAACTGTTCGCTGGCGCGCTCAACCCACAGTTCCATAAAAGGTTGTGCTTTTTCCGATAGCGCATTTAGCGCTCCAAAATCCTCTAATAAAAAGCCATGGGATGCGACCAACTGTAGCTTACAAACTGTGCAAACACATCATCTTTGAACCAGCGCTCATTCAAGAGGTCAATACAAAAGTGTTGGCGTGCATAATGTTCAGTACTAAAATTCAAACCACCGAAAACGGTTTCAGCTTCGCCATCGTGCGCGCTCTTATAAATTTTGATAAGAACGCGCATATGCGCGATGTATTTACTGTCGGTGCTCGCTTTAATTTCTTACGATGCAATCTTAACTTTCAAGCTCGCGCGCCCATTTTTCGGTTGCTGTTTGGCTATCAAATGATTTGCAGCGGCGCTTCATACCTCGCCTTCGGACTTGTGCTTGCCAACGGCCCCTTAGTTTCCAATGGTAGCCATTGCGTGATCTCCAATATGTATTGAAGGTCACGCGTAGAACGTCCTGGATGGAGAGCCAAGTGATATCTCGTGTTGAAAGTTTTTCGATCAGCCTTAACTCAGTATAGATTTAAATTTATATAACACGTATTGGATGGACAGTTTTCTACCTAGTTGATACTTAATTAATCTCAAGTAAAATCTGTATTTTTTAAGTGAGTTGCTAATTGATCTTTTCAAATATTGATTTCAAAACGATGGTTGACAGAATTGATGCCTTTCGTGAGCGCGCAGTTGAAGGCATTCCTGATGGTGAATGCGTAAGTGAAGTTTCAAATTTATTTGGGGAAAGTTATTCCTTTGATACTGCACTTCATAATTATAAAGCTGGGACAACATTTTATCGCGCAAGAGCTATACCTGATGATGATACTTTGCTTCCCTTGCGCACGATGAGTCAGGTTGGGGATGCTTGGGAGCCGCCTGCTCATGTCGTAAAGCAGCAGGGACGATTAAATGCATGTGGACAAAGCATTTTGTATTGTTGTGCAGATGATCCTCAATTAGCAATCAATGAGGCGCGAGCTAGATTTAACAAACATATCGCAATTATTGTTTATAAAGCTAAGCGACCGATAAATTTTTCTATTATTGGTGGGCCTCGCCAACCAAGTAAAATTCATGACCCTCGTTCAAATTTGTTTTATTCATTTATGGAAGATGAATTTTCAATATTTGTCTCACAGGGCGAAGAAGGAAGATATTCTATCACAAGAGCTATCGCAGATACTTTTTATAATTATCCTGAACAGGATGCGTGGTGCTATCGATCAGTTCAATCCAACGAGAAATTTAATACTGCATTTTTACCCGGAAAATCGAAAGGTTGCCTTTCACTATCCGGAGTAATGATATGCAATCTGCAGGATAGTTTAGCGCAATCGCTGTCAGTTAAGTTAGTTGTAGATTTTGATGGCACTACAGGATGTGCGCGTTATCATAAAATTGGATCATTGGAGCAAAAGTCTATCTTTCCTGAAATTAGCTAAAAGCATTTTATATGGAAGACTTATGCACTCGAGCCGTAAATGTGGCTGAATCAAGAAAGTGTTTGCTGACCGCATAAGCGAAGTTATGAGCAGGGCGGCGGATTTCTTACTAATTCAATGGTTTGTATTAGTGAATAGCTCCTAGATTTGTAGACACCTTGTGACTTAAAAAAGAGGCAAGGAGCTTGCGATGGGTAAAGCTAATTTCACCGACGAATTCAAGCTTGATGCTATTAAACAGATTACTGAGCGCGGCTATTCCGTAGCAGATGTTTCGCTTCGCTTCGCTTGGGCGTAAGCACACATTCACTTTATAGCTGGATGAAGCGTTACAACGCCCCTGAGAAAGCTGCTGCGCAGGATGTGTCGAGATCAGGCGCTTGAAGAAAGAGCTTGCTCGTGTCACCGAGGAGCGTGACATACTAAAAAAGCCACGGCGTACTTCGTTAGGCAAGCAAAATTAAGTACGCGTTTATCAAGGCGCATCGTGTTCTATTCAATGTGCGTGCCATGTGTCGTATGCTTTGTGTCCATCCAAGCGGATTTTATGCATGGATGAGGCAGCCATTAAGTTACCCTGCAAATGAAGATATCCGGCAGATAGCACTGATCAATGATGCTTGGCATGACAGCGGTAAGGTCTACGGATATCGCAAGTTACACGATGATCTACGAGATCATGGTGAGATCTGCTTTTCAAGCCGTGTGGCGAGACTGGCCAAGCTGGCAGGGATCAAGGCTCAGATTGGTTATAAGTGCCGCTCCGGTAAATATGGTGGCAAACCCTCTATCGTCATCGACCTGTTTTCTCGACGCGTCGTCGGGTGGTCAATGCAATCGCGCCAAACCACAGACTTGGTCTTACAGGCTTTGTTGATGGCCGTGTGGCGACGAAAGCCAAAAGAGCGGGTAATGATACATTCAGATCAGGGCTCCCAGTTTACAAGTATGGACTGGGCTTTATTCCTAAAACAACATAATCTTGAGCACAGCATGAGCCGCCGCGGGAATTGTCACGATAATGCTGTAGCTGAGAGCTTTTTTAACCTGCTGAAGCGAGAGCGCGTTCGACGCAAAACATACAAAACACGAGCTGAAGCAAGACAAGACGTATTTGATTACATTGAGATGTTTTATAACCCGCAGCGCAAACATGTTAGAAATGGTATGCTGTCACCAGCACACTTTGAACAGAACCACAAACTGAAGACGAAGAGTGTCTAATAAACTAGGGGCTATTCAGTTCCGCATAACTTAATCGGCCAACGTGCCAGCATCCGGCTCACAAAGCGTATAGCTGAGATTTTCTATAATTATCAGCGTGTTGCAAGTCATATCCGTCGATCTCAGCGCTGTGGCCATGTCACAATCAACGAACACATACCTCAATCTCATCGCCATCACGCGAACATAACGTCGGCGAGCTTGATCAGGCAGGTAACTCAGATTGGCCCCAATACAGCTCTTCTGGTGGAGCGCATGCTGAGTGAGCGGCGTCATCCCGAACAGGCCTATCGCTCAGCTATGGGCATCTTATCGCTTGCACGCCGCTATAAACCATAGCGGTTGGAATCAGCTTGTGAGAGGGCTCTGATTATCAATGCCCTCTCTTATTCCTCAGTAAAATCCATTCTCAAATCCGGTCTTGATAAAGCGGGTTTTGCCACAGATCCCGACAAGTCATTACCGCTGCACACCAATATCCGTGGTTCAAAATATTATCATTAAATAGTAAAAAGGATGAATTTTGTGCTTGGTGGCAATCTTATGAACAGTCTTGTCGCCGCGCAGTACTTCGAGCGCCACACTGGCTTTAAACTTGTCTGAAAAGTTTCGTCTTGTCGTCATTTGCGTATCCAGTCCGTAATGGCGGGTACATCTTAGCAAGCTGTCCAGTTTTGCAAGACCACTTCAGCCAGCGCACTTTTTTCCATTTCGTTGTTTTCAACTAACACGCTATAATGCTGATCGAACTTTAGTTGCTCCTACGACGAATGAGAAACAGCGAACTGATAATCAGTATTGCTACACCTACGAAAGTTATCGCATCTGGCATGTCATGGAAAATTAGCCAGCTGAAAACCGTAGAGGTCACAATCTCGAGATAAACAAAAGGCGCAACTAGTGACGCATCAGACAGCTGGTATGCCTTGATGATCAAGTATTGTCCGGCAAGGCCGAAACCTGCCATACTGAATGCCATTAACCATTGATTTATGGTGATGGTTTCCCAGCTTATCATCATAAGGGGGATCGCAAGTAGAAAGCCCACAAAATGGGTCTGAAAGGTCAGAGTAACCGGAGAAACACGCCGCAGTCCACCGACAGAAGCCTTCACAAGAATGGCGTAACAGGCCATTGCAAACCCGGATGCGAGAGCCAGTAATCCTCCGGGATCAACACCTGTTAGGCCGGGTCGGATGATCAAGATTGATGCAGCAAAGCCCACAACGAGTGCTGCCCGGCGCGACGGCCCGACATGTTCTCTTAAAATGAAGTGCGAGAGCAAAACCACGAATAATGGCTGAACAAAACTGATTGCCACAGCGTCGGCGATCGGAATGTATTTCAGGGCCTGAAAAAACAAAAAGCCTGCCGCAACATTGAGCCCACCCAATAGCAACACACTTATGGTGCCCTGAGGGGGCAGCAACTCGTTACGACGTTTTAAAAGCATAATCGGCGCAAGAAGGAGGCTACCACAAAGCATGCGAAGAAAGACAACCTGAAAGGCGGATATACCGCCTAACAGAAGGAGTTTGGCCTGTACATCGATCATTGGCACTAGCGACATAGCCAGAACCATTACCAGAATGCCGGTGCCCTGCGCCGCTATGCGAGGACTGCTGAGGGAGACAGCAGCCTCGGGCCGATTTACATGGGTCATTCTTTCCAGTGCGCTGCCTTATCGAGGAAGCGATACCAGCTACCAACTATAGGCAGAAACCACGGATTGCCATTGTAAAAATAAAGGCGTGGAAAATGATTTCCAATCACGCCGCGATCTGCGCCGGGTAGTTCAAGTATATGTTCCGCAATGCGATGACCCATCCATGTCTGGTTGGAAATTCCACCACCATTGCAGCATGAAATATAATAAATGCCATTATCCATCTGCCCGCCGTGCGAACAGAAATCATAAGCAAAACATACATTGCCATGCCAAGCATGTGAGAGGTGAACGCCGCGTGTTTCAGGGAATGTCTGCTCCATGAACCGACGCAAGCCTTCTGCCCCTTCCACTTCAGTGGACTTGCGGAAACGTGCACGGCCACCGAATAGGATGCGTTTGCCATCTGGAGAACGGCGGAAATAATAAAGCACATGCTTGGTATCACCCACCGCGCGATTGTGCGGGATCAGTTTTTCCAGCAGATCAAAGGGCATTTCTTCCGTGGCAATCATATAGCTCTGCACAGGGATTGTACGCTTTTGCAGCCAGGGAAATGCGCGGTCCACATAACCATTAACTGCAATCAGGATCTTATCCGCGCGAATTTCCACGCTGTTGCGTTCCTGAATATTGATTAGACGGGCTTTATGGCCATTCCCTTGAACAGACGAACCATCAAACCGCCAGCCGGTGACAATTTCCACCCCCAGACTTCGCGCTTTGTTAGCGAGAGCGCGAACATATTTGCCCGGATGGATTGTGCCATGTCCGTGACGGATCATCGCTCCACGGTAAATATCGGTTTTAAGGATACTGTGAATATCCTGCTCAGAAACGATTTCATAGTCTTTCTGCTTTTCCAATGGAAATGCGCGACACATCTGGCGCAGTTTTTCCAGATCCTTACGACTGTGGGCTGCGGTGATGCCACCAGATAGATTTAAATCAATATTCTCACCTAGGCTATTTGCCCGACTGATCATAAAATTCATGGATTGTGCATAGTCATCCATGATTTCCCGAGCGCGCTTTTCGCCAAATCGGCGGCTTGCTTCTGCAAGGGAAAACTTGGGCCCATTGCCGATTTGCCCACCATTGCGTGAGCTCGCGCCTTCGCCAATCCGCATCGCGTCAACAACAACGATATCCTTGACGCCACTTTCAGCAAGCGTAATCGCTGCTGAAAGTCCCCCATAACCGGAACCGATTATCAAGACTGAATAATCCGTTCGATCAAACACGCTATTGCCATGTGCAGGCGCGACCTCTTCCCACCAGAACGGCGTCGTTTTCATCGTAAACCTCTTTCAGAACGAATTGGTGAGTGTCAGTTTTCGGAGTTCTTGTTTACAACGGTGCAATAGAGCTTTCGCACAGTTGTCTGGGTGCGCCAGCTTCCTTTGAACCCAGGATGAATCACAACGAGATCACCAGCTCCAAAACGCCGTGGCAGATCCTGCCCCTCTTCAAAAAGTTCAATTTCACCTTCGAGAATAAGGAATGCTTCGATAATTGACTGATCACGAATGACTTTGTGATGCCCCGGCGTTGCCTGCCATATACCAGTTGAAAGTCCTTCATCCAGCAAGGACCAGTTGGTGAATTGCGGGGCGCCTTCAAGTTCAAATCCAGGCTTAGGAGAACCAGCTACGCCTTCACCTAACTGGTTGATATTCATGTGACTTAACTTTGTCATAATAGTCTTTCTAAGTAAGAAGAATGCAGTCTTTCCCATCGAATGCGAGCGTTATTGGAGCGCCGGGTTGCAATGCGCCATCACGAGCATTGCCGTAGGCCTGAATGTTTCGGCCATCTGCTGTTTTCAAAAGATAAAGGGCGCGGTCTCCCGAATAGGTTGCGGAGACAACCTCACCTGCCAGAACCACATCGCTCTGCAGCTGAGAAACATTACCGGGGGTAAGCAGGATATTTTCTGGGCGAATGAACAGGTCCGCTTTGCCGTCTGACTTGCCTTCAATCTGATCACAACTGATGGAGAGCTTAAAGCTCTTGCTTGAGAAAAGCGCTCCCGCACGATTTGTCTCAAGCTGGCCACTGATCATGTTTGATTTGCCAATAAAGTCAGCGACAAAACGCGATTGTGGCTTGCGATAGAGTTCGTGTGCGGTACCAAATTGCTCAATCCTCCCCTGATTCATAACGGCAATGCCATCAGACATATGCATAGCTTCTTCCTGATCGTGCGTAACGTTGATAAAGGTGGTTCCAAGCTGCTGGTGGATATTGCGTAGCTCTTCCTGCAAATCGATCCGCAGCTTTTTGTCCAGCGCTGACATTGGCTCATCGAGCAAAAGCAGATCCGGCTCGAACACCAGCGCACGAGCAAGCGCTACGCGCTGCTGCTGTCCTCCGGAAAGCTCACTGGGTTTGCGTCGCGCAAATTTATCCAGCTGCACGAGGGAAAGAATGCGCTCCACCTTTTCTCTGATCTCCGCTGAACTTTTTCGCCGGACCTTGAGTGGATAGGCAACATTGTCATAAACGCTCATATGCGGAAACAGCGCATAACCCTGAAATACAACACCAAAATTGCGCTTTTCGGGCTTGAGCATTGTTACATCCCGTCCATCCAGAAGCACGCGACCACTGGAAACGCCCTCAAAGCCAGCGAGAATTTTCAGCAAGGTGGTTTTGCCGGAGCCTGATGGCCCCAGCAATGTGATAAAGCTTCCTTTTGGAACGCTCAGAGAAACGTTGGTTAGCGCTTTAAACGTTCCATAATGCTTCTCAATATTGCTGATCTCGATGAATGCCATTTGGTTCTCCAACATTTACACGTTTATGCGCTTGTGTGCCCGCCTAGATGCTGCAAGCGGGACAAGAGCCACAAAAGCGCAAGACTGAGTACAGATAACAGCAATGCTACAACGACGACTGTAGGATCCAACCTGTCACGCAAGCCGGAAAAAAGTGCGACCGGGAGCGTGGTCGATTCTGGCGAAGCCAAAAACAGAGCAACGACAACTTCGTCAAAAGAGGTGATGAAGGCCAATAAGCCTCCCGCCAAAAAACCCGGCGTCGCAAGTGGCAGTGTTACATGCCAAAAGCGATGGGCGCGGGATGCACCAAGTGATGCCGCTGCCAGATCAAGATCGGGATCCAATCCGCGTAGCGAGGTCATAATGGAGAGGAAAACTAGTGGAACGCCCAGCACCGCATGTGCGATCACCAGTCCGAAATAGTTTCCAGCCAACCCGATACGGCTATAGGAATAGGTGAAGGCCACACCGAGCACGATCGATGGAACAACAAGTGGCGAGACGAACAGTGCGGAGAGCACTATCTGCATAAAACGCCCGGTCAACATGACCCCGGTTGCCGCAAGCCCACCAATGAGCAGTCCAACAATCATCGCACCGAAAGCGACTTTAAGACTGTTGAAAAAATAATGCGGCCAGCGACCTGAAATCAACGCTTCTTCAAACCAGCGAAGAGAAAACCCCTCCATTGGATAGTTGAGGAATGAGCTGTCATTGAAGGCGAGGGGAAGCACCAAAAGGAGCGGCACTGCAAGAAACAGAAGTGCAAAACTTGTCGTAATCCAGAAGATCAAACGAGACATCACGCAATCCTCCCTTTGCGAGCCGATGAGAGCCAACGTATCGCACCAATCAACCCCGCTATAATCAGGACCATCGTTAGAAGGATTGTAGAGAGAGCTGAAGCCATGCCCCAATTCAGCGATCTTTTGATGAAATCGGCAATGTAAAATGCAACCATCTGGTCACCAGGTCCGCCAGTGAGCGCTGGCGTGATATAAAAGCCCAGTGCAAGAATGAAGACAGTTCCTCCCCCCACAAAAACACCGCGAAGTGTTTGTGGGAAATAGACCCGTAAAAAGCTTTCGACGGGTCCCGCGCCAAGGCTCTGTGATGCATCAGTTTGTGATTTTGGGATCGTGCGCATCACATTCATCATCGGAATGACAGCGAACGGCAACAGCACATGCGTCATTGAAATCACGGCACCGAAGCGGTTAAAAATCAATTGCAGCGGCTGTGAAATAATCCCGGCGGCTATCAGAAAACTGTTCAGCAAGCCATTGGTCTGCAACAAAACGACCCAGGCAGTGGTGCGAACAAGAATGGAAATCCAGAAACTCATCAACACCATGACAAGCACAAGAGCTGCAAAACGCGGTGGTGCATTTGCAATGGCATAGGCAAGCGGATAGCCAATCAGCAACGTCAGTGCTGTCACTTGCGCTGCTATCACGAGTGTGCGGAGCATGATCTGCAGGTAAATATCGTCGCCTTTGGCCGCGATATTTCCGTCTCCATCCACAACAAGGCCCATCACCTGCTGATAATGCCGGGTGGTCAGCGCTGAAGCATTCGCTTCTAACGTGTTCCAATATTTGTCATCCGTCCAACGTTTGTCGAATGCAATTAAGCCTTCAGTGCTCGGATCAATCTCAGTTGATTTGCGAGCAGTGTTCAAAAAAAGCGACCTAAAACCGGAAAGTTCCTGATTTAACTCGCGAGCGGCAGTTGCTTGCTTTCCTGAATCCATTTTGTGCATATCGTTTAGCAAAGCGCGCGTCTGCGCTTCGCGATCTTGATGATCCGCTGCACGAAACTCGACAAGACTTTCTCCAAGCTGACCATTCTCAACGCTCAAAGCGATTGTTGAACCAAGTGGCGCCAGATAAAGGAATAAATAGGTCATTAGCGGGATGACGAGCAAGGCAAAGGCAGCCAGTCTCGCCCCGCCCGGTTTTCGGGTGGCCGTACTCATGGAACTATCTCCGGAGATGCCCGACGGGTTCACCGTCGGGACTGTATTCCCGCTTTAATTATTGTGTGGACCAACGGTCCCAACGCATGCGGAGTTCATCGAGATTATCGATCCAGAACTCGTCAGACAGAAATGCCGCGCTTTTAATATTCTCTCCGGCAGGCAGTCCTTTGAGAATATCTACCGGGATTAAGTCTGCGCTTTTCGTATTCGAAGGACCATAAGGCATATGTTCAGAGAACTTCGCCTGATTAATCGGATCATTTACAACTTGGATAAATTTGGTCAGGTGTTCTTTATGTGGTGAACCCTTAACCATGCCCCACGCATCCATATTCACAATATGATTGCGCCATACAAATTCCAGAGGCTGGCCTTCGGCCTGAGCCATCACTACACGCCCATTATACCCTGTAGCCAAGGCGACATTTTTGGACGCAAGCCATTCTACAGGCTGCGCACCAGACTCCCAGTACTGCAACAAATCCTTGATTTTGTCCCACTGGGCGAAAGCACGGTCCACACCCTCTGGTGTTCCTAATATATCATAGATCTGGTCGACAGGGACACCGTCCGCGATCAAAGCATATTCCAGGTTGAACAGCGGATTGTTTCGTACAGCGCGTTTGCCGGGGAACTTCTCACGATCAAAGAAATCAGCCCAATCTTTTGGACCCACAGGAAAAACTTCTGTGTTGTAGGAGTAGCCATTGCCAATAACGACATTGCCCACACCGCAATCGGATGCAGCGCCTGGCAAGAGATCTTCACGACCACCAATCGCATCCCAGTCGAGTGGCTCCAGCAGTCCTTCATCGCAGGCCAACTGTAGTTCCGAGCCGCCCATGATGAGGAAATCCCAGGTCGCATTGCCCGTGTCCACCATGGCTTTGATTTCGGCCAAACCACCCAAATAGGTGGTTTCAATAAATTTCTGTCCGGTTTCTTCGGTAAATGGTTTGAAATAGGCGTCGCGCTGGGCGTCCTGATAGTTTCCCCCCCAACCCGCAATAACGAGATCACGTGCGCTTGCGCTACTAGCCGCAGTCATGATCATAGCCAGAGCGACTGCTCCGATAAGCTTAGCTTGCATAATAAGTCCTCCCATGTGCGTCCTCCAGCCCTCCATCAAGAACGGGCCTTCACACACTACATAAATTGTAGTTGTATTAAAATTATGTCAAGAAAATTTTAATACTAGAAAACTTTTTTATATATGTTTATACTCAAGCCACTGAACTTGGAGGGGTATTTGTGAACACTTCATCGGCGATTAAACCACCGGATGATGCAGAACTGGTTGGAGAAATGCTGCGCCATAGAAGGCAGATACGTGGCATGTCACTTCGCCAGGTCGCTGAGGCAGCAAATATATCAGTTGGCATGCTTAGCCAGGTCGAGCGTGGGTTAGCCGTACCTTCAATCAAGACCCTCAGAGCAGTGTGTATTGCTATGGATATGCCAGTTAACTGGTTATTTCATCGTGACGGCGAAATACGCTCTCCAGCTTCAACATATATTGTTCTCCGCAACGCACGGCGTTCGTTAACTTATGAAGATGGAGCGCTCGTTAAAGAGCTTCTCACACCAGACAACCAGCAAAAGATCCAAATGCTTCGTTTTGTTATTGCTCCGGGAACGAGCTCGGGAGAGCCATATTGCAATGCCGAAGGCGGTAAATGTGGGATCGTATTAGCCGGAACATTAGGCCTCGATTTGGACGGTTCGACTTTTACGGTTGAAACAGGTGATAGCTTCGCTTTTCCTGCGTCCACGATGGTCCGTTTCTGGTCGATAGGAGGTGTCACATGTGAGGTAATCTGGGTGGTGGCTCCGCCTACCGTTTAATCCAAGCCTAATCGATAACGCTCCCTTTCAGCCTCTTCTAATGTCGTCGCTAACTGACGCTAAAAAGTTTTGTAACAAACTTTTATTTTTTCTGAGCTATAGCACCCTTTGCATATGTAACAGAGCGAGGAGGCAGCGGATGACGGTTGTTTTCAAAGGGCTCCATTTTCCCAAAAGCGTCATCCTGTATGCTGTTTTCTTTTACATGCGCTATTCAGTTTCCTATCGTGATCTTTAGGGAATAATGACTTAGCGGGGCGTAGAGAATGATCACGCCACATTGAAGCGGTGGGTTGTTCGATATTCACCGCAAATTGTTGCTTAAGCACAAAGGCGTAAACGACCAACCTTTGGCTCATGGCGTGTTAATGGACCTATATAAAAATTAAAGGATAATGGTCTTATCTGTATCGGGCGGTTGATTGTGAGGACAAACGCTTGACTTCATGCTCTCTGAACGGCGAAACATAGCCGCTGTACGGCGTTTCTTTAAAAACCCGTCGCAAGCAAGGGTGTTCCGAATAAGATTGTCATTTATAAAAGCGGGGCTAATTTGGCAGGTGTGCAGTCTGTAAATAATATTATTAAATATCACTGGCACGAGCCAGATGATTGAAATCCGGCAGATCAAATATCTCAACATCATCCTTGAGCAAGACCATCGCTTTATCAAACGGATCACCAAACCAATGATGGGCTTCAAAGCGTTCCATTCCGCCTCAGAAACCATAACAGGGATCGAAGTAGCTTACATGTTCCGTAAGAACTAATTAGCCAACGATAACCGTTCACCATTTCAAATCTTTGCGCAACTCGCAGCATAACTGTGCCCGAAAACAAGGCCGTTTATAACCTACTCAAAACTTTGCGACAGAATTTCATGGTAAGGCTCCGTCGTAAAGTTTCTGGTGGCTAAAATACTTTACTAATAGAGCAGGCCATACAGCTTAAACTTGCCGCCGAATTGACCACTTAACTGCCTATTTAGGTAAGTTTTTTAATGAGCGTTTTGACGAAAGCAAATCAAAGTGAAATAATATTCTACGAATATAGGGCATAATCAAACCCCGCCAATTGGATATTATTTAACAATCATCACATTTACAGCCATAAAATTTGAATTTGGATGCTTTGCCGATACCGGGATTGAAACTATTAGTCGGGTCGAGCTGTTGATAAAATACAGCCTGCTCGGGCTTGGCTTGATACACATGTCCAACATTATGCTCAGCTGGATACTCAGCGCCGCGAGAAGAAAGCTGCGCCAACAGATCATGCTTGAATCGGGTCACATTGCAGCCCTTTGCCACCACATAATCCTGATGGAAGACATGACAGAAGAAATGCCCATAATAGAGTTTTAACAGGCATTGTTTATCCAGATTTTCTGGCAGCAGCTCATACCAGTCCTGTGTATTACGCGGAAGTGCAATGTCCAAAGCTACCATATCTTCGGTTTGGCTATCATGGATAATTGCATAGCGGATAGCAGCTCCGGCAGCAGCAAACCTATGGAGAAACGCTTTCCTTCCTTCTTCGGCTGTACAGGTAAACCAAGAGCCATTTTCCTCATTTTCTGGCGTTCTGAACAGAGCGCTTAAATATTCTTGCGCCTCTTTTACACCGCTGCCTGACATTTTCAGCATCAAATGATGCTCATATTTGTCATGAAACTGAAGCAGCCGCTGCGGTAGCACTTCCGGTAAAAAATGCATTAGCTTTTGCATAATACGATCTGTGAGGGCTGAGGGCAAAAACGGCAGACGTTTGGTGAATGAGTCAATCCGTCCTTTGAGGTTGAAAAAGCGCGGCATAAATTCAGTGCCGAACTTCTCGATCATCACAAATGTATCTTTACCATAAATGCGCGTCACGGCAAAAGCTACACGATGCATATATTCACCGGCAACCGGCAGGTCTTTGAAGTCCTGTAAAATATGCCTGCGAATCTCGGTCAGAACCTTCGTGTCATTGGTGCCAATATAGAAGGTTTGCTCTTCACCTTCTGGTGCGAATGTGTCTAGACGCACGGCAAAAACAGCTAGTTTTCCAGCGCATCCCGAAGCATTTTTTAAGCGACGCGGATCGGCATTGAAGCGCGCGGGACTCTTTTCCTCAATTTTGCGTACACGAGCAGCATATTCATTATCATGAGCAATCGCGCTACTGTCATTCTTGATGTCATCAGGTGTGTAATCACCTTTATCAAGCCGAGACAGTATTTCCTCCGGCGTGCTACCGAGATCTATGCCTAGATCATTAACAAGATGGAGAATGCCGTGCTCATTAAGCTGGGCGTAGAGTGCCAGTTCAGTATAAGCGGGGCCACGCTTAATCAGCGCCCCCCCCGAATTATTGCTGATACCGCCGATAATCGAAGCACCGATACAGGATGAGCCGATCACAGAATGGGGCTGACGGTTCCACGGTTTTAAAAGCTTTTCTAGCTTAAATAATGTCGCGCCCGGCAGGCTGATAACCTGCCTGCCGTCATTGATAACATCAATACGATCCATGCGTAACGTGCTGATGATCACAACAGGGCGGTCATAATCATAGCCGCTGGGTGTTGAGCCTTCCGTCAGGCCTGTATTTGAAGCCTGAACAATAATGATTGCATTGTGGTCTACACAAGCCTGCAATGTTCGCCATAACTCAATAAGACGTGCCGGAAACACCACCGCCGTCGCCTCACCCTCGCCACTCCTAAAGCCTTTACGGTAGCGTTCAGTGGCACGCGATGAGGTTAGAATATGCTTCTTCCCGACTACGGCGCGTAAGGCTATAATCAGTTTTTGAGGAACGGCAATGAGCTGTTTTTTTTCTTGCATATAGGTTCTTGCTGTTTAATTTTAAAGCGAATATTAGTGATCTTGTTACTAGGAATGAAGCGCTTTAGCACACAAGATAACAGGCCAGTGAAGCTTCATTCCTATGTATATTATATTTATTATCACATGTTTCAGAAAACCATTTACTCTCCCAGTTTTTCATAAATCATGCGTGCAGCAACCAAATCTGCTAACGAAGAACCCACCGCCTTGAAGACTGTTATCTGATCGTCAGATGTTCGTCCCTCACATTCATGACGACACAGCTCGCGCAGTGTTCCAAGAATATTTTGTTTAGCAATAACGCCTTTTTGGATAGGCTCTACTAGATCTCCGGCTTCTTTTAATGCTTCCGGTGTATCAATGTAGACCGCCGCGCGTATCATTACAGTATCATCGGCTTCACGCATTGCCGGTGTGAAACCGCCGATCAGATCGACATGTGTGCCTTTTGACAACCATTCACCATGAATTATAGGGTCTGTAGCCAGTGTCGCCGCACTGATAATATCTGCGTTGGTAGCTTCACGCTCAAGGTCATCGACCAAATGTGCGCTGAAGCCACTAGCATTCAGGCTTTTCACAAGCTGCTCTGCGCTGACAGGATTAATATCCCATACAGCAACTTCCTTAATCGGACGGACGGCCCTATAGGCATCAGGAACCAGACTGGCAACTTTTCCGGAACCGATCAGCAGCAACTTGCGCGAATTTTCCCGTGATAGGAAACGGGCACCGAGTGCAGAAGTGGCGACTGTCCGTCGTGCAGTGATGGTGTTGCCATCAATGAATGCCAGCTGCTGACCCGTATCCGCATCACATAGAATATAGGTTGAGGTCAGTCCCGGGAGATTACGAGTGTTATTTCCCGGGCAAACAGTGACAAGTTTTATACCTAGGTAGCGTCTGCCTACTTGCGCATAGTCCCATGCCGGCATCAATAATAATGTAGAATCTGCTTCGCTCACATTTTCAATTGTATGGTGGTGCCGCTCAGGGCAAACACAGCCTGCCGCAAAGCCTTTGGCAAGTTCGTCAATCAGTGAACTATAGACTAATGCATCTGTGGCCTGTTTGGCGTCAACTATATTAATTTGAGTCATGTCTGCAGTCTCATTACGTTATTTGTCTAAAGAAGTTTGCATCTTGAACATTTGTTTGATGGTCTGTCCGTTGCGGATACCATCCAGCCAGGCTTTTTCCTTGGTGAGATGCGCCTGCGCTGCTGCAAGTATTTCCTCTGCGCGTTCGAGTGGCACAATCACCACACCGTCATCATTGCCAAGTACAATATCGCCAGAGCGCACAACCGCACCTGCCATGGAAATCGCACCGTCAATAATGCCGCCAAAACCGTGGTGAGGTCCGCGGGGAACTACGGCCTTACAGAACATGTTAAAACGCAGTTGGCGCACTTCTTCCACATCGCGGATAGCTCCGAAAACAACCGCGCCGCCAAGATTTTTGTGGGCAGCTTCGGCAGTCATGATACCTCCCCAGACGGCTGTATCATCAACACCACCAGCATCCACAACAATCACTTCACCAGCTTCAGCTATGCCGATCAGCTCGCATATGCTGCCGCAATCTCCAGCCATAGCAGTGACGGTTCGTGCTTGTCCGCACAGCGTGATACCGGTGGAAACCGGCTTGATTATTGCGCTCATAGACTGAGTCCGGTTGAGGCAATCCGATGCGACTGCAGGGGGTATTTCGCGCCATGCGTTCAAAGCGTCGTCAGACAATTTGAGGAACGGGGCGTTTAATTTTTGAAATGCCATGATGGCATACTCCTTGACACACTGAATTTCAGAGGCTGTGTTGTGCCCAACCGGGATTCACATTGTTGCGGACTTTGTTATGCAGGAGAAAGTCCAGCATGATCTCGACGGAAAATGTTCGCATATCGACATAACCGGCCTCAGAATAAAAAGCGGCATGGGGTGAGACGATAAACCGTCCTGCAAGCCAGTCTTCTTCATTACGCCATGCTTCAACCAAAGCGGGGGCCGGCGAAGGTGGTTCAACCGGAAGGACATCAAGTCCGGCAGCGGCCAGCTTGCCACTTTTCAGCGCTCTGAATAATGCATCGATATTAACCAGACCACCGCGTGCAATATTGATGAAAATACTGTCATCACGGAACTTGGAAAGCAGCTCGTCATTGACCATTGCGCGGGTTTCATCGGAGAGCGGAACATGCAGGCTGACAATATCGGATGCTGCAATGAGCTCGTCTAATGTGCTTTTACGCTCAAAGCCAATCCCCAGCTCATGCCCTTCAGGCAGATAAGGATCGTAATAGACAATATTCATGTCAAACCCTGCTGCACGTCGCGCAATAGCGGTACCTATACGGCCCAACCCGATTGCACCAAATGTCAATCCACGCAGACGGCGTACAACCGGCGCACCTTCCGCGACAAAACCTGTGACCGGATCTGCTTTAAGACGTTTTTCGTAGGTGCCGAGCCCACGTGTCAGATAAAGCAACATGGCAAGCGCATGGTCTGCCACTTCCGTAGTTCCGTAATTGGGAACATTGGAAACCGCTATGCCAGCTTTACGGCAGGCATCGACATCAACATTGTCAAAACCAACACCAACACGCACAATCAATTTGCAATTGTCGAGTAGTGCCACCGTTTCCGGTGTAATGCGCATACGATGCCAGATCAGAATGCCATCGCACTCTCTCCATTGCTGTTCAGGTATGCCGGCAGGGTCGGTCTCATCATAAATGAGATATTCAAACCGACTTCCTGAAATCTCGCTTTCGATAGAAAGATCACGCAGATGAGCATCAGGCACGAGTATTTTATAAGTTTGCATTTATTCATCCTATTAAGGAAATCAAAGAACTTTGGATAAGAATGATTTGAGACGCAGGTCGGAAGGATTGCCGAAAAACTGTTCGGGTGGCGCATGTTCCACCATGACGCCGCCATCGGTGAAGAACACCTGATCTGCAACTTCCTGCGCGAAGCGCATTTCATGGGTCACAAGCACACAGGTCATGCCTTCGCTTGCCAGATCGCGGATGACATTGAGCACTTCTTGCACCATCTCCGGATCAAGGGCGGCTGTCACTTCATCAAACAGAATGATTTCCGGCTGCATAGCCAAAGCACGAGCTATTGCCACGCGCTGTTGCTGCCCGCCGGACAATTCGCCCGGATAGACATTTTCTTTACCGGATAGCTGCACTTTGGCGAGAAGTTTTATAGCGCGATCCCGCACCTCTTCTCTATTATGTCCAAGTACCTGCACCGGAGCCATCATGATATTTTGCAAAACGGTCTTATGGGGAAACAGGTTGTACTGCTGAAAGACCATTGAAACTTTATGGCGCAGCGGAACTAGTTCTTTTTCTGAACGCAAGCGTTCAACCTGGAAGTTACCAAGCCTAATTGTACCGCGCTCAATTGGAACAAGACCGTTCAGACAACGTAAAAGCGTCGACTTTCCGGATCCAGAAGGACCGATAATACAAGCAACATCACCTGCCGTGATATTCATTGAAATGCCCTTGAGCACTGCAACTGCACCGTAATTTTTATAAATATTGGAGACTTCTATGATTGGCTTGGTAGGTGTCGTGTTCATGTCAATTGCCTTTACTCAAGCGTCGTTCAAGGGCGCGCGTCCAGGTCGCCAGTGGGTAGGCGAAAAGAAAAAACAGTAGGAGAATGTAGAGGTAGACTGCCGTTGAATATTGATCGCCGTCACTTGCAATCACCGTCTTACCAATTGAAAGCACGTCTGATGTACCGGTTACCACTACAAGGCTGGTACCGATGAACAGCATCGCATAGGTGGTCATCAGATTTGGCAACATTAACGGAAGCGCCTGAGGCAGAATGATTAGCCGCAGTATCTGGCTACGCCGGTAGCCCAAAGCACGCGCAGATTCCCACTGTCCGTCCGGTACTGCACGGATACCATTTCTAAAACCTTCTGCAATATAAGCAGTCACCGGAAAAGACAGGCCAATAACGGCTTTGAAAAAAGGCGATAAGAAGATGCTGGTGCCGAATACATTTATACGGAAAGGCAACAGGTAAAGCATAGCATAGAGTACAACCAGCCATGGGGAACTGCGCAAAAGGTTCATGACCAAAACGCTAGTGTTTCTGATCATGGTATTCGGTGAGACCATAGCACTTCCAAGAAAAAATCCCGCAGTGAGTGAAATCATCATCGATAATATACTAATCACCACATTGGCAGAAAAACCACCACCAAAGCCTGAAAATCCAGAGCTTCCAGTGAGCAAAAGTGATGATCGATTTATGAGAACACTTATGGCATCCGCACTTGTTGCTCCGTATGTAATGAACAGAATTGAAAAGAGTGCTATGATTACCCCAATGAAGCCGAACAGGGCTGATAGATTGTCCTTATTCATTTCATTGCCCCCTCACCAAATCCAGGAATTGCCAGAGTTTTTGCAATTCGTTTTGTAAGAAGAACGACTGCAGTGGTGATAGCCAGATAGATGAGCCACAATATGATCATCACTTCTAGATTTAAGAATGTTTCCAGTGCTATCTGGGTGGCAACAAACATGATGTCAGTTACCGCAACGAGTGCAGCTTGCGCAGATGTTTTGACAAGACTAACAGCATTGCTCGTCATATTTGGAATGGTCAGACGCAATGCTATTGGCAGCTCAATCCAACGGAAAATCTGTATTCGGCTATACCCCAGACTCTGCCCGCCTTCGACAGTTTGGCGAGGTACGGAATTAATGCCTGACCGGATAATCTCAATAGCTATGGAGCCATTATACAACGCCAAAGATATAACTACGCACGCAAAACCTGATAGAAGCGGCTCAGAAGCCCCAGTAGCTGAGTTTATGTAATTTAGCCCCAGATCGGAGATCATGAAATATAAGAAAAACAACTGCACCAAAGGTGGCGTGTTTCGAAACAGATCGATCATGATGATAGTTAATGGTTTGGCGACAGGTATATTAAAGTGGATGATAGCCGCGCCGATAATGCCAATTATCAGCATTAATACGCTGCCCAAAGCAGTTATAGTAAGAGTTGTTTCCAACCCTTCAAACAGCCAGCGTTGATACAGCGGGTCTGCCAGCCATTCAAAATCAAGACCGAATATCATTGTTTAATTCCGGTATATTGCGCACCCCTCAGCATATGCAATATGCACGGTAGCGGAACTGGGTGCGTTATAAGAGTTAGCAGCTCAAGCTACATATTTTATACTTGCATGTAGCAACCAGATGCCGGGCTTATGCGCGTGTCAGTGCCCAGCGGCTTTCGCTTCAGAAGCACGTTGCGCCACATAGTCACTTTCGCCCATATTATAAGTTTTTTCGGCATTAACCATCAATCCAGAAGCTTCAGCCTCAAAAATAGCCTTATTGACCGCTTCGAGGAAACGCGGCTCATCCTTACGTACGCCTCCTGCGATCGGAATATAACTGAAAGTATCAAGGGCAATTTTGTATTTTGTAGCCCATTCTGGATCAGTGAGTTTCTGCTGAAGAATTGGGCCATCAAAGGCAACTGCAGCGCAGCGGCCATTCTGAAAAGCCTTGAACATATCTGCAGTTCCTGTGAGCAGAACAGTTTCTGCGCCATAGGTTCCAGCTAGAGTACGATTATATAGATTACCCTGCATGCCGCACAGTTTTTGGCCGTGCACATCTTCCCATTTGGTAATAGCTGTATCTTTTGGTGCAAGCAGCACAATGCCTGCCATATTGTAATATTCTTCGGTAAAGTTGATTACTTTCGCACGCTCAGCGTTAACACCAAGTGTTGCTAGAACCAAATCAACGCGCCCAGCATTTAAAAGCTCAATGCGGTTCGACGCTACAACGGGAACCAGCTCAATTTCCGTTTCCGAGCCAACGATCTTACCGGCAATAAACTTCGCCAAGTCGATTTCAAAACCTTTCAACTCGTCATTTTTAGTTAAAAATCCAAAAGGGACATAATCATTCTTGATGCCGACAATCAGCCTGCCTCTGGACTTAACTTCGTCCAGCTGGTCAGCGTGTGCTGCAGCGCAAAGAACCGTGCCCAGAAAAACATTAGCAAGCGAGAGTTTTATTAATGAATTCACAATCATAAAATTTCCCCTATTTGTTATAATAGAAGCCCTATAGACAATTATATATAATTAATAATACTATTTACTTAGAAAGCTATAAGGTAAGATTATATGTGGAGTTCATAATGTACATCAGGCAGCTCGAGGCATTCAAAGCCGTTATGTCAACGGGAAGTGTCAGCCGCGCTGCTGAACTGCTCTGTATTTCGCAACCGGCTGTCAGCCAATTGATCAATCAGTTGGAACTTTATTGTGGTTTTATGCTGTTTGAGCGTAAAGGAAGGCGTCTACACCATACAAGAGAGGCTGAAGCTCTACTTGTCGAGGTAGAACTGATGTTTGCAGGTATAAACCGTGTTGCGCGTGTGGCTGCAGCGTTAAGAGATAAAAAATGGGGTGCTTTAACAATAGGAGCATTTCCAGCTATCGCCCGCCAGATGCTACCAGAAATTGTATCTCACTATGCTAATGAACATCCGAATGTGATGTTTCATATACAAAGCATGCGCTCGCGCAGCCTGATTGATGCTGTTGCAAGTCATCAGTTAGACTTTGGTATCAGTTTTATTGCCGGCGACCGGGATGAAATTGAAAGTATTCCTTTGCAGACTTTAAAGGCGGTTTGCATCCTCCCTGTAGGTCATCACCTTACTGAAAATGCAATAATCAAAGCCCAGGACCTTGCCGGTGAACCTTTTATTTCTTTGGGGCCGCAGGATCGGTCCCGCATGTTTATCGATAAGATTTTTGACGACCTGCAAATAATGCGAAAAATGCGGATCGAAACAGGGCAGTCAGAAACGGCCTGCTCATTCGTTGCTTTAGGGGCAGGGATCTCAGTTGTTGATCCGATCAGCGCAGGAGGCTGCCTTGAAGGAAAATTGATTGTTAGGCCATTCGAACCTGATATTACATTTACTATTTGGTTGATACGGCCAAGAATGACAGTAAAATCAGGTATTGCTGATCATTTCATTAGTTTTATGCGTAAGGAACTATCTAATAGTCTTACATGACTACCTGGTGAAATGGCTTTATTTTTCTTGACATTATTAATCTAGCTTAAATGTATCGGCTTAAGGTTTGTGTTATTGAATTCCTATATAACATGGTAGTGTGGCAAAGTTTTCATCTCTGATCAGATGTATCACAGTATGGATGATTGGGATAATGGCGATGTGATATTAACGACCGTGAACTTCAAGGCGGCGCAGTTTCCTAAAAGTGTCATCCTGCACGCTATTTTTTATCTGCGCTATCCGGATTCGTATCGCGACCTTTAGTAAATCTTGAACGAACGTGGCATGCCTATCGACCATACAACCTTGAACCGCTCGATTGTTGGCTACTAAACGCAGATTGCAATGCAGGCTCAGCTGCGCAAACGTCCTACGGTCAGTTCGTGGTGAGTCAACGAGACCCATATTAAGGTTTGGGCTCAATGGATCTATTTGTATCGAACCGTTGTCCGCAGCGGCCAAAAACTTGACTTTATGCTATCCTAGCGCCGCAATCTGGCTGCACCGCGCCTATATATAAAAAATTCCATCGTTGCCAATGACGTATGAAGGAAGATTGTCATTAATAAAAGCGGAGCTAATCTGGCTGGGCTACAGGCCGTTAACAGGATCCTGAAATTCCCTGGAACGGGTGCTATGTTTGAAATCAGGCAGATCAAATATCTCAATAATATCCTTTAATAAGATCACCGCTTCATCAAACGGATCACCAAGCCAAAGACGGGCTTCAAAACATTCCATTCCGTCTCAGCTATTACAGGGATAGAAGTAGCCCATATGATCCGCAAAAACCAATTCGCCAACGATAACCGCTCACAATTTCAAAACTTTGCGGAGCTCGCAGCACAACTGTATCAGTAAACAAGGTGGTTTATAACCTACTCAAAACTTTGAGACAGAACCTTTCAAAGCGCATGCCTTGTCTTCATTTTATGCAGTAAGCTTTCGCGATCCAAAGGTTGAGGCCGACCGGATTCTTCACCCGCGATCAAGGCATCCTGCAAGGATTTTACCCGCGTTTCATGTTCCTCCAGTAAACGCAGGCCTGCCCTGACCTGTGTATCAATGAAACGGACGAAATGATCTCCGAGCGCAACAGATGAGTTTCGTGACATAATCTGTCTCCTTTGTACTGATGGGACCAGTTATTGGTACAAAAGCAAAGTCACGCGAGTAAAATCGCTCCGTGCCTGAGCGCAGCTGCAATCTGCGCCGATGACCCGGGCCAGGGTGGTGCGGTCGACAGGCTGACTGCTGGCGAACAACACCACTTCAAGGCGCCGCATCCATTCTCGCCAGCGCAACTCCGGCGGTAGATCAGCAAGATCGCAGCCATAGAGACTGTTGTCTGGCGATTTTTTGGTCGGAAATTTGGGTTTTGAACGGTTGTCTGTGTGCATGCTCCCGCCTCTCCTCACAAGCCGTAAATTTAAAAACTGGTGCGGCCGGATAATTCGCGCACCGCGCCGAAACTGTGCAAACGTTCAAACAGGCGGGTGGCCGCCCAGCGTGATAACCCGCTGCCCGGCGCACTGGCCAATAATGCGTCCTTGTCGCTCAATTGGTACAGGATGGTGGCAGCGCCTTTGCTGCGTAGTTTTGGTGCGACGGCCAGCAATGTCGCGTTGCGCCGGGCAAGGGCATTGGCGCTGTTGAGTGCGTTTTGGCTGGCTGCGACCAAGGCCAGTGACAGCGCTGTTGCAAAAGCCGGATCCTCGGGACCAATCCGTCCCCTGCCCGCTTCTGTCCGGAACGCCGTTCCGTTACGCTGCGTCATCAGCAATGGTAGGGGTTGTACCCAGCCGAGCTTGGTAGCAATTAGCATGTCAGCGAGCGCCCAGGCCAGCACTTCTGCACCGGGGCGGGTGGCGACAAGAGTTGTGATCAGATCCGCGCTTGCAGCGCGGCCTCAAAGACGTCAGCGATCGTGACGGCATCCATATGCAGCGCCAGACCTAGCAGATTGGCCAGTTCTGTCACGCTTTGTGTTGAAACGTTTGGTTTCCGCGTTGCCGGACCTTGCCAAGCAACAACAGTCTTCTTGCGGGCCCCGGATCAGCATCCGGCCCGCACAACAAAACCGCATTGCGTAAAGCGCCGCCTCCGCCTGGTGGCCCAGCAATCGTAGTCCCGCTGTGGCGCAGTTCATAGCCTGACGCGCCCGCCAACAGCCTGCCCAGACAGGATGGCTGCGTATCAGATCATCTAGCGTTTTCAAAGTGATCGCAGCAGCGAACGTGGCGCTCTCAATGCTGGGATCAGCGGCATGTGCTTGAACCCAGCTGGGCAACACCCAAGCGGGTGCCAGGTCGTTGGGAGGTGATTGTGGATAGATGGTGGTGCCAGTTTTCATGGCAGAGTATATAACATAAGTGCGGTTTAAGGCAGTAAAATCGCAATAACCGCACTGTCTGTCGGCAAAATAATGTGTCCGATAATGAATATTATAGGAAGATACCTTCTCGGGATTGCTCGTGATGGGCATTTTCGTGATGCCCCGATAGTAGTGTTTCTGGATGAAGCACATCAATTCCTGGGCCGCACTTTAGGTGACGAGTATGGCAGTGTTCGTTTAGACTCTTTTGGTTTGATAGCCAAAGAAGGCCGCAAGTATGGGTTAACATGTGTATTAGCAACTCAACGTCCGCGCGATATTCCACAGGACGTGCTGAGGCAACTTGGCACTTTAATAGTTCACAGATTGACGAACGAACAGAACCGTAACACTGTTGAGCATGCATACGGAGATCTCGACCGTGCCGCAACGCAGTTTATTCCAATGTTGGCACCCGGTGAAGCTATAATCATCGGACCAGATTTACCTATTCCGCTGCCCTTGCGAATGTTACGGCCGATGTCCCCACCTGATTCCAGTGGGCCGCAATTCCAAGATTCTTGGGCTGAACGGCAGCGTCGAAAAGATATTTTAAACGTTGGGATTTTTGCCTAAGTATTTTGTGGGGGATTCTAATGGCCTGTTATTATTGGCGACAAGTTATTTCAGGACGTGCCTTGAACGTGGCCCTTGATGAAATAGCATCAAGGGAGCGCGCTTCGGAATTTAAGTGTGTAATATTGAAATTTAAATAATTAATTGATTTTATTAAATAAAATGGCGGAGAGGGTGTCTGCCGATTATTCAATCTCAAAAAATCTCATAACGTCTAAATTTATCTCTTAAACCATTGGTATTGCTTTAATTTTATTGTAATCTTGTTCTTATGTTGTCTCAGTTGGTCTCATGCAATCTTGCACTTCTTGATGGTCTGGGTGATGGGCTGAAGAATGAGTTTAAGGTTTGTGGTTGCCAATGATTAGTGATGCAAAAGCTCGTAAGCTAAGTCCGACGGATAAGCCATTGTCTGATAGTGGTGTCAAAGGGCTGTATCTTTTCTCTGGATCAACCGTTGGTGCCGGTAAATGGATATTTCGATTTACCTCGCCTGAGACGCGTAAGCGCCGCGACATGGGGCTAGGGCGCTATCCAGAAGTTTCAGTTAAACTTGCTCGTGAGCAGGGATGGGCTAATCGCCAGATGGTTGAGGCTGGTGTGGATCCACTTGAGGAGCGTGCTCGTCAAGAAGAACAGCAGCGCGTTTTGCAGGAAATGCCAACTTTTGAATGTGCTGCTCATACAGTTCACGCTGATGCTGCACCTGGTTTTCGTAATCAAAAGCATATCGATCAGTGGATCAACACATTGGTTGAGTATGTGTTTCCGAAAATTGGAAAGAAAAAAGTTGATAAAATCTCCGTCGCTGATTTTGCTAACTGCTTAAAGCCTATATGGCTGGAGAAGCCGGAGGCTGCATCACGAGTTAAACAGCGTTGCGATAAGGTCATGAAATGGTGTGTAGCTAATGGTTATATTATGGCGAGCCCAGTGGGTGTTGTTGATCAATTACTGCCAAAACAACCAGGAATACGACAGCGCGTTGAGCATCATCCGGCAGTTCCTTGGCGTTTTTTACCTGAGGTGTATTCAGCCAAAATCGTATCCGGACATGCCAGTGATACAAAACTGATGTTGGAAGTTCTTATTCTGACAGCTTGCCGTTCCGGTGAGGTGCGGATGATGACCTGGGATGAAATAGATTTTGATAAATCGATATGGACAATTCCAGCAGTCCGAATGAAGGCTAGTTCTGCACATCGTGTGCCGTTAACATCACGTGTCTACGAGGTATTGCAATATAAACAGCAAACAAAGGTAGATGATAACCCGTTAGTGTTTCACTCGCGGAAAGGTACACCATATAGCGATATGACTATGACGAAGTTTCTGCGCGACCAGCGCGTTGAAAGTGATACAGCAGGGCGGATTGCTACCGCCCATGGTTTTCGCTCAAGCTTCCGCGATTGGGCATCAGAAAATGGTTATCCGCGTGATGTTGCGGAGCGTGCGCTCGCTCATACGATAAAAAGCTCTACAGAAGCAGCTTATCATCGGACGGATTTGTTGGATAAGCGTCGCGCGATGATGGAAGCATGGCAAGCTTTTGTTTTAAAGATCTGAAATATAATTAGTATGGTGTTTATTGTCTCTTGTCAGTCTATTGATACTTTATGAACTCGGCAGAGTGCTTAGAAGTATTGGGGTAAAGTGGGGGACGTAATGATACCTGATTATCAGACATTAATGCTGCCTGTATTGAAAGCAGCTAGTCAAGGCGAAGTATCAAGTAAGGATGTGGTATCGGCGCTTGCTAATGCCTATAATTTAAGTGCGCAAGAGCGTGAGCATCTATTGCCGAGCGGTAAGCAGCGCACATTCGACAATCGAATAAATTGGGCAAAATCTTATTTGAAGCAGGCGGGTCTTATTACATACCCATCGCGCGGTAATTATAAACTGACAGATGAAGGTACCCGCATTCTAGCGCAATCACCTGCGCGTATTGATAATAATTTTCTGACACAGTTTGCAGATTTCCAACAATTTAGAGGTCGCAGAACTAATAGACCAGATAATGGCGATTTGGCTGAGAGTGCCGTAGAGGCTGCCAATATTACTCCGGATGAGTTGATACGGGTTACCTACCGCCAAATCAATGAAGCTCTTGCTTCAGAACTATTGGATCGGGTACGGAGCTCAACGCCAAAATTCTTCGAGGAGCTGTTGATCGAGTTGTTGCTGGCCATGGGCTATGGTGGATCATCCGATAATGCAGCAAGAGCAATTGGCCAATCAGGTGATGGTGGGGTTGATGGTGTAATCGACCAAGATCCGCTGGGTGTTGATCAGCTTTATATTCAGGCGAAACGAAATGCGGAGGGCAATAATATTGGCTCTGGGCAAATCCGGGATTTCTTCGGCGCTTTGAATATCAAAAAAGCCCAGAAGGGTCTTTTCGTAACGACTTCATCATTCAGCTCTTCAGCCATTCAAACAGCAAAAGACCTTGGAATGCGGATCGTTCTCATTGACGGCATTCAACTGACCAAGCTAATGATCCGGTACAATATCGGTTGCCGCGATGAAGACGTCTTACATCTCAAGAAAATTGATGAGGACTATTTCGGCTGATCTGAAATGAAGGAGTTGGTTTATGAATGCTGTTGAAATCGAAGAGGCAATATCCGCACTCGCTGAACAGCCTTTTGATGCCGTAGAGTTTCCGTTCTCCTTCATTCAGGCATTTGGTGCAAAAGAAACTACACTGAAGCGGCTTAGAAGTGGTGACACCAATAAGTCGGATATCGGCGGGCTCCTGCAAACCAATAATATTCATATTAAGGTTGCTGCAGAAGGTACGGTTACGCAGACGCTTATAGCGCTGAAAGATAGCCCGACGACAGCACGCAATAAGGCCAAGTTTATCCTTGCCACGGATGGCATTGATTTTCAGGCGGAAGACCTCAATAGCGGTGAGGTCATTGTCTGCAAATATGCAGATTTTCCCGATCATTTTGGTTTTTTCTTAAGCCTTGCGGGTATTTCGGCTGTTCAGCAAATCAAAGAAAGCGCCTTTGACATTAAGGCGACTGGGCGCCTAAACCGCCTATATGTTGAACTTTTGAAGGATAATCCTGACTGGGGCAGTGCAGAACGCCGTGAAGAGATGAACCACTTTATGGCGCGGCTGATTTTCTGCTTTTTCGCAGAGGATACGGATATTTTCAACGGGACAGGCCTATTCACCCAGACCGTTGAGCAGATGAGCGCCAAGGATTCTACAAATACGCATGAAGTGATTTCGGAAATCTTTCGTGCGATGAATACCGCGATTAATCAGCGGGCAACGGCCAATCTTCCGCGCTGGGCAGATCAATTTCCCTATGTGAATGGTGGCTTATTTTCTGGTAGCACACAAACGCCAAAATTTTCTAAAATTGCGCGCACCTATCTCATTCATATTGGCAGACTTGATTGGACAAAAATCAATCCGGACATTTTTGGATCAATGATTCAGGCGGTTGCGGATGATGAAGAGCGCGGTGCATTGGGTATGCATTACACCAGCGTACCCAATATTCTGAAGGTGCTTAATCCGTTATTTCTTGATGACCTGCGTGAAAAGCTTGAAGAGGCAGGCGATAATACGCGTAAATTGTTGAACTTACGCAATCGCATGGCGCGCATTCGTGTGTTCGACCCGGCTTGCGGCTCGGGTAATTTTTTGGTGATTGCCTATAAGCAGATGCGCGAGATTGAGGCTGAGATCAACAAACGACGCAACGAACTCGTAAGGCGCACTGAAATCCCGCTGACGAATTTTCGTGGTATAGAGCTGCGTCATTTTTCGGCTGAGATTGCGCGTCTTGCACTCATTATCGCAGAATACCAATGTGATGTGACCTATCGAGGGCAGAAAGAGGCCTTAGCAGAGTTCCTACCGCTGGACAGCCAAAACTGGATCACCAGTGAGAACGCACTCCGCCTTGAATGGACAAGCATATGTAAGCCTGAGGGCAAGGCTGTTAAGTTTCAAGCAGACGATCTTTTTAACTTGCCTCTTGACCAAGCTCAGATCGACTTCGAGAATGAAGGGGGAGAGACTTATATCTGTGGGAATCCTCCCTATCTGGGAAGTCAAGATCAGAAACCAGATCAGAAAAGAGATCTAGAAATTGCCTTCCAAGGGGAAATTAAATCGACTAAATCAGCGGACTACGTTTCCGGATGGTTTATCAAAGCTCGACGCTATGTTTCGGAACATGGCGGAGCTTTTGCCTTCGTGACAACAAACAGCATATGTCAAGGAAGGCAGGTAGCGTTATTTTGGCCTGCATTCTTAGGTGACGATTTAGAAATTCAGTTTGCAGAGCCTTCATTTCTTTGGAGCAACTTAGCCTCAAAGAAAGCTGCCGTTATCGTTTCGATCATCGGGATAGGAAAAAAGAACAGTAAACAGAAAAAGCTGTACGACTCAGGACATATGCTTAGTGCAAACTACATCGGTCCGTACCTAGTTCCAGACCAAAATACAATTGTGGGTGGCTCGAGAAAAGTACTATCTGAGCTGACACCTATGACAAACGGCTCAATGCCAAATGATAATGGCGGCTTGCTTTTCAGCATTGATGAGTATCGAGATCTTACTAGTAAGCGTCCTAGTGCAACTAAATTATGCAGAAAATTTCTAGGGTCGAATGACAGTATTCAGGGGGACATGAGGTATTGCTTGTGGATAGATGAGGGAGAGATTGAAGCGGCGAAGGAAATACCTGAGATACTTCAAAGAATTGAGATCGTAAAAAATCACAGATTAAAAAGCGATAGGCCAGAAACTAATTTACTTGCAAGTGTTCCACACGCATTTGGAGAGCGCCGACATAGAGAAGGAGTTGCACTGCTAATACCAAGACATAGCTCCGAAAATAGACCTTATTTGCCATCGATCTTGGTTGACGAAAATACAGTCATTGGTGATAGCGCTATAGCCATGTATGGGCTGCGTCTTCTGGACTTCGCTATTTTCTCATCAAAACTCCACCTTGTTTGGGCGGCTACTGTTTGCGGGAAAATTAAAGAGGATTACCGCTACTCAAACACACTTGGCTGGAACACTTTCCCTGTTCCTCAGCTTACCGAAAAGAATAAAACCGATCTGGAACGCTGCGCTGAACAAATACTTATTGCTCGAGAAACGCATTATCCTGCGACGATTGCAGATCTCTATGAAGTTAAAGATGGCGAGAGCAAGATGCCAGCTAATCTACGCGCTGCTCATGAGCGTAATGATGAGGTGCTGGAGCGCATTTATATTGGTCGCCGTTTCCGTAACGACACTGAACGGTTAGAAAAGCTGTTTGAGCTTTATACCAAAATGACCGCAAAGCCGGGGAGCAGGAAAAGCGCATGAGCAGTGGGGCGGGGGAACAATATGAGCCATCTTATGATAAGCTGGAGCAGCTTTTCGTCAATAATGAAGCTTTATCATCCATTGAAAAGCATCTGAATAAGTTCAATCCTATCAAGGTGATGAAAATGGAGGGAATGGAAATTCGCCATTCCGCCATTCTTGCTTGGCTGTTGGATCCGAAAGAAACGCACGGCCTTGCGGATAGTTTCTTGAAGGCGTTTCTTGCGGAAGCTCTTCGGGGCAATGGGCATAAAAAACCCAATGCCATACAGATATCGCAGGCGGATTTACGCGATGCGGAAGTGCGCTGTGAATGGAAGAATATTGATATTTTCATTCTCTCACCACAAAGCCGTTGGGCTTTCATTATCGAGAATAAGGTTTACAGCACCCAGCGGAAAAACCAGTTGAGTGAATATCGGCAGCGCGTCGAGGAACTATACCGCACTCAGGCAACGGATACAGAAAAGCAGTTGGAAGTTTCCGGTATATTTCTGACGTTAAATGAAGAAGCACCAGAGGATGGCGAATATGTGCCTATCCGCTATGAAGCCATTTGCACATTTTTGAAATTATATCTCAACACCGAAGCTTACCAGCTTCAGCCCGAGGTCACGACTTTTCTGACCCATTATTTGCATGTTCTGGAGGAATTGATGGGTAAGAGCAAAGAACGAACCGAAATGGAAATTCTGGCACGCCAATTATATCGTGACCATAAGAAAGTTCTCGACTTTATTCTGGAGCATGGAGCTGCATCAGACTTCGCATTGGCTGGGCATCGTTTGTTTGGCGATAATCCAGAACATGGTCAAACATTTGATGTCAAAGGGCGTAGTTACGTTTACACCGGCCTAAACGACCGCCATTTCAGTTTTATTCCCGTAAGCTGGCATGATGCATTGGGGAAATTTGGGAGAAGCTGGAAGGGATGCGAAAATTGGTGGGCGGGTCTGCCGGTTATCTGCTGGATAGAGATTGGCAAGCACAATAACAAAAACGGAGGCTACCTAAAGCTTACCGCTGAAGTTGGATCGCTTCACGATTATGAATTCCGAAAAGCTCTGATTGAAAGTATTGAAGCTTTGAATCGCGATAACCAACTGAATATCGCCTTTTCAAAGGGCGCACAGGTTGAAGGGGCAAAGTTTTCCCGGTTTTTCCGCAGCAACACCGTCAATGTTGACGATATACAAAACAGCGAAGAAATCTTTGTAAAAATTGAAGGACTGATGAACAAATTCAAAGCGGAATTTGATGCTGTTGCAAGTGTGTTGCCTGATTTCCTCGAGCGTGGGGAAGTGAAACATAATGCATAGTCATTACACCCCAGGCGGCGATGCTAAAGTCATCTCTGAAATAGCAAAAGCGCATTTTGGCTCGTATGAAAAGATGTTTGAGCATCATGCTTGGCCTGAGAGAGGTTCCGATATGATGCGTAAAGTCCAGACGCGCGTTGCTGAGACTTACGGAAGCGTAAAAGCATTTGAAGCGCATTTTCGCTCAGGGGCAGAAAAATGAGTAATATTAAATCAGTACCATCAGTTTCAGTTTCTTATGCTCAGAATGGCTCGTCAACAAAAGCGAATGAGTTTGGCATGCGCGCAATGCAAGAACGCGCTTATGAAAAACGCGGTGAACAATATTTGCTGATTAAATCGCCACCAGCATCCGGTAAAAGCCGTGCTCTGATGTTTATTGCGCTTGATAAGCTGCATAATCAAGGGGTGAAACAGGCAATCATTGTTGTTCCGGAAAAGTCGATTGGCTCCAGTTTTGCAGATGAGCCATTGCGTAAATTCGGTTTTCATTGGGATTGGAGTGTTCAGCCTAAGTGGAACCTTTGCAATGCACCGGGAACAGATGGCGGTAAAGTCAATTCAGTAAAGTCTTTTCTCGATAGCAAAGATAAGACGCTGGTCTGCACGCATGCAACTTTTCGCTTCGCAGTCGATAAATTTGGCCTCGAAGCTTTTGATGGGTGTTTGATTGCCATTGATGAGTTTCATCATGTGTCAGCCAATCCTGACAATAAACTTGGTGCTCATCTGGGTGAGTTGATTGCGCGTAACAAGGTACATGTCGTTGCAATGACCGGCTCTTATTTCAGAGGGGATGCTGAAGCCGTTCTTGCACCTGAGGATGAAAACAAGTTTGATGCCGTTACCTATACTTATTATGAGCAGCTCAACGGTTACAAATATCTGAAATCTTTAGAGATTGGGTATTTTTTTTATGCAGACGCCTATTCGGACGATATTCTGAAAGTTCTTAATCCGTCTGAAAAGACGATCATCCACATTCCGTCGGTAAACTCGCGTGAAAGCACCAAAGATAAAATCCGCGAAGTCGAGCACATCATTGAAGAACTTGGCGAGTGGCAGGGTAGCGATCCGGAAACAGGTTTTCAGCTTGTTCAAACCCAAGAGGGCAAAATCCTCAAGATTGCTGATCTTGTTAATGACGATGCGTCGAAACGCGACAAGGTTTCTGCTGCCCTCAAAGATCCATCGCAAAAGAATAACCGTGATCATGTCGATATTATTATTGCGCTCGGCATGGCTAAGGAAGGGTTTGACTGGATTTGGTGTGAACACGCACTAACGGTAGGTTATCGTTCCAGTCTGACTGAAATCGTGCAGATTATTGGTCGTGCAACGCGTGATGCGCCGGGAAAAACAAAAGCCCGCTTCACTAACTTGATTGCGGAGCCGGATGCGTCAGAAGGTGCAGTTACTGAAGCGGTCAATGATACTTTGAAGGCTATTGCGGCTAGCTTGCTTATGGAGCAAGTCCTCGCCCCTCGCTTCAATTTCACGCCGAAGCGGCCTGAAAATGCACCTGTGTCTGGTTTTGATTATGGCGACAGCGGATATGATCCGAATAAATGTAATGTTGGGTTTAATGAACAGACTGGGCAATTTCAGATAGAAATTAAAGGTTTAGTCGAGCCTAAGAGCAAAGAAGCCCAACGCATTTGCCAAGAAGATCTTAATGAGGTCATCACGGCCTTTGTGCAAGACAAGACCTCCTTAGAAAAGGGACTTTTCGATGGTGAGCACGCGGGCGGTGAAACTGTTGCTCAAGAATTGACGCAAGTGCGTCTGGGCAAAATCATCAAGGATAAATACCCCGAACTCGATGATGTTGATCAGGAAGCAGTTCGTCAGCATGCAATCGCTGCGTTAAATCTGACCCAGCAGGCGAAGGCTGTGCTTAATCCAAACAATGATGGTTTAAAGTCTGCCAATACCGCGCTCATTGACGGCGTTCGTAAATTCGCTATGGATGTCAAAGAGCTTGATATTGATCTTATTGATCGGATTAATCCTTTCGGAGAGGCCTATTCGATCCTTGCTAAATCAATGAGTGAAGACAGCCTTAAACAGGTTGCATCAGTTATTGCAGGCAAAAAGATCAAATTATCACCCGAAGAAGCGCGTGATCTTGCTCGCCGTGCGTTGAAATTTAAACAGGAACGCGGTCGTCTGCCTTCATTGACAGCAAGCGACGCGTGGGAAAAGCGTATGGCGGAAGGCGTTGCTTTCTTAGCGCGTATGAAAGCGGAGGCCGCTAATGGCTAACTTTACCGATGATGATGATGCACTTCTGGACGAGCTGGGTATAGAGATTGAGGCTAAGAAGCTTTCTAGTCGTACGCCACGTGAAGAGCGCATTATTGCCGGTTTTGAAGAAATACAGCGCTTTGTAGATGAGCATGGTTATGTTCCACGCCATGGTGAAGAACGGGATATCTTTGAACGGCTTTATGCAGTCAGACTGGATCGGATACGTGAACTTGAGGAGTGTAGGGCACTTGTTGCACCCCTTGATACCCAAAGACTGCTTAGCTCTATTGATGGCATTGCTCAATCGACAATTGATGAGCTAGATGATGAGGCTTTACTCGCAGAGCTGGGCGTGGAGATAGAAGCTACAGAAATAACGACCTTGACCCATGTTCGGTCGACCGCTGAAAAACAAGCCGCCGAAGAAATTGCCAATCGTGAGCGCTGTGAGGACTTTGATAATTTTAAACCGGTTTTTGAACGTGTTCAGGCTGATTTAAAGGCAGGAACTCGTTCTACGCGTCCATTTGTAAAAGATGCAGGTTTTTCGAAAGCTGAAGTTACAGTTGGGCAGTTTTTTATCCTCGGCGGGCAGACATTATATGTGGCTGAAGTGGGGGAGCCAATCAAAGCGCCAAATGGTGAATCTGATGCTCGGTTACGAGTAATATATTCGAATGGTACCGAGAGTAATTTATTACTACGGTCCTTACAGCGTGCTCTTTACAAAGATGAGGCTGGACGCCGTATATCGGAGCCTTCGGCAGGGCCTCTTTTTGCCGAGACGGTGAGTGACGAAGATAGTGAAAGCGGAACGATTTACGTTCTCCGTAGTCTATCTGATAGCCCCACTATAGCTGCAAATCGTGAGCTATTTCATAAAATCGGTGTCACTGGTGGTGATGTTGAAAAGCGAATTGCTAATGCGAAGATCGATGCAACCTTTCTACTAGCTGATGTAGAAATTGTAGCGACTTATAAGCTTTTTAATATCAATCGGACTAAGCTTGAGAAGCTTATTCATCGTGTGTTCGATAGGGCGCGCTTGGATGTAGGTTTGAAAGATCGCTTTGGTAATCCAGTTATTCCGCGTGAGTGGTTTCTAGTGCCATTGTTTGTTATTGATGAGGTTGTTGAGCGTATCATCGATGGTAGTATTTCGAATTATGTTTACGAGCCAACTCAGGCAAGTCTTCTAAAAATTTCGAGAATAGATTAAATTTTATCTCTGTAGGCGTGGCGTGTTTAGAGATATCAAAAAAAATTACAGTGCGCGTTTACAAATACGAACGTATACCGAATGAGACTACTATTGGTTCTAAACCTGCACGGTGTTTTGCACTGTTATCCTACTGATGACCGGTGAGATTAAATTAGAGGTATTTCTGTTGAATGGTGCAATCATTCGGATAGTCGGACTGTGAAGCCCATTTCACCAATTGTATGTTTAGGCATTGTTCGTGTCAGTAACATTTTCCGTGCGGTAGTTAAAATATCCGTTTGATAAACCGTTAGGGGGAATTGCTCATTAAAGCGCTGGTCTTCATGGGCTGTTTTTTTATCGTAATCATCTATAAAATGGCCTATCTGCACACCTGCGCTCCACTCCATATCTATCAACTTATAAAATCCATCAAGATTTATACAGCTTTCAGAAATCCAAAATAGATAGCCATGAGCAAAATTCTCATGCCATGCGATCTGTTTGCATAGATCCATAAGTGCATTAACTAAATCTAGTCGTTTGATTTCAATTGATAGTTCCATAAGCTTATAATGCGCATATGGATCACATGAATGATATAACTTGAAAGTGCCCATTTCATCGGTTGTAAGTGGCTCGAATGACCAGCGGCAAGTGCATATGTCTGATAAGAGGTCAGATGCTAACTCGGCGTTGAAAACTGAATTTATAAATAAAGGAAGTTTATAAAGGCAATCACGATTGCCATCTATCATAGTTTCGAAGAGTTGGTCTTGATGACGTACTTCAATTTCGATGTGATTAGCCGAGATGTTTTTTAAGGAGAGTAGTTTTTCCCGTAACACGAAATGTCTCCGTTTTTACTCAGTTATCATCATGGCTAAGATTGATGCTTTAAGTGGTAGGCTGCCATTTTTTGCCAGGCAAGTGTAAACTTTGTTTGCGATGTCAACATTTGACAACAGGTCCTGGCATTAGGAATGATCCTGGTTGGGATCAAATAAATCTAGGGATTCAAACTTGTTAGGCTCAAGGCAAATTTCACACCAATGTTGAGATGGTGCTGTTATCGCAAAGCGTGTACCGAACAGTGAACAATCAATTACTTAGAGGAATTTGAGCCATCTCCGGATTTTCAGGAAGTGGAGCAGAATTGTTTCGTGTAAATATCGAGCAGCTTTAGTGGAAATGTGGCTTTGCGACGGGAAATTGAAGAATATTCAACGCAATATCGCAGTTTTGTATGTTTAATGCCACTTCCTGAAAATCCGGAAGCGGCACTGTTTATAATAATCTCGATCAGAGAAGCGCCATTTACGGCTTTTCAGGAAGTGGCTTTATGCCCTTGGTGCTAAGAAGAAGGGTATTTTATGAGAGTAGCTTGTCCTTCATGTAGCAAGAGTCTCTAGGCTAACCATTTTGAACAAAGCCCTTGGCTACGTTGGCGAGCAGAAGTACCTGGTCGGGAGGTAGGCTGGGGAGGAGGTGCATGAGGTTTTGCATTTCGGTCGAGGCGCTGGTTGTTCTAAGGTTGTCGAGCACAGTGAATTGCTCATTCACATCAAGCTTCGCATAATAATTGTCAGTGGTAGCAACATTCTCGTGGCCGAGATTTTGGCTCCAGGCTTTAAACTGTTTCGGATTGCGGCATAGCTCTTGACCATAGAGTGCTAAAGTAGCGCGAATGGCGTGAGGATTAAAGCTTAGAATGCCAATGGCTTTGCAGGCACGTTTGATGATTTGGCGCACTGTTCCCTGGTCCATAAGCGGAGCTGTATAATTTTTCTCATATAAATGACGGATTGGATCCATAGCGCGTGGAAACAGTGGATCGGTCGAATGTCCGCCATTTGCTATGAGTTCAGCAATCCATTCCTTGACGATTTCCTCAATGTCATCGCCTACCGGGAACCATTTTGTCCGCATGGTTTTGTTGTTTTTGGTTCGAACCATACGGGCATCTTGAAAGATACTGCGGTTTTCTACGTCAATATGTTGAACTTGAAGGCTCAAAAGGGCACTGATGCGAACGCCACTTAATGTGAGGAATGCAAGGATCGCACGATCGCGTCTATGAACAAAACTATCATGTGGCATAGCGGTAATCAGATCACGCAGTTGCTCTAGTGACGGAATGAACTGCTCAGTGGTCGAAACTGACGCCAAGGCGCCCAGCTCTCGTGACGGAGAAAAATACTCCCCAAGACCAGCGCTAGAAAGCTTTACGTCGGTCTTTAATTCTAACCACTGAAAAAATTTCTTCAGATTGATGAGGCTGTGAACGATTGTTGATGCTGATCGGTGTTCTTGATCTATGGCGGAAAGCCTGGCTTCAATTTTGGCTTTATAGGCGATGACATCATCGCGATGCACGGTCTTATAGTCTGCATGTTGTAGGTGGTCATCGAATTGGGCGATATGGCGGAGTACGGCAAGGATAGTCTTGGTGGAAAAGCCTTCAACCTGTTTGAGGTAGATTTGGTATTCGTAACGCAGGATCAAATTGGCAGAATTTTTGATCATTGATTTAGGTGATGAAGAAATCGCAATTTTAGAGCCAATCTGAGTGACATTATAGTCGTCTTGGTCGGTTCTGTTATTGGGGTTAAGTTCTCCTTCGATAAGCCGTAATTCAGTGGCTGAAACGAAGCGATGGGCTTCTTTGCCAGTAACAGGGCAAGTAAGAGCCAGGTGGTCGCTTCCAATCTCACTGTGTCTCATGCTGTATGCGTGATCATGAAGAGAATGTTTCTGTTTGCAGTGAACGCAATAAACCTCTGTTTTTTCTAGCGGAATACGGCGCCTATGTTTGTGCCATTTCTGAAATCCGTTGAGATCTTGCCCTAAATAGAGATCGCTGGCGCTGCGCACGAAGGGGAGCCCCAGCTTCTTCCAAGCGGTTAGGGTGTTGGGTGCAATCCCAAATAATTCAATAACGTCGTTTGAAGTGTAAATGAGGTGGGCTTGTGCTGAGCGTTTGGTTTTCTGCCCACAATTTAGCTTTGATGGTGCAAGCATGATTATGCTCCCATCAGTGCGCGTGTTTCAAAGGCCATAAGATCACTTAACCGCCAGCGTGTGGCCCCGTTGGTAAAGCGGACTGGATTAGGGAAGTCATCATTATATTTCGTCCAGCGCCATACCGTTGCTTTGCCAATAGACAGTCTTTGAGCAACTTGTATGGCTGTTAAATAAACTTCAGTCTCTGTGCTCGGGGTGACATAACCCGTTGGAACTTTTGCAGTAGTAGATGCTTTTCGGACTGGTTTAGTAAGTGCTGGTGCTGATTGCGGGGAGGCTTGGAATGGTTCCTCTTTCCCAGTAGCGAGGGCATATGGGTTCTGAGCAGCTCGCTTTGTTGCAGCAATTGCAGAGCTATTATCGAAAAGGGAAGGGGAAACATTTGAACTCATGACGAACTCCGTCTTGCCGCGAAGCAGCAAGTAAACAATCGGGAGCACGTCATGCGCATATGTGAAAATTGAGCGACTCTATTGGTCACTATGCAAATCAGATAATCTCAGACAGTATCATTTGGCAAGTATGTAATTATCCACAGCTGCAATTTTGCAAACTAGGGAATTTAATAAAATGACATGATGGGCTGAGTGATGGGCTTGATTTTCTAGTTGTGTTCCAACTACAATAAAATCAATATCTTATGTAGATTAACTGGCGGAGAGGGTGGGATTCGAACCCACGATGGAGTTGCCCCCACGCCGCATTTCGAGTGCGGTACTTTCAACCACTCAGCCACCTCTCCGCTTTAGTCATGATATGTGCCCTAAAAGCCGATAGCCCTTATGCAATATCAAAATCATGCGATTTGCTGAATGTGCGTAGCGCTCATAACGCGGGTGGAAAATTTAGACAAGGCCTAATCGTTGTCTTAAAGTCATTATTTCGTATATATCCCGTTTCAGGACCTTAAAAACCTTGACGCGGCGGCGTTTTTCGCACTATATGCCGCCAAGTCGCAAGAGGGTGAGAAACCTCTTTGGATTTTTTCTGTGTTTATCAGACCTTAAACATATGTTTTTGTTACGATAGATAATTAAACTGTCACGACTGACAAGAAGACGGCCCCCGCCAAACGGGAGAGCCGGAAACGAACAACCCGAAAGGAAAACAAATGTTCGCAGTCATCAAGACAGGTGGTAAGCAGTATCGCGTTGCCGCCAATGATGTGATTAAAGTTGAAAAAGTTGCCGGTGAAGCCGGTGATGTTGTAGAATTCGTAGAAATTCTGATGGTTGGTGAAGGCGACAGTGCAACTGTTGGCGCGCCACTCGTTGCTGGTGCTGTTGTAACCGCTGAAGTGGTTGAGCAGGGTCGTGCGAAGAAAGTGATTGCGTTTAAAAAGCGTCGTCGTCAGAATTCCAAGCGTACCCGCGGTCATCGTCAGGAACTGACGACAATCCGCATTTCGGAAATCCTCACCGGTGGTGCCAAGCCATCGAAGAAAGCCAAAGCTGCGCCTAAAAAGGCTGCGCCAAAGGCTGAAGCTGCTGCAGTTGAAGCAGCTGAGTAATTAACGAATTAAAGGAGATTACCGATGGCACATAAAAAAGCTGGCGGTTCATCGCGTAACGGTCGCGATTCAGAGTCAAAACGCTTAGGCGTAAAAAAGTTCGGTAGCGAAGCTGTTATCGCAGGCAACATCATTGTTCGCCAGCGCGGTACAAAATGGCATCCGGGTTCAAATGTAGGCATGGGTACAGATCATACCTTGTTTGCTAAGGCAGACGGCGTTGTTTCTTTCAAGACCAAAGCAAATGGCCGTACCTTTGTATCTGTGAATCCAGTGGCGGAAGCTGCGGAGTAACCGGTGCTCCATTCATATGCCGGTGTTCCTGTTGAACCCGATATGTGAAGCCTTCTAATCCGGGCAAAATATTGAAGGGGAGATGGGAAACCATCTCCCCTTTTTATTTAATCGGAGGACGGCCATAAGTGGTCTGAAAATGCCCATGACAAAAACACCCGCCGATGCATTTTTGCACGATGACGACAAACAGACAAAAAACCTGACCAGCGGATTGCCTGATATTGACCTGAAAGGTGCAGGGCTCACCGGCGCTTATGGTGGTGATGTTGTTGTGCGGGAGTCTCCTGTTCAGATTACCGAGCGCTTGGTTTTGCGGCCACCTCATGAAGAAGATGTGGATGCGATGACGCAGCTCGCCAATAATCTGAATGTGGCACGGATGCTGGCGAGAATGCCGCATCCTTATTCGCGTGAAATGGCTGAAGGTTTTGCCGAGCGTGCTGCATCGGGTGCTGTGGGGCAGTTTGTGTATGCAATAACACTTGCCGAGACCGGTGAGTTTATCGGCTGTATCACATTGCACGACCATAAATACGGACCGGGCTTTGAAATTGGTTATTGGCTGGGCGAGCCTTATTGGGGCAAAGGCTATGCAACCGAGGCAACAACCGTGCTGATTGATTTGGCATTTCGTAGTCTGTCGCTGGAACAGGTCTATATCAGCGCGCAAAGCCGTAATGCCGGATCAAGGCGGGTTATTGAAAAATGTGGCTTTAAACACACTGGTTCTGCCGTTGGTGTATCAGGTCTTGATGGCGATATACCGGTAGAATGCTATGTGATGACACGTCAGCATTGGCTGGAATTACGTGGTTCCGGTCAATGATTAGAGCGCATCCCGAAAGATGTAGCAATTTCGGAGCAAATTGCGTGTAAAATAAATGGAGTGTTTTTTCTTCAAGAGAAAATATCCGCTCTAACTCTAAAAGGTGCTGAGCGTAGAGCCAGAACCTGAGCCAGACAGCATACATGCATGGCTATATGGTATGTATAGTGAGTAACTCTTATGTCCGGCAGTTTTCAAGTCAGGTTTTTTGCTGTATTGGCTCAGACAAATATTACATTTGGATTTGCAAGCGCTTAAGACTGCAATTTTCGTCTCTCACTGTCGGACTGTCCGATAACCGGTTTTGCCGGAAAAGGTAAGCACATGAAATTTCTCGACCAGACAAAAATTTATATCCGCGCCGGTAATGGTGGTGCTGGTGCGGTTTCGTTCCGGCGTGAGAAATTTCTTGAGTTCGGCGGTCCTGACGGCGGTGATGGCGGTCGTGGCGGTGACGTCTGGGCTGAGGTTGTTAACGGTCTCAACACCTTGATTGATTATCGCTATCAGCAGCATTTCCGGGCGCAAACCGGTATGCATGGTATGGGTCGCAATATGACCGGCGGTAAGGGGGATGATGTCATCCTGAAAGTTCCGGTTGGTACGCAGATTTTTGAAGAAGACAATGAAACGCTGATTTGCGATTTGACCACTGTTGGCCAGCGCTATCGTCTTGCAAAAGGCGGTAATGGCGGTTTCGGTAACCTGCATTTCAAAACCTCAACCAATCAGGCGCCACGTCGTGCCAATCCAGGTCTTGAAGGTATTGAGCGCACGCTCTGGCTGCGTTTGAAGCTGATTGCTGATGCCGGACTTGTTGGACTGCCCAATGCCGGAAAATCGACCTTTCTTGCCAGCGTTACTGCGGCCAAACCGAAAATTGCGGATTATCCGTTTACCACGCTTCATCCAAATCTTGGTGTTGCGCGGGTTGATGCGCGTGAATTCGTGATTGCGGATATTCCGGGTCTTATTGAGGGTGCAAGTGAAGGTATTGGTCTTGGTGACCGCTTCCTTGGCCATGTTGAGCGTACCCGTGTGCTGTTGCATTTGATTTCAGCGCAGGAAGAAGATGTTGCGAAAGCCTATAGCGTGATCCGTGGTGAGCTTGAGGCCTATGGCCATGGCCTGACCGATAAGATGGAAATCGTAGCATTGTCTCAGGTAGATACGCTTGATCCGGATGCACGCAAAGAAAAGATCAAAGCGCTGAAAAAGGCCTGTGGTCGCGAGCCGATGTTGCTCTCTGCGGTAAGCCGCGAGGGTATTGAAACCACGCTGCGTGAGCTGGCTCGCATTATTGAGCAAAGCCGTGCAGAAGAGGCGGACTTGTTGGCAGCCAAGGCTGATGCAAGAAATAAGTGAGCGGGTAATGTCGATCGGGGCGCTGAAAAGCTATCGTCGTATTGTTGTAAAAATCGGCTCGGCGCTGTTGGTGGATCGCGCTAAGGGCCTGAAGCAACTCTGGCTGGAAAGTCTGGGGGCGGATATTGCCGCCCTGCAGATGCAAGGTGTGGAAGTGCTTGTGGTGTCTTCCGGTGCGATTGCATTGGGACGCACTGTGCTGGGTCTGCCTGCCGGCACATTGAAGCTTGAAGAAAGTCAGGCTGCTGCTGCTGCCGGACAGATCGCTTTGGCTAAAGCCTATGCGGATGTGCTGGGCGCGCATAATATTGTTGCCGGACAGGTGTTGCTGACACTGTCGGATACAGAAGAACGCCGCCGCTATCTGAATGCCCGTGCAACAATTGAAACATTGCTGAGGCTTAAAGCTGTACCGGTCATCAATGAAAATGACACTGTGGCAACCAATGAGATCCGCTATGGTGACAATGACCGGCTGGCAGCACGTGTTGCCACCATGCTGGGCGCTGATCTGCTGATCTTATTATCGGATATTGACGGTCTTTACACCGCGCCGCCGCATAAAGACCCGAATGCTGAATTTCTGCCACTGGTTGAGGCGATTACACCGGATGTTGAGGCAATGGCGGGTGCAGCTGCATCCGAATTGTCGCGTGGCGGGATGAAAACCAAGCTTGATGCCGGTAAGATTGCCAATGCCGCAGGCACAGCGATGATTATTACATCCGGTATCCGGATGAATCCGCTGGCTGCAATTGACAAGGGTGAGCGTTCCACTTTGTTTATGCCGTCCCATGCGCCGGTGAATGCATGGAAAGTGTGGATTTCCGGTCATCTGGAAGCCGCAGGGCGAGTGGTTATTGATGATGGTGCTTTGAAAGCGCTGAAATCAGGCAAGTCTTTGCTGCCTGCCGGTGTGCGTGAAGTGCACGGGGATTTCCAGCGCGGTGATACTGTGTCTATTGTCAATATGCAGGGTATGGAAGTTGCCCGCGGCCTTGCCGGTTATGATGCCGGTGATGCTTTGAGAATTGCCGGTCATAAAAGCAGTGAAATTGAAGCTATACTTGGTTATTTTGCCCGCTCGTCGATGGTGCATCGCAATGATCTGGTCGTGCGTGGCAGCCGTGAAGCGGTGCAGGCTGTGCTTGAGGAGAGTGTCTGATGGCTGAAGAACTGTCTGTAGTCGATATTATGCTGGAGATTGGGCGCAAAGCGCGTGTAGCTGCCGGCCCACTTTCGATTGCCTCTGGCGAGCGCAAACATGCCGCACTGATTGGTATGGCTGAAGCTTTGCTGCGCCGTAAAGACCTGATCCTCAATGCCAATGTTCTTGATGTGGCGGCAGCAGAGGAGGCGGGTACGGCTGCATCTTTTATTGATCGTCTGAAGCTTGATGAAACACGTATCCGCGCTATGGCCGATGGCATTCGTGCGATTGCCGCGCTGAAAGATCCGGTTGGCGAAGTGATAACCGCTTGGGATCGGCCTAATGGCTTGCATATTGAGCGTGTGCGTACGCCGCTTGGTGTGATCGGCGTGATTTATGAAAGCCGCCCGAATGTGACCGCGGATGCCGGAGCCTTGTGCCTGAAAGCCGGTAACGCGGTTATTTTGCGTGGCGGTTCAGATTCTGTACATTCCTCACGCGAAATTCATGCTGCTTTGGCAGAAGGTTTGAAATCTGCCGGATTGCCGGAAGCCGCAATTCAGATGGTGCCGGTCACAGATCGTGCAGCGGTCGGCGAAATGCTCAAAGGTTTGAATGGGACGGTCGATGTGATTGTGCCACGTGGTGGCAAAAGTCTGGTTGCGCGCGTGCAGGAAGAGGCACGGGTGCCGGTTTTTGCGCATCTTGAAGGGCTGTGCCATCTTTATGTGGATGCCAGTGCAGACATTGCGATGGCTGAAGCTGTGACCGTTAATGCCAAAATGCGCCGCACCGGTATTTGCGGCGCTGCGGAAACCTTGCTCATTGACCGTAAAGCGGCGGCAAGCCATTTGACCCCAGTTTTGGATGCGCTGGTTGCGGCCGGTTGCACCCTTCGCGGTAGTGAAGAGGTGTGTGCCCTTTACAGCCAGTGTGACGCTGCCACCGATGCGGATTGGTCAACGGAATATCTCGATGCGATTATTTCAGTGGCGCTGGTTGATGGGATTGATGGTGCTTTGGCGCATATCAACCGCTATTCATCGCATCATACGGAAGCTGTGATTGCTGAAGATAATCTGGTTGTCGAGCGCTTCTTTAATGAGATTGATTCAGCTATTTTGCTGCATAATGCCTCGACACAATTTGCTGATGGCGGCGAGTTTGGTATGGGGGCTGAAATCGGCATTGCCACCGGTAAGATGCATGCGCGCGGACCTGTTGGTGTTGAGCAGCTGACATCGTTTAAATATCGCGTGCGCGGTAACGGTCAGACGCGGGTATAAATAAAAACCATGGCGGATAAAGCGAAGACATCTGATATAGAAGCTTTCAAACGCATTCCGCCACGGTACCTGCAGATGCCTGATGTGAAAGCTGATGGCAAGTCTGGTGAAAAAAACGGCTTGAAAATCGGATTATTCGGTGGTTCGTTTAATCCGCCCCATGCCGGACATGTTCTTGTGGCAGAGCTTGCCTTAGAGCGTTTAAAGCTGGATCAAATCTGGTGGATGGTAACACCCGGCAATCCTCTCAAGGATAGTGGCGCCTTGGCGCCGCTTTATGAGCGGATAGAGTTGAGTGAAAAGCTGATTACCGATAAGCGTATGCGCGTGACGGCTTTTGAAGCATCCTTTCAGGTGCGCTATACCGCTGATACGCTTGGTCTGGTTCGCAAACATTATCCTGATGCCCATCTGGTCTGGATTATGGGGGCGGATAATCTTGACAGTTTCCACCATTGGCAGGAATGGGAAGAGATTGTGCGCACCTATCCGATTGCGGTGATCAATCGTCCGGGTTCGAATTTTGCAGCAGAAAATTCGGTGATGGCGCAGCAATTCAGTGCCGCTCGTTTACCTGAAGCTGAGGCTGCTCGATTGCCACTGTGTAAGGCTCCGGCATGGGTGTTTATTCATGGCCCCCAGTCGGAATTGTCTTCTACGCAATTGCGTCGACAGCAGGCTGATGACTGATACGAATATTGTGCTGACTGACTTCAGTTATTGACAGTACAAAAAATATGGGAGCCTGTGTCTTGAAACAGTCACAGGTCTCTGCCACTTTTATAGTTACGCGAGCAGTGTTTGCCGTGTGGCGTTGTTCTTCTCGGAAAGGTACTCATTGAGAACAGCTATTGAAAAGAAGGAAGTTAACACTCCTTCACCAGCAAAGATCAGCGGCGAAGCCTCTGTGTCTCATGCTTTAGAGGTCTTGCTTGCAAGCCTTGACGATTCCCAGGCTGAAGATATCATTTCTATCGACCTGCGCGGAAAATCTGCGCTGGGCGATTATATGGTTATCGCTTCCGGCCGTTCACAGCGCCATGTTGGTGCGGTGGCCGATCATATGTTGACTGCACTGAAAGCAATCGGTGTGCGTGATATGATGATCGAAGGTCTTGAAGGGGCTGATTGGGTTCTGGTGGATACTGGTGATATTATTATCCATATTTTCCATCCGGAAATCCGCGAATTTTACAATCTTGAAAAAATCTGGGTCACACCTGATGCAGATCAAACCAAGGCAAGCAAAAAATCAGTTCATTGATTATGATGCTGCATGAATTCACTTTATGCAGTTTTCAAAATAGTACTGCGTCGCAGGTATACAGCTGAGTGACGCAGTAAAAACTGCCTGACAGGTAGTGTCGTTGGCGGGCAGAGGTTTTGCTGATTATGCGTGTTTCAGTGTATGTGGTCGGAAAAATGAAGGCTGGACCTGAGAAGGAGCTGGCAGAGCGGTATTTTGACCGTTTTTCAAAATCCGGCCCGCCATTGGGTTTTGAATTTACCGGTGTCAGCGAAATCACTGAAAGCAGGGGTGGTACTGCCGACCAGCGTAAGGCTGATGAGGCGGTGCGCTTGCATGAAGCACTGGATAATGGCGCAGCGCTGATCCTGCTGGATGAGCGCGGCAAAGAACTAGGCTCTGAAGCTTTTGCCGAGCAGCTTGGTAAAATCCGCGATGGCGGTAAAAGGCAACTGATTTTAGCCATTGGCGGTCCCGACGGGCACGATCCGCAATTGCGCGCGCGAGCCGATTTGGTATTAGCGATGGGCAAAATGACCTGGCCGCACCAATTGGCACGTATTTTAATTGCTGAACAACTCTATCGCGCCGTGACAATTCTTTCCGGTCACCCGTATCACCGGGTTTGATATTTTTTTGTTATATATTTACCGTTACAATTGAACGCTTATTACAAATCAGTTTTAGACCGGTGAAGAAAATAATCAGTGTATTGGGTTGCACAAATTTCATGAATGCGATTGCAAGCGATCAGAGGCGCATGTTTCTGGTAATGCCTGTGATTGTGCTGATGGCTATGACTGGTGTTGTTGTAGCGCAGGAGCCGGCACAAGTTCCGGTGCCGCTTGAACAAGAGCATCAAAAAGTTTCCGGCAGTCTGGAAGCGGTTACCAGCGAAATTGCGCTGTCTCAAGAAAAACTGGAAAAGCTTGAAGCCAGCGTTGCGGAGTTGAAGAAAGATCAGGCGACCCTGACTGCGGCGCTCATTCAATCGGCTAAAACCGACAAGAAACTATCTGAAGATATTGAGGCTGCAGGCCAAAAGCTGACGGCGCTGAGCGAGCAGGAAGATGGCATCCGGCTTTCGCTGCGCGCGCGGCGCACTGTGCTGGCCGAGGTGCTGGCTGCATTGCAGCGGATGGGGCTTAATCCGCCACCGGCTATTCTGGTGCGCCCAGATGATGCGCTTGCCTCTGTGCGCTCTGCGGTTTTGCTTGGTGCTGTGGTGCCGGAGATGCGTGAGCAGACCTTAGAGCTGATGGGCGACCTGAAAGAAATGCAGCGGCTGCAGGCGGGTATCCGTGATGAGCAGGCACGTTTGACAGAAAGCCGGATGGCACAGATGGAAGAACGTCAAAAGCAGGAGCTGTTGCTGGAAGAAAAGAAAAAGCTATACAGTCAGTCTGAAGAGAACCTGCTTGCAGAGCGTGCGCATTCTGAAGAGCTGGCAAAAAAAGCCACGTCCTTAAAAGATCTGATCGCCTCATTGCAGGAGCGGATGGATAATGTACGCACTGCTGCTGATGCCGCACGCGAGGCTGAAGAGCAGCGTTTGGCACAAGGGCAGGAGCGCGCTGCGCAACCAAATGAAAATTTTCTTTCCGCACGGGTAGATTTTACTACCTTACAGGGGCAGTTGGTTTTGCCTGTCAGCGGTAAGGTCACAAAGAAATTTGGTCAGAAAGACGATTTCGGGCGGCCTCAGGCCGGAGAAATGTTACAAACACCAAAAAATGCCACGATTACGTCACCTTCTGATGGCGTTGTGCTTTTTGCTGGGCAATTTCGCTCCTATGGTCAGCTCTTGATCCTTGATGTTGGTGGCGGATATCATATCGTCATGGCAGGTATGGGCAGAATCAATGTAGCTCAGGGGCAGTTTGTCCTTGCTGGCGAACCGGTTGGGGCTATGGGAGATAAGCTTTTAACCAGTGTGGCTTCACTGGATAGTGGTAATTCTTCACCGATGCTTTACATAGAATTTCGAAAAGATGGGAAATCCGTCGATCCGACCCCTTGGTGGACCGACAGGCATTCCGGAAGGACACAAGATGATACGTAAACTGTCGCTTCTTTTCGCAGGTGCCTTGATGGGGGCTTCGGCGATGGTCGTTGTGCAAGGGGCTCCGGCTTCATCAGCCAACGCTGCCAATAACGACACCTATAAAGAACTTGCGATTTTCGGTGATATTTTTGAGCGTGTGCGCCAGCAATATGTGACGCCGCCTGAAGATAAAAAGCTGATTGAAACCGCGATCAACGGAATGTTGACATCGCTTGATCCGCATTCTTCCTATCTCAACCCGGAAGCTGCGCAGGATATGCGCGTGCAGACCAAGGGTGAGTTTGGCGGTCTGGGCATTGAAGTGACCATGGAAAATGATCTGGTCAAAGTTATTGCTCCGATTGATGACACGCCGGCATCCAAAGCAGGCGTGCTTGCGGGCGATCTGATCTCCCAGATCAATGGCACCGAAGTGCGTGGTATGACGCTGAATGATGCTGTGGATAAGATGCGCGGACCGGTTAATGATGCGATCGAGCTGACACTTATCCGTCAGGGCGCTGACAAACCGATCAAGCTGTCGATCAAACGCGCGATCATCAAGGTTAAAGCAGTTCGCTACCGTGTTGAGAATGATGTCGGTTATCTGCGGGTGATTTCGTTTACGGAAAAAACCTCCGATGATCTGACAAACGCCATTAAGGATATTCAGTCACAGGTGCCTGACAACAAGCTGAAAGGCTATGTGCTTGATCTGCGTCTTAACCCGGGTGGTTTGCTGGATCAGGCCGTCGGCGTTTCCGATGCTTTCCTTGATAAAGGCGAAGTTGTTTCAACCCGTGGCCGCGATCCACAGGATGTGACCCGCTTTGATGCCCGTTCGGGCGATCTCACCAAGGGCAAACCGGTCATCGTGCTGATCAATGGCGGTTCTGCCAGTGCGTCTGAAATTGTGGCCGGTGCGCTGCAGGATCATCGTCGCGCAACTGTGCTCGGAACTCAGTCCTTTGGTAAGGGATCAGTGCAGACCATTATCCCGCTTGGCGAAAACGGTTCCTTGCGTCTCACCACCGCGCTTTATTACACACCTTCAGGCAAGTCCATTCAGGGCAAGGGCATTACACCGGATATCAAGGTGGAACAGCCATTGCCGGATGAGCTTAAAGGTCGCGATGTTGTTACTAAAGGCGAAGCAGGTCTTAAAGGCCATATCAAAGGTGCCGATGAAGATGATGCTGGTTCCGGTTCATCTGCCTATGTGCCGCTTGAGCCTAAGGATGACATTCAGCTGAATGAGGCGCTGAAATTGCTGCGCGGGGAAATGGCCAATGCGGCTTTTCCGCCGGATCCTAAAAAAGATCTGCCAAAATCTGCTAAGCAGTGAGCAACGATAAAAATAAAAAAAACGCGGGGTCTGTCTCCCGCGTTTTTTGTCTTATATGTATAGTGAAGAGTAAAAAATGACTGAAAAACGTGATCTGACAACACTGCCTTACCGTCCTTGTGTTGGTATTATGGTATTAAACGCTGAGGACAAGGTTTGGGCAGGTCGCCGCATCGTGGAGCCTAATGGCGAGATGGATGGCGCGACCCAGCTATGGCAGATGCCCCAAGGCGGCATTGATGAGGGGGAAGACCCCAAATCAGCATCATTGCGTGAACTCTATGAAGAAACCGGCATGCGCTCGGTCAGCCTTCTGGCGGAGGCGCCAGATTGGATTAATTATGATTTGCCACCGCATTTGCTGGGGCTCGCGCTGCATGGCAAATATCGTGGTCAGACACAGCGCTGGTTTGCTTATCGCTTCGAGGGAGATGAGAGCGAGATTGCAATCAATCCGCCGCCTGGTGGCCATGAGGCCGAATTTGACCAATGGGCGTGGAAACCGATGCAGGAACTGCCGGAGCTGATCGTGCCGTTTAAGCGCGGTGTTTATGATCAGGTTATTCAGGCCTTCAGACACTTAGGCTGATATAACACTATTCTAAAAGCAGTTATCAGCCGGAAACAAGGCTGATGACTGAGAGTTTCAGCATTTACTCATATTGGCAGGGGCATCAAGCCGGAACACAAGCCCCTCCGGCAGGTACTGTAATTCTGCGGTGCCGCCCAGACTGGCTGCTAAAGTGCGCTCAATCAGGCGCGAGCCAAAGCCGCGTCTTGTTGGCTTGTTCACAGGCGGACCCCCACGTTCTTTCCAGCAAAAAACAAAACGATCATTGGCAAAATGCCATTGAATTTCAATGCTGCCATCCGCATTGGAGAGCGCGCCATATTTAACTGCATTGGTACCCAGCTCATGCAGTGCCATAACCATCGACAGTGCTTGTTTCGAGCCAAGGGTCACCGGTGGGCCTTCAATATGGACACGTGCTTTATCAGCGCCGACATGAATGGACAGGCTGTTTGCGGTAATTTCAGATAATTGAGCGTTGGCAGAACTGGCACCATGGGTGAGTACATCTTGTGCTTTACTCAGCGCCATAATGCGGGCTTCAAAAGCTGCGCGGGCTTCTTCGGCACCGGTTGTACTGCGCAAGGTCTGATTGGCAATGCCCTGTATCACCGCCAGAATATTCTTGCTGCGATGAGCAAGCTCTTCCGTAAGCACGGCCTGCTGTTGTTCAGCATTTTTGCGGGCTGTAATATCTTGTATTACGCCACGCATACGAATGATTTTGCCTTTTTCATCACTCAGTAATTCTGTTGAGCGTGCGACCCAGCATTCCTGATGATTATCAAGTCGGCGAATGCGGTATTCACGATGATCGGTCTGTTGTGTAAATGGCCGAGCAGTTACTGTATCAGCCAGAGTTCTGATGAGGTTTGGTTTACCGGCATCATCTGTGCCAGCGAGTTTTTCAAACAATTCAATACTGATGCTAACATTGGGATCAATACCGTAAATCCGCTTGATTTGATCGGTCACAGTGAGGGTATGGGTTATAAAGTCAAAGTCAAAAACACCGATGCCGCCGGCTTCCTGAGAAAGGCGAAGCATTTCCTCATGTTCTCGTAGTTTTTCCTGCTGATCGCGGGCAAAAGTCCGGTCGATCAGGATTTTGAGAAAGCCCTGGATTTGTCCGTCATTGTCATAAAGTGGTAATAGCTGGCCGCTTGCCCAAAACAGACTGCCATCCTTGCGTATATGCCAGCGCTCTACAGTATCCTGCTGATGATGCAGGGCATTGATACGGCGAATTTCAGGGATATTCTTATCACGCTCTTGCGGAGTAAATAGAATATCAACTGATTGGTTCAGAATTTCTGCTGCATTCCAGCCAAATAGTTTTTTTGCGCCGGCATTCCAGCTGGTAATTTTCCCGCTCAGACTTGTGGTGATAATCGCATAATCCAACGCATTTTCAATAATGAGCTGATTAAGCTGCTCTTTATGTTGTTGCTCCTGATAGAGGATTTGCATCTCCATATGCGAGCTGGCGAGACGTGCGAGACGGCGTAATTCTTTGATTTGTTGTGATTGTAAATGACGAGGATGCTTATCGAGTATTAGCAAGGTACCAAAAATAGTGCCGCAACTGCTTGTCAATTTTAAGCCGGCATAAAACTTGTAAAATGTGCTGGGTTGAGAAGCCGGCTCACCGTTTAAGGCAGAATGGATATCGTCGTCGCTGACAATAAAAATATCATCGTCGAGTATAGTTTGACGACAAAAGCATTGTTCAAGCGGAGGTGTGTCAATGCTGATACCGAAGACCGCTTTAAATTTTTGCTGTTCCTGCGATATCAGATTGATGGCTGCAACAGGTACTTCGCAAATACTGGCCGCCATGGCCACAATTGTATCAAGGATAGGGTCATTACGGTTATCGATAATAGGAAAGCGCGGTAAGCCTGCCTGAAACAGAGCCGGACCTGCCTGAGGCGGAGATGATGTTTCTGATGTTCCAGAGGTGTTTTCCGCTGCGGCATCCCAGATGGCTTCCACCTTCGTATCCCCATAAGAGAGCAGTGTATGCAGCAACTCTATTAACTTACTGAAATTTAGCAAGCATTTTGTTAGAGTGTAATTTTTACAAGTAAGAAAATAACTATAAGAGTGTTGTCAGAATCCTTCTATTGCAGGACTTTATGCTGTTGCTGAGTTATTTTGCAGATCCATGCAGCCATTTCGTCACTTTCGCGTTATGTTTATGACGGAGTTCATATGTGTATGGGAAGTATATGCTTGTGAGCTTTAAAATCTGCGCACAGATAGATTAATCATCGCAGCTTGTATGAAACGGGCAAAGATTTTGTATTGGAGATTATAATGGGTATAGAGAGCTTACTGGTATTTCTTATCGTTGGTCTTGTTGCTGGCTGGTTGGCCGGTCAGGTCGTGCGGGGCGGCGGTTTTGGTGTTTTAGGTAATATTGTTGTTGGTATCATCGGTGCATTTCTGGCCGGCTGGTTGTTTCCGCGTCTGGGCTTTGCAGTTGGAGCAGGCATAGTTGGTTCAATTATCAACGCCTTTATCGGTGCGGTGATCTTGCTGGTAATTCTGCGACTGGTAAAGCGCGCCTGATCAGACAAAAAACATGAATTTAAAAGCCTGCCGGTCTAAAATCCGGCAGGCTTTGTTTTAGGGCAGGTAAAGAGTATCTTGCGGCAATGTGAACTCAGAAAATAATTCATGAGTTCATCTATATGATTATTCTTTGCGTTTTAATTGATGTGAGCTTGATGATACCACCTGTCAGATTGTTAACCGGATTAGTTCTTACGGCCGTTGCCGGTTTCATTGATGCTTTGGCTTTCATTGAGCTGGGTGGATATTTTGCTTCTTTTATGAGCGGGAATACCACACAGCTGGGGCTGGCCATGAGCGGACCCGAGGGCAGTGCTGCTCAATTATTACGTGCGCAAAACCTTATGATGCCGCTTATTCTGATCGGTATGTTTTTCTGTGGTGCTTTTATTGCAGCGTTTATCCGAGCTAATGATGCGCATTGGTATTCCGGCCCGGTAATGGTGCTGGTCATTATCCTGCTACTCAGTGTTCTGGTCTTAAATCAGACTGTGGATGCCCTCTATATGCCGATGGTGCTGCTGGCGAGTGCTATGGGTGCGCAAAATGCCGTGTTTCAACCCCATGGTTCAGCGCGGCTAGGTACAACTTTTGTAACGGGCACAATTTTCAATGCAGCCAGTGATCTGGCAAATGGCTTGCGCGGGCACATGCCGCGCAAGCGTTGGCTGCAGCATGTGGCGGTTTGGATGTCGCTGGTATGCGGTGCGGTATCAGGCGCAGTGCTGTATAATTATATTGGTATCTGGTCGCTGATCGTGCCAGTAATCGTGTTGATTGCGACGCTCGTTTTACTGCGATTGCGCTACCATCGATTAATCTCAGCTGAATAAATGCCGCTCTTTTTCTACCAGCATTGCGATGAAATCGGCAACGGCATGAATGCGGCGCAATGTACGTGCGGATTCATGATAAGACAGCCAATAAGACCGCTGAATACGTTTGTGCGGCAATATCTCGATCAGATCCGGATATTCGCGGGCGATAAACCCGTGCAATATCCCAATGCCAGCCCCCGCTTTAACAGCCTCTACCTGACCCAGCGCACTTGAGACTTCAAAGCCGGGCTTCCATTCGCGGCTGATTTCACGTGCATAATCGAGTGTCGGCGTAGCCACAAGATCTTCCACATAACCGATCAGCCGGTGAGTGTTTAAATCCTCTATCGTCTCAGGGGTGCCAAAGCGGGCAAGATAGTTTTTATGCGCATAAAGACCAAGATTATAACCGGTGAGTTTGCGGGCAACCAGCCGTCCTGTTGCCGGTTGCTCAACGCTGATAGCAATATCCACCTCACGACGCGATAGTGAAAATGAACGCGGAACCGGAACCAGCTGAATGGTCAGGTCAGGATATAGCGTTGAAAATCTTGCCAGTCTGGGGCTCAGAAAATTAACCCCGAAGCCGTCAGGCGCGCCAATGCGAATGATGCCGGAAATGGCGATATCGGCATTGGCAAGATGGGCATGCGCGGTTAGCATTTCTGCCTCCATGCGCTCTGCTGAAAGCAGAAACTCCTCTCCGGCCTGAGTGAGTTCCGAGCCATTGGTGCGACGGATCAGCAATGTGGTTTTGAGGCTGGCTTCAAGCGCTGTCAGCCGCCGCGATACGGTGGTGTGGTTGAGGCCGAGCTTTTTGGCCGCGCCGAGAATTTGTCCGGAGCGGGCAATAGCGAGGAATATGCGAATATCATCCCAGTTCATGATCTAAGCTTATATGCATTTTTGCACAACGGATACGTTTTTTGAGCTATTGAAAACTATTTTTTGCAGGGCGATGATAGCGCAATAGAAGTTGAATTCGAATTTATAATTTCAGGGAGAGCAAAATGGTAAAACAGGTCGGACATTTCATTGGCGGTAAACATGTGGCCGGAACAAGCGGGCGCAGCACAGAGTTTTATCAGCCGATGGATGGTGCGGTTCTTGGCCATGTTGCGCTGGCGACAAAAGAAGAAGTGCGCGGGGTTGTTGAAAACGCCAAAGCTGCTCAGGTTGAGTGGGCCGCTACCAATCCGCAGCGCCGTGCCCGCGTGTTGCGCAAATTTCTTGAATTGGTGGAGGCAGAATATGATAGCCTTGCTGAACTGCTGGCTCGTGAACACGGCAAGACCATTCCGGATGCCAAAGGCGATATTCAGCGCGGTCTCGAGGTCATTGAGTTTTGCTTAGGCGCCCCGCATCTGATGAAGGGCGAATTTACGGATTCTGCCGGTACTGGTATCGACACTTATTCGATGCGCCAGCCGCTCGGTGTGGTGGCGGGGATCACGCCGTTTAACTTTCCGGCAATGATCCCGCTGTGGAAAGCAGGACCGGCGATTGCCTGCGGCAATGCATTTATTCTCAAGCCTTCCGAGCGTGATCCGGGCGTGCCGATGCGCTTTGCTGAATTGTTTATGGAAGCTGGCCTTCCGGCCGGTATTTTCAATGTGGTCAATGGTGATAAAGAAGCGGTGGATGCGCTGCTCGATGATCCGGATGTTAAAGCCATCGGCTTTGTTGGTTCTACCCCGATTGCGCAATATATTTATGCGCGCGGTTGTGCCAACGGCAAGCGCGTACAGTGCTTTGGTGGCGCTAAAAACCATATGATCATTATGCCAGATGCCGATATGGATCAGACTGTGGATGCACTGATCGGTGCCGGTTATGGCTCTGCCGGTGAGCGCTGCATGGCAATTTCAGTTGCTATTCCGGTTGGTCATGACACCGCTGAACGTTTGATGGCAAAGCTTATTCCGCGTGTTGAAAGTCTCAAAATCGGCCCTTCTACTGATGCAAGCGCTGATTATGGTCCTCTGGTCACCCGTCAGGCACTGGAGCGCGTACGCGGTTATGTTGATCTCGGTGTTGAAGAAGGCGCAAAACTGGTTGTTGATGGCCGCGATTTCAAAATGCAGGGTTATGAAAACGGTTTCTATCTTGGCGGCTGCCTCTTCGACCATGTGACCAAAGATATGCGGATTTACAAAGAAGAGATTTTTGGCCCTGTGCTGAGCGTGGTACGCGCCAATACTTATGAAGAAGCACTGGCACTGCCAAATGAACATGAATATGGCAATGGTGTTGCAATCTTCACCCGTGACGGTGATGCTGCACGTGATTTTGCAAGCCGTGTTCAGGTTGGTATGGTTGGTATCAATGTACCAATTCCGGTGCCAATTGCTTATTACACATTCGGTGGCTGGAAAGGTTCTGGCTTCGGCGATCTCAACCAGCACGGCCCTGATGCCTTCCGTTTCTACACCAAAACCAAAACCGTGACATCACGCTGGCCGTCTGGCGTTAAAGACGGTGCCGAGTTTGTCATTCCGACGATGGGCTAAATTAAAAACTTTTCAGGCCATATGAAAAACTGATCCTGATCGTAAAAAACCCCGCCGCATTGGCGGGGTTTTTTGTTTATATGCTGTGAAAGCGAACAATAATTCCCTGTCGTTGAAACGGACACAAAGATAAGGCTGGCAGTTTTGCTCAGGAAAGCAGACAGTTGGTTGCTGAAGCTGTTTCACGTTATGAAAGGATCGGTTGCTTATGACTGAAATTTCAACAAAGCGTATTGTGCTTGCCTCGCGTCCGATTGGTAAACCGGTTCCGGAGAATTTTCGGATTGAGACAGCCGCGGTTGGGCAGCCTGCTGACGGGCAGGTTCTGCTTAAATTGCGTTATCTATCACTTGATCCATATATGCGCGGCAGGATGAGTGACGCCAAATCCTATGCAGCACCGCTGGCTGTTGGCGACCCTATAGAGGGTGGCACAGTTGGTGAGGTTATAGCCAGCCGTCATCAGGGTTTTGCGGTTGGTGATATGGTCTTGTCGTATTCCGGCTGGCAGACATATGCACTTGCCGAAGGGGCGGCGTTACGCAAACTTGATCCGGATGCAGCACCCGTTACCACTGCACTTGGGGTTCTTGGGATGCCGGGTTTTGCAGCATATTCAGGGCTTTTAACCATTGGTAAGCCAAAAGCCGGTGAAACTGTGGTTGTAGCGGCCGCAAGCGGACCGGTTGGTTCCGCGGTCGGGCAGATTGCGCATATCAAAAATGCGCGCGCTGTTGGTATTGCCGGCGGAGCCGATAAATGCCGCGCTCTGACAGATGACTTTGGCTTTGATGTTGCGCTTGATCATCATCGTGCGGATTTTGCCGAGGCGCTTAAAGATGCCTGTCCATCTGGTATTGATGTTTATTTTGAAAATGTTGGCGGCAAAGTGTTTGACGCCGTATTACCATTGCTGAATGAATTTGCGCGGATACCGGTTTGCGGATTGATTGCACAATATAATAGCACCGGTTTGTTTGAAGGCCCTGACCGGCTGCCACGCCTGATGGGGGCAATCCTGTCCAGAAGCCTGACGATACGCGGTTTTATCCAGCGCGAGTTCAGTGATCAGCGACCGGTCTTTTATGAGCAGATGGCACAATGGGTTAAAAATGGTCAGGTGCGCTATCGTGAAGATATTGTCGACGGGATTGAAAATGCACCTCAGGCCTTTATCGGGCTGCTGGAGGGTAAAAATTTTGGCAAGCTGATTATCCGCATTGATTGAGTGAAGATTTAAGCTGAAAGACTGCGCAGATTTTATTTGCGTCAGCGTTTCCATGTTTGCGGATTATGATGTAACTTCTCAAACATCTTCATCCGCAATGATTGCCGAGTAATGCCATGACTGCTTCTGCGCCGACCAGTACCAGTGCCGTAATCGTTATTTCCAGCCATGTGGTGCGTGGCTCCATTGGCAACAGAGCGGCAGTGTTTGCATTGGAGCGCCTTGGTCATCCGGTATGGGAAGTGCCGACGGTGATATTGCCGTGGCATCCGGGGCATGGTCCTGCAGGCCGGATCATTCCTGATGAAGCGCAATTCTCCACATTGATTGCTGATATCGAGCGTGCGCCATGGCTAGACGAGGTCAGTGCAGTGCTGACCGGTTTTATGAGCAATGCCGCACAGGTAAAGGCGGTGGCGCATTTGATTGCCACGCTTAAATTACGCAATCCGAAGCTGCAATATATTTGCGATCCGGTCATTGGCGATACTACAGGGCTGTATGTGGCCGAGGCCACAGCGGTAGCTATTCGTGATTTACTATTACCATTGGCAGATATTGCCACACCCAACCGCTATGAGCTCGGATGGCTGACCCAAAGCGAGCCGACTAATAATCAGGAGCTTATGGAAGCGGCCATGCGCGCAGGCCCCGATACGATGCTGATAACTTCCGCTTTTGCATTGATGCGCGATAGTATCAGCAATGTTCTGGTTTCTCGTACACAGGCGTTGATGGCCGAGCATCGCATCGTGCAAGGGCCCGGCAATGGCATGGGCGATCTGACATCGGCGGTCTTTCTTGCCCGTAAAATGAGCGGGATGAATGATGAAAAAGCGTTGCAGACAACCACGGCTGCGGTGTTTGAAATTTTGGCGCGGGCAGCAAAACGCGGCTCTGATGAGTTGATGCTGGAGGCTGATGCTTCCAGCCTCGAGCGTCCGATGGCGATGGTGCAACTGCGCCGGCTGGTACATCCTGATAATGGTATGAGTGCCTGAGCGGTAAGAAGTTGATTGGTTTTTGGCAAATATTAGGCAGATATTAGATTGATCTTGAACCAATATGGGTTTATCGAAAAATCATGGTAGATCTTCCCGACACACTTCTCTCCGGTTATCGCAGCTTCATGGCGTCAGATTTTTCTGAGCAACGCATGCGGTATAAGGAACTCGCAGATCAAGGCCAGACACCGGAAACAATGGTTATTGCCTGTTGTGATTCCCGTGCTGCTCCTGAGATCATCTTTAATACCCGTCCGGGTGAAATTTTTGTTCTGCGCAATGTTGCCAATATGATTCCGCCTTATGAGCCGGATGGTGAATATCATGCGGCATCCGCTGCATTGGAATTTGCTGTGCAGAGCCTTAAGGTCAAGCATATTGTTGTGCTTGGGCACGGGCGCTGCGGCGGCATTAAATCAGCGCTGGATCTCGACAGCCAGCCGTTGTCTCCGGGCGATTTTATTGGCAAATGGATGAGCCTTTTGGCTCCTGCTGCCGAGACAATCACAGCCAATACGCTGATGACGCAATCGGAACGCCAGACGGCTTTAGAACGCATTTCCATCCGTTATTCTCTGAACAATCTGCGCAGTTTTCCTTGCGTGGATATTCTGGAGAAAAAAGGACGACTCACACTGCACGGCGCATGGTTTGATATTTCAACCGGCGAATTATGGGTGATGGATTCCGAGAGCGGTGATTTTATTCGCCCCGATGTGGATGAAATGCCGGCTGACGCTGAGCAAGAGGCCGATCCGGCAGCTTAAATTACGAGTTTAGATTATAAAAAAACCGGCTGCACAGCCGGTTTTTTGTTTTTATCATTTGGTATTTTAGAGAGTTTTCACTTTTTATTGAAGCAGAAAAACCGCTCTATCTATTTGTTTAAGCGCAGTTTCGGACGGAAAACCGGTTCCCACTTTTCCTGAAACAGCTCTAGAGCGGGGAACGATCAGGTTGGATCGCAGCGCTCGCTCTAGAAAATAGCTTTTCGCATTGTCATGCCTATCAAGTTGATTCAACTTGATAGTGACGTGCTCTAGTTACCGTCGATGGCTTTACCCATAATGGCAATTGCCTGTTGGTAAACACTGGCGGCGTTCCAGCCCTGAATGGCGCCATAATTTGGCTGACCCTGCTGATAGCCGGCACCTGCGCGCCAGCCATGGGCTTTCAGGAAATTTGCGGTGGAAGCCAGCGCATCAGCGCGTGATCCAACCATATCGATATGACCATTGCCATCGCCATCTGCGCCATATTTAAGCACGCTGGAAGGCAAGAACTGTGTCTGGCCGATTTCTGCATGCATTGCGCCAACCGCATTCGGGCTAAGATCGCCGCGCTGGATCAGCTGCAAAGCTGCATAAAGTTCATTGGTGAAAAACTCTGAACGGCGGCAGTCATAGGCCAGTGTCGCGGCAGCTGACAATGTATGCTGCTTGCCAAGATAATTACCAAAGCCGGTTTCCATGCCCCAGATCGCCAGCAACGGGCCTGCAGGCACGCCATAACGCTGTTCGATTTTCGCAAACAAGGCGGCATTCTGCTTTTTCAGCGTTTTACCACGATTGATAATGGTGGTTGAGCCGCGCTTTTGCATGAAGTCGTTCAGGGAAAGCTTGAAGCTCTTCTGGTTACGGTCAGCATTAATTGTTGCGGTTGCATATTTGACATTGTCGAGTGCTGCCAGCGCTTTTTTGCTGATGCCGCGGCTTGCAGCTTCCTGCTTAAAGCTTTGTACCCATGCCGGAAAGCCGGCGCCGGTATTGCCGCATTGTGCAGCCTGTGCAACGCCGGAAAGTGCGATGACACCAATGGCGCTCAATGTGAGATGACGAAGAGTGGATTTGATGGTCTTTGACCGCATGTCGCTGCCCCGTTGAAACTTTGCTCTGATGCTTTATAGGTTTATATGGTTAACAGTGTTTTACAGAAAGCTGATGATTTCAAAACTGTTTATACTCAGTTTTAGGGCGATGTCTGCTGAATGTGGTCTGAATGAGGCGCAGGGCTGCCTGTCTGTGGCTTTGATTGAGGTCGCTGTTTTTTGGTCACAGTTTTGTATTGTTATGGAGACTTGCCGTTTATACGGGTTTTTCATTGCCAAAGCTTGACTCACAAATGGCATATATTGTAAGAACGCGCGATAATTCCGCTATGAGTATAAGTTCTCAGGCAGCCGACCGGGACCCGTATGGTATAAACAGATCCCGGAGGTCAACATCCGACAGCGCGTTGCGCCCTCGGGTGCTGTTTTGCTTTGAGTACAGGTTCAGGCTTATAAGTCTGGTCTGATATAGGATTTTTGGAATGAACCTGCTTTTGGATCCGGCATATCGGGTCTGAACTGAGCCGGGACAGATTGGGAAATTACGATGTTTGAATCACTTCAGGAGCGTCTTGGCTCCATTCTGAACGGCCTGACCGGACGCGGCGCTCTTTCTGAGGCCGATGTGGCAGGTGCGTTGCGTGAAGTGCGCCGTGCGCTGATTGAAGCGGATGTGTCGCTGGAAGTGGTTCGTGGTTTTACCGACCGTGTCCGTGAAAAAGCGGTTGGCGCTGAAATTCTGAAAAGCATCAAGCCGGGTCAGATGGTCGTTAAGATCGTTCATGACGAACTGGTTGAAATGCTCGGCACTGAAGGTGTGTCGATCGATCTGCATGCGCCTGCGCCTGTGGTGATTATGATGGTTGGTTTGCAGGGCTCGGGTAAAACCACCACGAGCGGTAAGCTTGCCAAACGTCTGACAGAACGCCAGAAGAAAAAAGTTCTGATGGCATCGCTGGATACACGCCGTCCTGCCGCGCAGGAACAGCTGCGCCAGCTCGGTGTTCAGGTCAGTGTTGATACATTGCCGATTATTGCCGGACAAATGCCGGTTGAGATTGCTGCGCGTGCTGTGCAGGCTGCCAAGCTCGGCGGCCATGATGTCGTGATCCTTGATACGGCTGGTCGTACACATATTGACGAGCCGCTGATGGTGGAAATGGCGGATATCCGTGCAGCCGCCAATCCGCATGAAATTCTGCTGGTTGCCGATAGTCTGACCGGTCAGGATGCGGTCAATCTGGCGCGCAATTTTGATGAGCGTGTTGGCATTACCGGTATCATCCTCACACGTATGGATGGTGATGGCCGCGGCGGTGCAGCACTTTCAATGCGCGCTGTGACCGGCAAGCCGATTAAAGCTATTGCTACCGGCGAAAAAATGGATGCGCTGGAGGAGTTTTATCCGAAGCGTATTGCTGACCGTATTCTCGGCATGGGTGACATTGTCAGCCTTGTTGAAAAAGCTGCCGAAAACATTGATGCCGAAAAAGCGGCAGCGATGGCCAAGAAAATGCAGGCTGGCAAGTTTGATCTCAATGATCTTGCTGACCAGTTGCACCAGATGAAAAAACTGGGTGGCATGGGCGGTATTATGGGCATGATGCCAGGCATGGGCAAGATTAAGAATCAGGTTGCTGCTGCCGGTCTTGATGATAAGATTTTTGACCGCCAGCTCGCGATTATCGGCTCAATGACCAAGGCTGAGCGCGCCAATCCGGCTTTGCTTAAACATAGCCGCAAGCAACGTATTGCCAAAGGTTCGGGTACCAATGCTGCCGATATCAACAAGCTTTTGAAAATGCATCTCCAGATGGCTGATATGATGAAAGCTATGGGGAAGGGCAAAGGCGGAATGATGAAGCAGATGATGGGTGGCCTTGCCGGCAAAATGGGGCTTGGTGGCGGTATGGGCGGCCTTGGTGGTATGGGCGGTATGCCTGATCTGTCATCGATGGATCCTAAACAGCTGGAAGCTCTGCAGAAACAGGCTGAAGCTGCAGGCTTCGGTTCCGGTAAAATGGGCGGTGCTATGGGTGGTGGTTTGCCACCATTAGGTGCGCCAAAGCTTCCGGGGCTGGGTGGCGGACTTGCTGGTCTTCCGGGCTTGCCAAAGAAGAAGTGAGCATTATGAGTGAACAACAGACAATTCCGGCAGAACTTCTGGCCTTGCGTGCATCGATTGATAATATTGATGCAGCGTTGATCCATATGCTGGCTGAACGTTTCCGCTGCACACAGGCTGTCGGAGTTCTCAAGGCTGAGCGCGGGTTAAATGCCGCTGATCCTGCCCGTGAAAAACGACAAGTTGAACGTCTTCGCAGTCTGGCACAAACCGCCAGCCTCGATCCTGATTTTGCTGAAAAATTCCTGAACTTCATCGTTAAGGAAGTCATTCGGCATCATGAGCATACCGCTGCCAATCACAGTGGAAGTTAAATTGCCGCATTAAGCGGTGCTACCGAATTTGCGATGACCGATCGCAATAATTTATCATCTAAAAGGAAGTTACATTATGTCCCTTAAAATCCGTTTGGCACGTGCCGGTTCCAAGAAGCGTCCTTACTACCACATCGTTGTTGCTGATGTTCGCGCACCACGCGACGGCCGTTTCATCGAAAAGCTGGGTTCATGGAATGCGACCCTGGTTAACAAGGAAGACCGCGTAACCATCAATGCTGAACGCGTTCAGTATTGGATCGGTCACGGCGCGCAGCCAACAGACCGCGTATTGCGTTTCCTTGATCAGGCTGGTCTTGCCAAGCGTGAAGCTGCAAGCAACCCAACCAAAGGCGCACCAGGCAAAAAAGCTATGGAACGTCTGGCAATGGCCAAGCAGGCTGAAGAAGATGCAGCTGCAAAAGCCGCTGCTGCTGCTGAAGAAGCCGCTGCCGCTGCTGCTGCGCCTGCTGAAGAAGCACCAGCTGCAGAATAATATCTGCTTATTGCCAAACATCAGATGATAGGTCTGGTGTGAAAGCATTTTGTTTAAAGACCGCGTTCTCTTGAGAGCGCGGTCTTTTTTATTCTGAGCCTGTGCTGCAGAACATATGGTATTAACAGTACACGTGAGTTCGCAGTGTTGATATTAACTGTGTATTTTCATTTGAAAATTTGCGCTATATTCCTATTCTGAAGATTGATCTGCGCTTAACGCAGTGATGACAAGGAGATCTCCATGACTGGTGTGAATGCCGCTTTGACGTCTGCCCAGAATCCGGTTTCGTTTTTTAAAAAACGTGGCCTTGTAACTGCTGTTTTGCTGATGCTGATGCCGATGCTGGCAGCATGCGGCTTTAACACTATTCCGACAAATGAAGAAAAGGCGAAGGCTGCGTGGAGCGAAGTGCTCAACCAGTATCAGCGCCGTACGGATCTGATCCCCAATCTGGTTGAAACTGTGAAGGGCTATGCTGCCCATGAACAGGAAACGCTGACAGCGGTGATTGAAGCCCGCTCCAAGGCAACGCAGACCCAGATTTCACCTGAAATGCTGAATAATCCGGAAATGTTCAAGCAGTTTCAGGATAATCAGGCCAATCTGAGCAGCGCTCTGTCGCGCCTGATGGTTGTGGTCGAAAAATACCCTGATCTCAAAGCCAATCAGAACTTCCTTGCATTGCAATCGCAGCTTGAAGGCACTGAAAACCGTATTGCTGTAGCCCGCCGCGATTATATTGAAGCTGTGCGAGTTTATAATACCGGTCTGAAGACAATGCCGACAATGCTCTGGAAGACATTGTGGTTCTGGAACAATGAGGCAATGCCAACCTTTACGATTGATCCGGCATCGCAGGCAGCACCGACAGTTAAATTTAACTGACCTGACGAGCGGGCAGGGCTACTCTGCCCGCTCGGATTTCTTTAGCCGGTTGTGCATGTGCAGTTATAAACTTTAGGGAAACGGTATGGTTTCTACGGCATATCCTGAAAAAACTGTTTTCCAGTCTCTGACAAGAATGGTGATGCTGGCGCTGGTGCTGGTTTTCACCAGTCTCTGGTTTTCAAGTGCAGGTTTTACGCAAACAGCAGATAAGCCAGCAATTGCGCTGACGGATCGGGTTGTTGATGGTGCCGATATATTATCGCCTGCACAAAGGCAGGATCTGATTGCTAAGCTCGCTGCCTATGAAAAAGAATCCTCTGACCAGATTGTTATTGCCACAGTGCCGAGCCTGAACGGCATGGATATCGAAACCTATGCCAACCGGCTTTATCGGGCATGGGCTATCGGGCAGAAAACCGAGAATAATGGTATTTTGCTGCTGGTTGCTCCTAATGAGCGCAAAGTGCGTATTGAGGTCGGATACGGCCTTGAGGGCACGATGACGGACGCGGTGTCGAGCATTATCATTCAGAATGCGATTATTCCTGAGTTTCGTAGCGGTGATTACGGCACTGGTGTTACCAAAGGCGTGGACGATATTTTGCAGGTTCTGCGTGGTGAAGGTGCAGAATTGCAGGCGCGTGCCAAGCGCAACCAGCAGGAGGCTGAAGACCAGACAGACTGGGTTGAAATTATCTTCCTGATTTTCTGGGTTTCAATTTTCTTTGGTGGTTTTGGTTTTTCAGTGCTGGCACCGATCTTCGGGCGTAAAATCGGACCCGGCCGTTATGAATGGCTGGGTGTTACGATTGCGCTTGGTGGTGGCTCCTCAGGTGGCGGCGGCGCATCGGGTAGCTGGTAAAGGGCGATAATTTTATGAAAAATCATTTACATAACCAGCTATCGCAGGCAGATCGGGAGCGTATTGCCGCTGCAATCCGCGCCGCTGAACAGCAAACCGGTGGCGAGATTTATGCTGTATTAGCGCGGCGTAGCGATGATTACTTTTTTGTTGCCGGTTTTGTTGCCTGCTGCGGTATGATTGTGACGACGGTGATTGCGGCCTTTGTGGCGCATTATTACTGGTTTGATCTGACACTACCTAAATTTGCGCTGTCACTGCTGGCGGCTTTTATCTGTATGAATGTACTGCTGGCTTTTGTACCTCGGCTGCGGATGGCTTTGGTGCCGCATCGTGTGCGCTACCGGCGGGCCCATCTCAATGCCCTGCAGCAGTTCATTGCGCGTAATGTGCATCTGACCAATAAGCGTACCGGCATTTTATTGTTCGTTTCGCTGGCTGAGCGTTATGCAGAAGTGGTGGCAGATGCCGGCATTAATGCCAGGGTTGAGCAGCATGACTGGAATAAGATTGTTGCAACATTAAGCGATCACGCTTCCAGCGGCTTAATCGCTGATGGATTTGTTGAGGCGATCAGTCAGGCCGGTGCTTTGCTGGCTCTGCATATCCCCAAAGAAGCCGGCGATAAAAACGAACTGGAAGACCATCTGGTCGAACTGTAAGCTGGTTTTTTGGCACTGTTCTGGCGCTGTTCTGAAATTGCAGTTTTTTGCTTTTTCGTGCGATTTGTTATCATTTTTTATTGATTGCGCGGTTTTAAAGTAAAAAGACCATTTCTTTTGTCGCAATTTGCTTATTAATTATGGAATACGGCAGGCCAGTGTAACTTTTTTCAGGAATGGTCTGTGTGATGAGGAGTTTCATAGTGACTGCTGATACAGACCATCCGGTTCAGACCAAAATCATCGTTGATCCTCATATGCTGACTGAACAGGTAGCATCGCAATTTTCAAATTTACTCTTTGAGTGGGCCCCTGCAGAAGATGTTGCGGCTTATGATGCCGGTGATATGGATGAGGCGGCTAAGCTGGCGCTTACAGCGCTAGGGCGCTACCAACCCGATCAACCGGTGATCCGTGTTGAAAATGACAGTGTTTTGCGCCGTCGCGGCCGTCCGCTGACCGTGGTAACACTGATCAACCGCAATATGCCGTTTCTGCTCGATTCCACCATGGGGGAAATTCTGGAGCGTTCGGGCATGATCTATATGGTTGTGCATCCGGTGCTGAATGTTGCCTTCGATGGCAAAAATTACGAAATTCACAGCGAAGTTACATCCGGCGAGGGTGTGAGCGGTACCGAGCAGGTGAGTGTTATTCAGCTGCATTTGCCTCAGCTTGATGAAACTGCGCGTGCTGCACTGGAAACCGCATTGGCTGATGTTCTGCGGCAGGTTTATGCCGCAGTCAGCGACTGGAAGCCGATGCTGGCACGGCTTGATACGTTGATTGCCTCTTATGCAGATATTAAAGGCCTTGCGGATACCATCGAAGGCCGTGAATCTATTGCATTGTTAAAATGGCTGCGTGACGGTAATTTCACATTTCTCGGTATGCGCGAATTTAATTATGACCAGAGCAAAGGTACATTGGTGCAGGCGGATATGCCATCGCTGGGTATTCTGCGCGATGAAGATATTCGGGTTTTGCGGCAGGGGCAGGATAATGCCTCGATCACACAGGAGTTGCAGGATTTTCTCAAAGGTCCTGAAAGCTTGCTGATCACAAAAGGCAATAGCCGCTCGCTTGTGCATCGCCGCGAATATATTGATTATATTGGTGTTAAGCTTTTTGATCGTGCAGGGCAGGTTGCCGGCGAACTTCGACTGGTCGGCTTATTCACCTCGACTGCCTATATATCTTTTCTTAGCACCATCCCTTATCTGCGTGGTAAGGCCGAAGCCGTTATCAGCCGCCTTGGATTTAACGCGACGGATCATTCCGGCAAGGCGCTGGCGCGCGTTCTGGAAGATTATCCGCGGGATGATATGTTTCAAATTGATGTGGATGCGTTATGCGAGCATGCCGAACTGATTGTGGCGCTTGATGAGCGTCCGCGCGTGCGTGTGTTGCCGCGCGTCGACCGTTTCAGCCGGTTTGTGAGTGTGCTGGTCTATCTGCCGCGTGACCGGTATGATTCTGTGGTGCGTGAAGCCATCAGCAATTATCTGATGGAGGTTTATCACGGTGAATCGGTCGAGTTTCATCCGGTCTTTCTCGACAAGGGGGTAACCCGCGTTCAGTTTATTATCCGCCGGCATGATGGCAGTGTGGCAGAAATTGCCCGTGATGCACTTGAAAAACAAATCCGCACCTATGTGCGCACATGGGATGACGGTGTGCGTGATGCGGCGGATGAGAGCACACAAACTTTTGCGCCACGGATTATCAGTCTGGCATCGGGTTTTCCGGAATCCTATCGTGAAACATTTAATGAAACAGAAGCATTGGTTGATGCTGTGCGCATTGAAGCGCTGACAGAAGACAACCCTCTTTATGTTGATTTCTACCGTTATGACAGGCAGGAACCACAGGCCGCCTTTCTCAAGCTCTATCATTTCGGCGATGCGCTGGCGCTGTCACAGCGTGTGCCACTGCTTGAAAATATGGGCTTTCGGGTTATCAGCGAACAGACATTTACTTTGCCGGTTCAGGCGTCAGGATCTGGCGCAAATGCGGTTAAAAATACGGTTCATGTGCATGATATGCTGATTGTCAGTGCCTCTGATAAAGCGGTTGATCTGAGCGATCATGGTGATCTGCTGGATGACGTATTCCGTACCGTGTGGAGCGGGCAGGCTGATAATGACGGTTATAACGGGTTAGCTCAAAGTGGCCGTTTGACAGCACGCCAGATCATGGTTTTGCGGATGTATGGCCGTTATCTGCAACAGGCAGGTACCACCTATTCACAAAATTTTATTGCGGCGACACTGAATCGCTACCCTGAAATTGCCGCTCAATTATATACGCTGTTTGACCTGCGCTTTAATCCGGCTCTCGCGCATAAAGAAACGGAACAGGCGAAAGAACCGGCTCTGATTGAGGCAATTGAAACTGCGTTGCAAACGGTGCCCAATATTGATGATGACCAGATTTTACGCCGGTATCGCAATTTGATTGAAGCGAGCTTACGCACCAATGCTTATATGCATGATGCGCAAGGTAATCCGCCTCAGACATTGGCCATTAAGCTCAATCCGCGTGGCATAGACGGCTTGCCCGAGCCGCGCCCTTACCGAGAAATCTTTGTTTACGGCCCTGAGGTGGAAGGTGTTCATCTGCGTTTTGGTGCGGTGGCACGTGGCGGTCTGCGCTGGTCTGACCGTGCGCAGGATTATCGCACGGAAGTGCTGGGGCTGGTTAAAGCACAGCAGGTTAAAAATGCGGTGATCGTACCGGGTGGCGCCAAAGGCGGCTTTTACCCCAAGCGTCTGCCGGTTGGTGGTGACCGTAATGCGGTGTTTGAGGCAGGACGTGCCGCCTATATCACTTTCATTTCCACTATGGTTTCGATTACAGATAATATTCTTGATGGCAAGATTGTGCCGCCGGTTGATGTGGTGCGCCATGATCAGGATGACCCGTATTTTGTAGTCGCGGCCGATAAAGGCACAGCCACATTTTCAGACACGGCTAACGCCATCAGTCAGGCGCAGCATTTCTGGCTGGATGATGCTTTTGCCTCGGGTGGGTCTGCCGGCTATGACCATAAGAAAATGGCAATTACCGCGCGTGGTGCGTGGGAGGCTGTGAAGCGCCATTTCCGCGAAATGGATATTGATATTCAAACGACCCCGTTTACCGTTGCCGGTGTGGGGGATATGTCAGGCGATGTGTTTGGTAACGGCATGTTGCTGTCGCCTAAAATCAAGCTGGTGGCTGCCTTTGATCACCGCGATATTTTCATTGATCCGGCGCCGGAACCTGATGCCGGATTTGCAGAGCGTCAGCGGTTATTTAACGTGCCGCGGTCGAGCTGGCAGGATTATGACCGTTCTAAAATTTCAGCCGGTGGCGGTGTTTTTAGCCGTTCGCAAAAGACCCTAACCCTGTCTCAGGCGGCAGCTGATGCCATTGGCCTGACCAAGCTGACTGCCACGCCTAATGAGGTAATCGGTGCGATCCTGCGCGCGCAGGTTGATCTGCTATGGTTCGGCGGCATTGGCACTTATATCCGCGCTATTGATGAAAGCGATGCAGAGGTTGGCGACCGTGCCAATGATGCGATCCGTATTGCCGGGCGTGATGTGCGCGCTAAAGTGATTGGTGAGGGGGCTAATCTTGGTGTAACCCAGCGCGGCCGTATTGAATACAGCCTGAAGGGCGGACGCAGCAATACCGATGCGATTGACAATTCGGCAGGGGTGAACTCATCGGATGTTGAGGTGAATATTAAAATTGCCCTGACGCCGAGCCTGCAGGATGGGCGTTTGACCCGCGATGCGCGCGATGCCTTGCTGGTGCAGATGACCGATGAAGTTGCCGCGTTGGTTTTGCATAATAATTATGAGCAACCTTTGGCGCTCTCACTGGTTGAAAAGCGCGGAACCTCAGAACTGCCTTATCTGATGCGGATGATGTCATCCTTGGAGCGGCGTAAATTGCTGGATCGCAAGGTTGAGTATCTGCCGGATGATCAGGTGATTGCTGATCGTCAAAAGCGCGGCGAAGCACTCACGCGCCCTGAACTGGCCGTGTTACTTGCCTATGCCAAAATGGTGTTATCCGATGATCTGATTGCCAGCACTTTGCCGGATGACACATATCTGCATTCACGGTTGTTCGGGTATTTCCCGCAGGAAATGCAGGAGCGTTTTGCCAAAGATATTACCCATCACCGCTTGCATCGGGAGATCATAGCCACGCTGCTCAGCAATGATGCGATCAACCGTTGCGGGCCGACATTTATCAGCCGACTTAATGATCTGACAGCAGAAACACCGGCAGAAATATTGCGTTCTTATGTAGCCGTTGCCGACGGATTTGAAACCGAGCAGCTCTATCAGGCGATCAATGCGCTGGATAATAAGATTTCGGGAAAAGTGCAGAACGAGTTTTATGCGCTGGTTGGCGATATGCTATTTTCCACGACAGCATGGGTGCTGCGCAATAACCGCTTTGATGCAACGCTTGGTGCTATGGTCAATGCTGTTAAACACACACGTATGGCGCTTGAACCGAAGCTTGAAGAGCTCATGCCGGATTTCATTGCTGATCTGATCACTGCTGATACGGCTAAATATGTTGCCAAAGGTGCAGGTGAGCCGCTGGCGCGTAAACTTGCCCGTCTGCAATCGGCCAAGCTGATGGCGGATATTGCGCTGATTGCCTATCAGAGCAAAGCAGAGCTGATGACTGCGGCAATGGCTTATTTCAAAATTATCGATGCTTTTCGTATTGCAAATATTGAAAAATCGGCCTTGCTTGTACCTGTTAATGATTATTATGACGGGCTTGCTCTGTCACGGGCAACCGACACGATCACACAGGCAACCCGCGCGATTACCACAGATGCGCTGACCCGATTTAAAGGGGAGGGGGATCCGGCGCTGAGCTGGCTAAGCCGTGATGCCGAACGCATTGATGGTGTGCGCCAGCGTATGGTGGCTTTGACAGAGGGCGGCGATCTCACGGTTTCTCGTTTGGCAGTAGCGGCAGGATTTATGGCTGACCTTGCCGGTTGAGACCTGCTGTTCTACGAATTGAGATCAGGCCGGTGAGATTTCACCGGCCTGATTTTTGTTGTTGAAGACATGTCACATTAAATCATTATACTGATGATAGCAGCAATTTCGTGCGCCCGCGGGAGAGGTTACAATTGAGTATTATACAGCCGTCTGCGGATATATCTGCACGCCCGAAAGTTATGAACAGAGGCATCTGGGGATGGATGTTCTTTGACTGGGCGGCACAACCGTTTTTCACCGTTGTAACCACATTCATTTTCGGGCCCTATTTTGTTTCACGGATGTCGACTGATCCGGTAACCGGTCAGGCCGCTTGGGGTTATGGTATTGCTGTTGCTGGTATTATTATTGCAATCTTGTCTCCGGCACTTGGCTCTATCGCCGATAAGACGGGTTCGCGAAAACCGTGGATCGGTTTTTTTGCGGTGATCAAGATTACGGCGCTGTCGCTGCTGTGGTTTGCCGAACCCGGATCATCTTATATCTGGGTGTTACTGGTCTTTATCATGGCCTCGGTTGCAGCCGAATTTTCTATTGTATTCAACGATTCCATGATGCCAAGGCTCATACCTGAGGCGTCAATCGGGCGGGTGTCGAATTTTGCATGGGGGCTTGGTTATCTGGCTGGCATGATCGTACTGATCTTTGTTGTTACCTGTCTTGCCGCTTTACCTGAGACCGGCAAAACTCTGATCGGGATTGAGCCTTTCTGGCAGCTGGATGCGCTTAAAGGCGAAGATGCACGTATTACGGGGCCGATCGCGGCGCTGTGGTATTTGATATTCATTCTGCCGATGATGTTTTTTACCCCTGATCAAGCCAAAGGCATGGGGCTGAAGGCGGCGATCAGTGAGGGCTTGGCAGAGCTTAAACAAACCTTGCACGAGGTGCGTAAGAAAGCGACGCTGTTTCGTTTCCTGATCGCCCGCATGGTCTATCAGGACGGGGTCAATGCGCTGATTGCGCTTGGTGGCGGTTTTGCAGCGGCAATGTTTGGCTGGTCAATCACCGAAATCGGATTGTTCGGGATTATTCTTAATGTCGTTGCCATTTTCGGCTGCTGGTTTGCCAGCTATATGGATAGCTGGTTCGGCTCTAAAACGGTGGTGGTTATATCATTGGTCTTGCTGCTGATTGCGACATTGGGGATTATTTCTACGGGACCTGATTATACATTCTATGGGCTGATGCAGTTTGCACCGGATAGCCATACGGGTTTGTTTTCTTCTGGTGGTGAAAAGGCTTATCTGGCTTTTGGTATGCTGATCGGGTTAGCTTTTGGCCCTGTTCAGGCGTCTTCACGCTCATGGTTTGCTCGCAGCGTGGAGCCACATGAAGCAGGGCGTTATTTCGGAATTTATGCCCTTGCAGGGCGCGCAACCAGTTTTGCCGCACCTTTTCTGGTGGCGAGCATGACCGCTGCCAGCGGGTCGCCACGGCTTGGTATGGCGGTGTTGGTGCTGTTCTTTGTTGGCGGGCTTTATCTGGCGGTTAAAACCCCTTATCCGGCGAAATAACAGCATGATCTGACAGGCTTGAGTTTAAATAAGCGCAGTCAGATCATGCTGATCAGATCATTCCGCTAGATTTTGCTACGCCCACTGCAATCAACCCGCCGAGCAAAGGTGCCAGAACCGGCACAAATGCATAGGACCATTGTGAGCTGCCTTTACCTGCTATGGGCAGCAGTGCATGGGCGATGCGGGGACCAAGATCACGCGCCGGATTAATTGCATAACCAGTAGGGCCGCCAAGCGATATGCCTAACGACCATACCAGCAGGCCAACGATCAACGGGGTCGCCATATTGGTGCTGATAACAGCTTGTGACCCGAGTGCTATGACAACGATAACCAGTACGAATGTGGCAATAACTTCCGTGATGATATTGGCCGGAAGATTAGGTATTGCAGGGCTGGTACAAAAAGCGGCAAGCTTATCCTCTGCATTGAGTGTTTTTTGCCAATGGGGCAGGTAGGCCAGATAAACCAGCACAGAACCCAAAATCGCACCACATAATTGTGCGCTGATATAGGGTAATATTTGTGCAGCAGGAAAATTTCCGGCAGCGTAGAAAGCCAGTGTGACAACCGGATTGAGGTGCCCCGCACTGCCAGCGCTGAGTGCAACCAGTATGCCGCACATCACTGCAAAACCCCAGCCAGCTGTAATGACTATCCAGCCGGAAGCATGCCCTTTTGACTTGGTGAGCAAAACATTGGCAACAGAACCATTGCCTAGAAGAATTAAAATAGCGGTACCTAAAAATTCACCTGTAAAACCATTTGGCATAAATTTCTCCGAATAATGCGGCAGAAAATGTGTGTTTTTAGTGTTTGAAAATTAACAATGCAGCTCGATAAATCCGGTCGTGATATTAAAATTACATATGATTAAGGTATATTAGAAATAATTAATAAAAAGGCGCAGAGTCAAGAGACTCCGCGCCTTCAGCATTTTACGAATTGAGAAAACTGTAATTATCAGGTCTCAATGTCGGTCAGTTATTAGTGGCGGAAGTGGCGCATGCCGGTAAAGACCATGGCAATACCTGCTTCATCAGCAGCTTTAATCACTTCATCATCACGCATGGAGCCGCCGGGCTGGATAACTGCCGTTGCACCGGCTTCAACCGCCGAGATCAGTCCATCTGCAAACGGGAAGAAGGCATCTGATGCGACAGCGGAACCTTTGGTCAGGATTTCTCCGCCAGCAACCAGGGCTGCATCCTCTGCTTTGCGTGCTGCAATGCGTGAGGAATCAATGCGGCTCATCTGGCCTGCGCCCACACCAACCGTTGCACCGTCTTTAACATAGACAATTGCATTGGATTTAACGTGTTTGGCAACACGAAACGCAAATTTCAGGTCGGCCATTTCCTGTTCAGTTGGGGCGCGCTTAGTCACAACTTTGAGGTCGAGATCATCAATATTGCCGTTGTCACGGTTCTGGATCAGCAAACCGCCTGCAACTGTTTTGGCAGCAATGCCTGCTGCACGCACATCAGGAAGGCCGCCGGTTACCAGCAGACGCAGGTTCTTCTTGGCAGCAACAATCGCTTGTGCTTCGGGTGTCGCATCCGGTGCTATAATCACTTCTGTGAAAATCTTGACGATTTCCTCAGCTGCCTCTGCATCTAATGTGCGGTTGAGCGCAACAATGCCGCCAAAGGCTGAAACCGTATCGCAAGCATAGGCTTTGAGGTAAGCATCTTTGATCGATGCGCCTACAGCCACACCGCACGGATTGGCATGTTTGATAATAGCCACGGCTGCGGTCTTGGCCGGATCAAATTCTGCTACCAGCTCATAGGCTGCATCAGTGTCGTTGATATTATTATAGGAAAGCTGCTTGCCCTGAAGCTGGGTTGCGGTTGCAACACCGGCGCGGTTTTCACCGGTCAGATAAAAGCCTGCCTGCTGGTGCGGGTTTTCGCCATAACGCATGACGGAATGTAATTTACCTGCAAGAGCGCGGTGTAATGGCGCCTCTTCCTGTGTGGCTTCAACAAACCAGCCGGAGATTGCAGCATCATAGGCTGCGGTGCGGGCAAAAGCTTTGCCTGCCATCTTCTGGCGGAATGTATAAGGCAGTGAACCCTGACCATTGTTCAGTTCAGCAATCACGCTGTCATAGTCATTAGGGTCGGTCACAATGGTTACATAAGCGTGGTTTTTGGCCGAAGCGCGGATCATGGCAGGGCCGCCAATGTCGATATTTTCAACAGTGGTGTCGTAGTCTCCGCCCTTATAGCGCACTTCCTCGAACGGGTAGAGATTAATCACCACCAGATCAATGCCGGTAATGTTATGGGCTTCCATTGCCGCAACATGGTCCGGATCATTGCGCACAGCCAGCAGGCCGCCATGCACGCTTGGATGCAGGGTCTTAACACGGCCATCCATGATTTCCGGAAAGCCGGTAATCTCGGACACGTCGCGCACCGGAATACCGGCAGCAGCGATTGATTTGGCGGTGCCGCCGGTGGACAGAAGCTCAACGCCCAATGTGTGCAAAGCACGCGCAAACTCTACCAAGCCGGTTTTATCGGATACGGAAAGCAGTGCGCGGCGCACAGGGAAAAGATCAGGAGCGGGAATATGTTTGGAGCTGACAGCCATGACGGTCTCTTTGTGCTTTATGTCGGGACAATATGAGGGACAGGTCTGAAGACCCGTGGCTCATCAATCCGGTTAAAGTGGGACAAAGGCGGGGTAACACAGCCGCTCAAGGAATCCTACAGTAAATCGCAGGATTTTACCTATGCTCACACATATTGACCAAGGCCGGTGCGGGTAAAGCGCCAGCTGATATGATCTGCCTCTGCGGCAGAGAAAGTCAGGACGATCTGGCGTGAACGCACGGGTCCGCGAAAACCGGCAAAGAAAATTGAATCTTCAAGCTGCGGCAATACATCAGCACAGGAAAATGCCCAGCTGTCATCGTGGTCGGCGCTGAGATGCACAATGCCGTCTTCATCCATACGGATATAAACCTGCGGATGAATATGAAAGCGCACCGTAACCAGATCAGACAGTTGCTTGTTACGGCCACCGCGTGTGGTTTTGAGATGTGATTTTATAAAACGATCCACACCCTCAATCAGGCTGCCATTATGCGAAAGCACAATCTGGCGCTCATGGGTATAACCGAATAATCTCACATAGCCGTCATGGCTGGCAACAAAACCCTGTTCGCCCATTCCTTCAATGCGCTGACGCTTGACGGTTGTGGGGCCTGCAATTATCGGCGTGCCTAAAACCGTGGAAAGATTAGAGCTGAGGCTGAAGCGGCAGGACGACGTATCATTGATTGTCGCGGTCGAATGGGCGGCTGTGGTACGCCCAAGCGGGCGGAATTCAGCGGGACCAAACCGGTCGATGCCGGAATTGACAATATAGCGCTGGCGCCCCGATGACATTTCAAAAGCCAGACATCCCGCATGCGCATCACGCGAGGCGGTGACAGGTGGTGGCAGGCCGGTATCGGCAATGATCGTTGTTGAGCCCATGCTCAGGCGCTCATAACCGGAATGGGGGGCATGGGTAAGCGGCGCGCCGTCTGTTTCATCGTGGCGCAATACCGATACCAGCCGTTCAGGCAAAGTTGGGCCAACACCATTAAACAGTGCCAGACTGCCATCCTGATGGCGGAAAAAACGCAGCGCTGGCAGCATACGTTCCACAGCTTCAATCAGAGCTTTGGGCGGCGTTTCATTGCCGTTGCTATAGGTTTGGCGCAAGGGCAACAGATCAGCCAGCAGCTCAAGAACTGCAGCAGGATTGCGTGAAATATGACCGCCATCGGCCAGAATTTGCCGGTTAAGCTCATATTCAAGGTGGCGGCGTGCCGAGCGGGTGAGTGATTGCGAAACCGGTAATGCAAGGCTGGCAAAAGCCAGCGCAATGCGCGCGCGCAGCTTGTCTTCACCATCATCCATAACGGCTGCCATAATGCGCAGATAGCGCACTTGCATAGCCAGCGAGCGCATAAATTTGCGGTAAGTCGCAAGGTCAGATGTGGCCAGAATTATATTGGAATGCTGCAGCCACGCAATAATGCGCTGGGCTGTGGTTTCCGGCGCCCAAGCCAGGCCCTCGATGCGCTTGCCATGCATGCGTATCCAGTCTTCAACCATGGCGCGGGCATTGACCATTGCAAGCTCGGTACCGGCTGCACGCATATTGCGCAACCAACCGAAAGAATGAAGTGCGGCTTCCCATGCATCTGTGGGTGGCTCGATTGCAAAAGGTGAAATACCACCGGTCTCAACCAGCCTGCCTGCCAGCGCATAGCGGCCATGGTAAAATTCCTGCGCCAATTGCGCATCAGCCACACGCAAATCCGGCGGGGCAATCAGCACCCGCTCCGGCGTAAAACCAGACAGCCGCCAGCGGAACATCGGGCCGCGCCGCACACGTCTGCTCAGCCGCCGCCAGCTTTGGGCAATGGCCAGTGTCCAGAGATGCGGGGTTTCGCTGAGCGCGACATTCACAGTGGAGTACTCCTCAGTGCTGATCTGACCAAGCCAGCAACCCGTGACCGGTGTTGCTACCTGTGCCTGCACATATGATCTATCATTTCACGGCAATAGTGAACTATTTGTTAACCATAACCGGCTGAATGGCACAGATCAGCAATGTTTTTATGGATTGAGCGGATTATTCAAGAATTGCTCAGAGCGGGCGGCGGAACCGTGCTGCAAAAAAGCCGTCCAGTCCGGCCATTTTCGGCTCGTCATGGGGCAGATCCGCAGGTGTGGAGCGCAAAAAGCCCTGATCGGTAATCAGCTGTTCCATGCCTTTTAACTCTTCCGGCTTGAACGGCGCTGGTACTAAAATGCCCTCATTAATAATCATCTCTACCATGTCTTCACCTTCCTCGCGGTTTAGCGAGCAGTTGGAAAACACAATGATACCGTCCGGCTTCACCAATTGCACCGCATGGCGCAACAGGTTTAACTGTACTTGCGAGAGGCGGGTAATATCTTCAGGTGTTTTGGTCCACAACACATCCGGATGACGGCGCACGGTACCGGTAGATGAGCAAGGCGCATCCAGCAAAATGGCATCAAAAAGTTCATCTGTCTGGTAATCAAGAATATTGGTGGCAATGAGCTCGGCACTGAGCTGCAAGCGATCCAGATTGGTTTTGAGACGCTTGAGGCGGTTTTTATTGATGTCAAAGGCAGTCACCTCAGCACCGGCCATAATCAGCTGTGCTGTCTTGCCGCCAGGCGCTGCACACAGATCGGCAACACGCTTGCCTTTAATGTCGCCGAGCAATGTGGCAGGCAGGCTTGCGGCGGCATCCTGTACCCACCAATCGCCGGTGGCAAAGCCTTCCAGCGCGGTCAGCGAGCCTTCAAAACTACCAAGTCGCACCGAGCCGTTTGGCAGTGCAGTGCCGCCAAGCTTTTCAGCCCAGAGCGCAGGATCGCTTTTCACTGTTAAATCAATGGACGGCTCATGTGCCTGAATGGCCAGAATGGCTTCTGCCTTTTCACGCCCGTAGGTGGATGTGAGACTTTCAATATACCACTCCGGGCCGTTTGGAATTTTCATCTCAACGGCACGGTCTTTATTGCGGGTAAGGCGGCGCAAAACAGCATTGACAAGGCTGGCATATTTGCGGTTGCGCGGATCGATATTGGCCGAGGTTACGGCAATATCAACTGCTGCATGGTCCGGCACATCGAGATAGAGAATTTGTGCGGCACCGACATGTAGCAATTGCTGTAGGGCAACGGCATTGGCCGGCAGCGGCCGATCGAGCAATTTGCACAAGGCTGTTTCAATTGTATTGCGGTTGCGCAATGCAGTGCCCAGAATTGCCCGCACCAGCGAGCGGTCGCGCTCATCAAGCTCCATATAATGCGGGTGGCCATGATGGGCATCAGTCAGACCGTCGAGCGATGTGTTTTTAGCGACCACAGCATGCAGCAGTTTTGCCGCGCATAAACGCACATTCAAACCCGGATGTTCAGCTTCCAGTTTCGCGCGTATTTCTGTTTCGGATTGCCCCGGATTATGGCCCTGCTTGTTAAACGGCTTATGAGGCTGGTGGTTGCCGGAGCGTTTAGCGGCAGGGGTTTTATCGTTCAAGACCATGGTCCTTTATAGGGTTTTTCCGGTTTATTTTCTGACACTGTATCATCTTGTTCAGGCTGCTGGTCATGGTTGCCCCACGGATTTTTGCGGGCAGGCTGACGGGCGCCATGATCAGGCTGAGTACGGGGTTGTGTGCGTTGTTGTGTGTTCTGGCGGTTATATGCACCAGTCTGGCGGTTCTGCAAGCCATTATCTGTATAGTCTGTTGCAGAATGAATACCCATTTCCTGCGCCATGCCCTGTAAAGCAGCAATACGGTTGGCGGTATCTGGGTGGGTGGAGAACAGATTATCGGCACCACGGCCACTGAGCGGGTTGATAATGAACATGTGGGCGGTTGCCGGATTATGCTCGGCCTCTTCATTCACTGTCTGCTGCGCACCACGGGCAATCTTGTTAAGAGCAGAGGCCAGCCAGAGCGGATTGCCGCAAATTTCCGCACCGCGGCGGTCGGCAGCATATTCACGCGTACGACTGACAGCCATTTGTACGATCATGGCTGCAAAAGGGGCAACCAGCATAGCAATCAGCGCGCCGATCATGCCGAGGCCATTGTTGTTTTCACGATTACCACCGGAAAACATCGCCATATTACCGAGCATGGAAATCGCACCCGCTAATGTTGCGGTGATGGTCATTGTCAGAGTGTCACGGTTTTGCACATGCGCCAGCTCATGCGCCATGACGGCGGCTATTTCCTGCTTGCTGAGGCGTTGTAACAGGCCGGTTGTGGCTGCAACTGCGGCGTTTTCAGGATTACGGCCTGTGGCAAAGGCATTGGGTTGATCTTCATTGATAACGTAAATTTTAGGCGTCGGCAGGCCGGCACGCACGGCCAGCTCGCGCACAATACGGTAATATTCCGGAGCGGTGCGCTCATCAGCTTCCTGCGCATTATACATACGCAGCACCATCTTGTCGGAATTCCAGTAGCTGAAGACGTTCATGGCAAGAGCGATCACCAGAGCAATCATCATGCCGCCGGAACCACCGATCAGGTAGCCGATACTCATAAACATGGCAGTCATGAAGGCAATCAGCATGAATGTGCGCATCATGTTCAAAGGCTTCTCCGTAAGCGTGAATTATCAGTTTCATTATCATGTGATGATAAAATGGTGGTTCTGCACTATATCTTCAAGAACACTGGCCTTATGATAGCATCATTGACCGATACGAAATACGATATCAGGATATTATATTATGAGTGATGAAGCAGCATCCCCAAACAGCAATGTAGTTTCATTAGCAGATTTTCGCGTGACAGATGCGCCGGAGCCACGCAAGAGCTTTGATGATCTGCCGCCTGCCGCACAACGCGCTTTAAAAGAAGCACAAGCGCGCCGTGATGCAGAAGAAAAAGCCGAACATGCCAAAGAGATCGGTGGTCGTGGCGGTAAAGATCCTGCGCGCTATGGTGACTGGGAAATCAAAGGCCGGACAATCGATTTTTAATGCATTTTATACGTTAGTGCGTTGATTATTGCGCGACTGCGACAAGTTTTTGGGAAAATATTCATAATATACATCCCATTCGTCTTCTCCTGTTTTTTGAAAGCCGTGCTTTTCATAAAAACGGGCAGCATGACTTTGCTGCAAGACGCTGAGCCGGACGGATTTGTTTTGCTGTTGGGCTTCACAGAGCAGGTTTGACAAGACAGCACTTCCCAGGCCACAGCCCTGAAACTCCGGTGCAAGATAAAAATGTTCGAGCAGCAAGTGATCTTGTTCCAAACCAAGTGCGACACAGCCGGCCAACTGTTCTTTGATGTTTATTAGCCGCGTACAAGCCGGCCGATAGCTATTGCTAAATCGCTCACGCGCCCTTTGGGGGTCAAAGCGGCCGATGCGTTCAAGACTTTCTCGCATGATGATCAGACGTAATTCAAATAACCTGTCAAAGTCTTCAGGTGTGGCGGCGCTAAAATGAAAATGCATCATCTTCCTTGTAAGACTTATATTTCATAAAATGTGTTGTATTGATGAGGTTACGTTTTTGATTGTGGATTTGACAGATGAAAATTGCAGTGACCGGTGCTGGCGGGTTTATCGGGAGTGCAGTGCTTGCCCATCTCGAACAGGCAGGGCACCAAGCGGTCAGAATCACACGTGATACATTGGCCAAGCCGGATTTCTCGGGCGTGGAAGCGATTATTCATTGTGCGGGCATAGCCCATAAAACTGGTCGCAATGCAGCCGATCCGGCGGAGATGGATGCCGTTAATCACCACCTTGTTCTGTCACTGGCAGCACAGGCGCGTGATGCGGGGGTGTCACGTTTTGTTTTTGTCTCCAGTATTAATGTTGTTGCAGGGCAGCCATCACCGTTGACAGTTAATATGCCGTATCATCCTTTATCTGCCTATGGCGAGGCGAAAGCTCTGGCCGAGCAGGGGCTGTTGAAAATGCAAGGCATAGAGTGTGTGATCGCAAGGCCGGCTCTGACCTATGGGGCAGGAGCGCCGGGTAATTTACAATCATTACTCAGGCTGTGCGACAGTCGTTTGCCACTGCCCTTTGGCTGTGCAGATCATCAGCGCAGTTTTGTATCTTTGAATAATGTGGTTCGTGGGCTTGAGTTTTTAGCTCAGGCACAAAGAAGTAAGGTTGCAGGCAGGATTTTTCACCTTGCTGATCCGCTGCCATTGGCAACAAAGCAACTGGTTATACTCTTCAGACAGATGATGAGCAGGCCGCGCAATCTGATGCCGGTGCCGCGTTTTGTCATGAAGGCGGGGCTGGTTTTACTGGGCAAACAGGCCATGTATGAGCAGCTTTTTGAAAATATGATTATTGATGGTCACGATCTGGAAGAAGCCGGATTTCGCTATGCAGATAACACTGCTTGTCTGGCGGATATGCAAGCAATGATCTTGGGGTATTTAAATAAAAAGGCCGGTTAAACCGGCCTTTTCTGTGTTTATTGGGCTTATTTGCGATTCTGGCGATGTTCGATCAGATCGTCCACCACTGCCGGATCGGCCAGTGTTGAGGTGTCGCCTAATGCGCTGAAATCATCTTCAGCGATTTTACGCAAAATACGGCGCATGATCTTGCCCGAGCGGGTTTTTGGCAGACCCGGTGAAAACTGGATCATATCCGGCGTTGCAATCGGCCCGATTTCGGTGCGCACATGTTTGATCAGCTCTTTACGTAAAGCGTCTTCATCATGTGCTTCCTCACCCGTCATCAGTGTGACATAGCAATAAATGCCCTGTCCTTTGATCGGATGCGGATAGCCGACAACGGCTGCTTCCGATACTGAGTGATGTGAAACCAGTGCCGATTCAATCTCAGCAGTACCAAGACGGTGGCCGGAAATATTCAGCACGTCATCCACGCGGCCGGTAATCCAGTAATAGCCGTCTTCATCACGGCGGCAGCCGTCACCGGTGAAATATTTGCCCTTATAGGTGGTGAAATAGGCTTCAATGAAACGGCGGTGATCACCATAGAGCGTGCGCATCTGACCCGGCCATGAATCAGTGATACAGAGATTGCCGTCTGCCACACCTTCCAGAACGCCACCTTCCGCATCGACCAGTTGCGGTTTGATACCAAAGAATGGACGGGTTGCTGAACCCGGCTTCAGATCGGTTGCGCCCGGCAAAGGTGAAATCAGAATACCGCCGGTTTCTGTCTGCCACCATGTATCAACAATCGGACACGCCTGATCGCCGACAACATTATAATACCATTCCCATGCTTCGGGGTTAATCGGCTCGCCAACAGAGCCGAGCAGGCGCAGGGATTTGCGTGAGTTGCGGGTCACAAAATCATCGCCTGCACCCATCAATGCGCGTAGCGCTGTTGGTGCGGTGTAGAAAATATTGACCTGATGCTTATCGACAACTTCCCAGAAACGTCCCTGATCAGGGAAATTCGGCACGCCTTCAAACATCAGTGTGGTCGCGCCATTAGCGAGCGGCCCATAAACGATGTAAGAATGTCCGGTAACCCAGCCGACATCTGCCGTACACCAGTAAATATCGCCCTCGTGATAATCGAAGACATATTCATGGGTTATGGATGCGTAAACCAGATAACCACCGGTGGTGTGCAGCACGCCTTTAGGCTTACCGGTGGAGCCGGATGTATAGAGGATGAAAAGCGGATCTTCGGCTTTCATCGGCTCCGGTTCGCACACTGCATCAACGCTTGCCACTTCCTGATGATACCAAAGATCGCGGCCGCGGCCCCAATTGATCTTGCCGCCGGTACGACGCACGACCAGCACCTTGTTTACAAAAACATATTGTTTTGCAGCAATATCAATTGCGGTATCGGTATTTTCTTTCAGCGGTATTGGCTTGCCACCGCGTATGCCTTCATCGGAAGTGATAACAAAGGTTGATTCACAATCGATGATACGTCCTGCAAGCGCTTCAGGCGAGAAGCCTGCAAACACAATAGAATGCACCGCGCCGATGCGCGCGCAAGCCAGCATGGCATAGGCCGCTTCAGGAATCATCGGCAGATAAATAGTAACGCGATCGCCTTTGCGTACGCCGTGCTTTTTCATAACATTAGCGAGGCGGCAAACATTTTCATGCAGCTCACGATAGGTGATTTTTTTGTCAATATAAGGGTTGTCACCTTCCCAGATAATCGCGGTCTGGTCGCCGCGCTTTTCAAGGTGACGGTCAATGCAATTATAGGAGACGTTGGTTACGCCGTCTTCATACCAGCGGATTGAGACATTATCCTCAAAAGATGTGTCTTTTACTTTTGTATAAGGGGTGAACCAGTCAATACGCTTACCATGTTTACCCCAGAAGGCTTCGGGATCGCTGATGCTTTCATTGTACCAGCTCAGATAAGTGTCATTGTCGATCAGCGCACGGGCTTTGGCCGCCGGTAATACGGGATAGTTCTTCTCGGACATATTTCCTCCTCGCACCGGCAACCCTCCTTGCCGGCACATTGTATAAAAAAGCCGCATAATTCTGTCACGTTAATGACTGCGGCTCACATCGTAAATCAGGCATAAAGTCTGATGGTGCGCCAATCTTGCGATCGCGCGCGAGTGTATTCCTGTTGCAGAGTGAAGCAAGTGTAATATTTGCGACATTATGTATAGTCGTGACCTGTTGTTATGCCGCTGTATTATCAGGCAGATACCAGTGGCGGACGGCTGCCGAAAATGGCTGAGCCAACGCGCACATAGGTTGCGCCAAATTGTATTGCTGTGTCAAAATCGCCGGACATGCCCATGGAAAGTTCCTGAACACCGGCATCTTTTGCCAGTTTACGCAGCAGTGCAAAATGCGGCCCCGGATTTTCATTGAAAGGCGGAATACACATCAGGCCGGCAATATCCAGACCATGCACATCGCGGCAACGATTTACAAAAGCAACGGCTTCACTTGGTGCAATACCGGCTTTTTGCTCTTCATCGCCGGTATTAACCTGTACGAAGAGTTTGAGCTTGCGGCCAAGGCGCTGCATTTCGGTAGCAATGGTTGCTGCAATCTTCTCACGGTCAACGGTTTGGATTACATCAAAGAGCGCAACCGCTTCAGCAGTTTTGTTGGATTGCAGCGGGCCGATCAGATGCAGCTCAATATCTGCAAATTTTTCACGCAGCAGCGGCCATTTACTTTGTGCTTCCTGCACACGGTTTTCCCCGAAAATTCGCTGACCTTCATGCAGTGCCGGCAGGATTTCTTCAGCCGAAAATGTTTTGGAAACAGCGACCAAAGTGACCGATCCCGCATCGCGTTTTGCCTCAGACAAACCAAGCGCGAGGCTTTGGCGAATAGTTTTGAGGTTTTCGGCAATACTGGCTTCTGTTGCCGTTTTTGATGCATTTTCGGGTGAATTCATAGTTCAAATATCCTTTTTCTGCCGCTTCAGCATGGCTGAAGGTTGACGATATGGCCAATCCATGATGAAGGTCATTCATCATATTCCATTCCCTTTGCATGAGTAAATACAGCCATGGTAACTGAACGGGCAACTGAACGATATAATCCGCGCGTGAGCGAAGCCCATTGGCAGAAGATCTGGGAAGAAAACAAGATCTTCGAAACCGATAATGATGACAGCCGTGAAAAATATTACGTGCTGGAAATGTTTCCTTATCCTTCAGGTCGCATCCATATCGGCCATGTGCGCAATTACGCAATGGGTGACGTGATCGCCCGCTACAAGCGTGCGCGCGGTTTCAATGTTCTGCATCCTATGGGCTGGGATGCCTTTGGTATGCCAGCGGAAAATGCTGCGATGCAGAATAAGGTGCACCCGAAAGAGTGGACATACCAGAATATTGCCACCATGAAACGCCAGCTGAAAACCATGGGGTTGTCACTGGACTGGTCGCGTGAATTTGCGACTTGTGATGTGGAATATTATCATCGTCAGCAGATGCTGTTTCTTGACCTTTATGAAAAAGGTCTGGTGACGCGCAAAACCTCCAAGGTGAACTGGGATCCGGTCGATAATACAGTTCTGGCCAATGAGCAGGTTGTTGATGGTCGCGGCTGGCGTTCCGGTGCGCTGGTTGAACAGCGCGAACTGACCCAGTGGTTCTTTAAAATCACCGATTTTAATGAAGAGCTGCTTGAGGGTCTGGATACGCTGGACCAATGGCCGGACAAAGTGCGCTTGATGCAGAAAAACTGGATCGGTAAATCAGAAGGCCTGCAATTGCGATTTGCACTTGATGGCCGCAATGATGAGATCGAAGTTTATACCACGCGCCCTGATACTTTGTTTGGTGCGTCATTTATCGCAATTGCTGCCGATCATCCGCTGGCCAAACAACTGGCTGAGGGCAATGAAGGGCTGGCCGCTTTTGCTGCGGAATGCCGCTCGCATGGTACGTCGGTTGCAACGCTTGAAACCATTGAGAAAAAGGGTTTTGACACCGGTTTACGTGTTCAACATCCGTTTGATGCATCATGGACGCTGCCGGTTTATGTCGCCAATTTCGTGTTGATGGAATATGGCACCGGTGCGGTTTTCGGTTGCCCTGCACATGATCAGCGCGATCTGGATTTTGCCAATAAATATGCGCTCAATGTCACGCCGGTAGTATTGCCGGCTGGTGCCGATGCGGCCACCTTCAAAGTGACCGACAATGCCTATACTGATGACGGTATTTTGTTCAACTCGCAATTCCTTGATGGTTTGGCACCGGAAGCGGCTTTCAACGAAGTGGCGAACCGTCTCGAAAAGATGGATCTGCACGGCAAGCCGCAGGGCACCCGCAAAACCCAGTTCCGTTTGCGTGACTGGGGCATTTCGCGCCAGCGCTATTGGGGCTGCCCGATCCCGATGATCCATTGTGATACATGTGGCACGGTTCCGGTACTTCGTGATCAGCTGCCGGTTAAATTGCCGGATGATGTGACATTTGACCGGCCGGGCAATCCGCTTGATCGTCATGACACATGGCGCCATGTGAACTGCCCGAAATGTGGTGAAAAAGCCCGCCGTGAAACCGATACGATGGACACATTTGTGGATTCATCATGGTATTTCGCCCGCTTTACCGCCCCATGGGAAAACGAGCCGACAGATCGAAAAGTTGCAGACAGCTGGTTGCCGGTTGATCAGTATATCGGTGGTGTTGAGCACGCTATTCTGCATCTGCTTTACTCGCGCTTTTTTACCCGTGCGATGAAAGTGGCCGGACATCTTGATGTTGAAGAGCCGTTTAAAGGGCTGTTCACGCAAGGTATGGTTGTGCATGAAACCTATAAGCACAATGGCCAGTGGGTTTCGCCGATGGAAATCCGTATTGAAGACAAAAACGGTGTGCGCAGTGCAACCATGCTGGATTCAGGTGAAGCTGTAGACATTGGTTCGATTGAAAAAATGTCTAAATCGAAGAAGAATGTTGTCGATCCTGATGATATTATTTCGTCTTACGGTGCTGATACTGCGCGCTGGTTTACATTGTCGGATTCTCCGCCGGAGCGTGACGTGGTGTGGACTGAAGCCGGAGCAGAAGGTGCGCATCGCTTTGTGCAGCGTATCTGGCGTCTGATTTCCGATGCTGCGGATAATTTAAAAGATGTGGCACCGAAGGCCGCCTATGAGGGTGATGCTGCGGCTATTTCGAAAGCTGCGCATAAGACTGTTAAAGCTGTGGGTGATGATATCGAAAAAATCATCTTCAACCGTGCGGTTGCCCGTCTTTATGAATTGCTCAATGTTTTGGGTGCACCATTGCAGGCCATTGCCAATGGCAAGGCTGATGATGTGACCAAGGCTGCAACACGTGAAGCGACAGATATGTTTATCGCAATGATCGCGCCGATGATGCCGCATCTGGCTGAACAGTGCCATGCGGCGCTGGGCGGCAAAGGTCTGGTTGCAACCACGCCATGGCCTGTTGTTGATGAAAAGCTGCTGGTTGAAAGCGATATTGTGCTGCCGGTACAGATCAATGGCAAAAAACGCGGTGACATTACAATATCGCGTGATGCAGATCAGGCAACCATACAGGCCGCTGTTTTGGCACTTGACTTTGTGCAGGCTGCATTGAACGGTAATCCACCTAAAAAGCTAGTCGTTGTACCGCAGAGGATTGTGAATGTCGTTGTTTAACCATGCATCTTTGGTACGTTTTTTAGCGCGCATTGTGCGGTTGCCGGTGCTGGGAGCTCTCGGGCTGCTGGTTGCCGGTTGTACCGTGCAGCCGCTTTATTCCACTTCGGGATCCACGACAGCGGGCTTGGCCGGTGATGTGTCTTCGAGTGTGAAGAGCAGGCTGGCGAGCATTAAAATTGACGATGTGAATACAATCTATGCACAGGCGGTGCGTAATCGCCTGATCTTCGGTCTATCCGGCGGTGCGGGAGAGCCTGCAAAACCGGCCTATAGGCTGGCACTCGGATTGCAGATGCATAACCTGTCAGCAGTTGAAGTGGATGTGGGGGATTCGAAAGAAGGCCGTCCGTCTGCTGGTACCGTTCGCATGCGCTCCAATTATGTGCTGCGTGATAATGCCGGCAAGGTTGTGGCCAGCGGTCGACGTGAGGTCAGTGCATCTTATGACCGTCCACGTCAGGAATTTGCAAACCTGCGTGCCCAACGTGATGCGCAACAACGCGCGGCAGAAGAGCTGGCACAGTTTTTGGTGCTGGCACTGGCACAGGATATGCATAAACTGCCGTAGAACCTGCTCTAGAGCGGGTAACGATCAGGTTGGATCGCAGTGCTCGCTCTAGATTCTAGATTTATCGCATTGTTATATCTATCAAGCTGATTCAACTTGATAGTGAAATGCTCTAGAACTGTAAGGCTGGGCCGGAAATTGCAATTTCTTGCGTTCCGGTGCCCGAAAATCACCATTGACGTCACAGCCTGACAATTTTTGAAATATGTTCTTTATCCAAGTCACTTGAATACAAAAAAGCCCGTGCTGCCATCAGCACGGGCTTTTTTTAAGTCTTTTATATTGCAGCCATTGGCTTATGCAATTGTTTGGCCGGTTTTTGCCCAGTCGGCCAAAAAGGCCTCAAGGCCTTTGTCGGTCAGCGGATGTTTTACAAGCGCTTTCAGGGTGGCCGGTGGCGCAGTAATCACGTCAGCACCGATCAGAGCCGCTTCCTTGACATGATTGACCGTGCGGATTGAAGCGGCAAGAATTTGCGTTTCAAAATCGTAATTGTCGAAAATAGTGCGGATTTCGCCAATCAGATCCATGCCATTGAGGCCGATATCATCAAGACGGCCAACAAATGGCGAAACGTAAGTTGCACCGGCCTTGGCTGCGAGCAGCGCCTGATTGGCGGAGAAGCACAGGGTGACGTTGGTTTTATGGCCATCACTGGTCAGCGCTTTACAGGCTTTAAGGCCATCAAGTGTCAGTGGCAGTTTGATGCAGATATTGCTGGCGATTTTTGCAATAACTGCAGCTTCTTTCATGATGCCTGCATAATCGGTTGCGGTTACTTCGGCAGAAACTGGGCCTGTCACGATCGAACAGATTTCCTTGGTCACATCAATGATGTTGCCGCCGGATTTCAGGATCAGTGATGGATTGGTGGTAACGCCGTCTACCAGTCCCAGATCATTGAGTTCACGGATGTCTTTGACATCGGCGGTATCCACAAAAAATTTCATTCAGCTTATCCTCCATAATGGGTTTGCTGTGAAGCCGGTATTACATCAGTTTATTATATTCCATAGAGATGGGTTTGTTTAACGTATATTTCCATAAACTGAAACCGGCTTTTATAAATATCAGCCGTGTTAAGCGTCAATTGAAGTGCTAAGGCATTTACCGTTAAATGGTATCTGTCTATTTCGTATGAATGTTATCTGAAAATATGTTTTGAAAGTGATCAGGATAGTCTTTTGAGCGGGAAAACAGACGAAAAAGCGCGCCGCACGGTTCCGGTTCTTGTGCCGATGCCGGCGGAGCGCCCTTACAGCTATCTGGTTCCCGAAGGGATGGATGTGCGGGCCGGTTCGATCGTGCGTGTGCCTTTGGGCCCTCGTGAGGTTGCAGGTATTGTGACTGATGATGCCAGCGATAGTGTGGACGCTAAAAAACTGAAACCAATCCTGCAGGTTTTTGACTGCCCGCTGATCAGCAGCCAGATGTTGCGCTTCATTCGCTGGACTGCGGATTACACACTTTCACCACCGGGTATGGTTGCGCGTATGGTACTGCGTGCACCCGCAGCGTTTGACCCTGAACCATGGGTACCGGGCTTGCGTTATAATGGCGGCACCGCAGAGCGGTTGACGGCCGCGCGTGAGAAAGTGCTGGAAACGGCTGGTAATGGTCTCAACTGGACAAAATCCGGCCTTGCCCACGCGGCAGGCGTGTCTGGTAGTGTGATTGATGGCCTTAAAGCACAAGGCCTATTTGAGGATGTGATGATACCGCCGCCACCGGTGGTCGGAGAGCCTGATCCGTTTTATGGTATGGCGGCATTATCAGAGGACCAGCAGGCGGCGGCACAATGTCTGGTTGAAGCGGTTGAGGAGGATGCTTATTCAGTCTCCCTGCTGCACGGGGTCACTGGCTCAGGTAAAACCGAAGTGTATTTTGAAGCGGTGGCACGTGCCGTTGAGCTTGGCAAACAAGTGCTGATACTGTTACCGGAAATTGCGCTGACACAGCAGTTTCTGGATCGCTTTGAGAGCCGGTTCGGCACAAGGCCTGCTGAATGGCACTCAGATCTGGCACCCCGCCAGCGTGAACGTGTCTGGCGCCATATTGCCGAGGGTACAGTTAAGGTGGTTGCCGGCGCGCGCTCGGCGTTGTTTCTGCCCTTTGCCAATCCGGGTCTGATCATTGTCGATGAAGAGCATGATCCCGCTTACAAGCAGGAAGATCGCGTGTTTTATAATGCACGGGATATGGCCGTGGTACGCGGCTCCATCGGCAAATTTGCCGTTATTCTGGCCTCTGCCACACCATCAATTGAAAGTCTGGTGAATGCCAATCAGGGGCGCTACCGCTATGTGCCGCTGTTAGGGCGTTATGCTGATGCGGCGCTGCCTGATCTTAAATTTATTGATATGCGCCGCTCGCCTCCGCCTGCGGGGCGATTTCTTTCTCCGGCTTTAACGCAAGCCGTAGGGCAGGCACTCAAGCGTAAAGAACAGGCATTGCTGTTTTTGAACAGACGCGGCTATGCACCATTAACCCTGTGCCGTGTTTGCGGGCACCGATTTCAATGTCCGGATTGTTCGAGCTGGCTGGTGGAGCACCGTTTTCGCGCGCAGTTAATGTGTCATCAATGCGGTTATCATGAAAAAAGTCCGGATGCTTGTCCGTCTTGCGGGGCGCTGGATCATCTGGTGGCTTGCGGCCCCGGGGTTGAGCGGATCGCTGAAGAGGCAGCGGTGCTCTTTCCGGATGCGCGCATTATTGTGCTCTCGTCAGATATGGCGGGCGGTGTTAAGCGCCTGCGGCTGGAAATGGAAGCGATTGCAAATGGTGAGGCCGATATTGTGATTGGTACGCAATTGGTTGCTAAAGGTCACAATTTTCCGCTGATAACATTGGTCGGCGTAATTGATGCGGATCTTGGGCTTGCTAATGGCGATCCGCGGGCGGCTGAACGCACATTCCAGTTGCTCAATCAGGTGACGGGGCGTGCAGGGCGTACGGGGCGCAAAAGTATCGGGCTTATCCAGACGTATCAGCCCGAGCATCCGGTATTAAAGGCGATTATTGCCGGTGATGCGCAGGCATTTTATGACCGTGAAATTGAAGAGCGCCAACGCGGAATGTTGCCGCCATTCGGGCGGTTGGCAGCTTTGATCATCTCTGCTGATAGCAGGGCAGAGGCAGAAAGCCATGCGCGTGCATTGCGCCGCACAGCACCCAGAGATGCGGATTTAGAGGTGTTGGGGCCTGCTGAAGCACCGCTTGCTGTGATTCGAGGCAGGCATCGTTTCCGGCTGCTGGTGCAGGGGAGTAAGCGCTCAGACATTCAGTCTTTCATACGCGCGCTTTTAAAAGTAGGGCCCAAACCCCGTGGCTCGTTGCGTGTACAGGTCGATATTGACCCGCAAAGCTTTTTATAATTTTACTTTTATTGCGGCACTGTCAGGAATATAGCTCTGCAATTATTCCAGATAAAATATAACTGGGCAAAACAGTAATCGGCCGTGATAATATGGAATTATCAGGCGATTTTATGAGGTGTAATGTGGCGTTTTATCTTCCGACAAGTCAGGGTGAGTGGCTGGCATGGAGTGTAGGCGTTATCACGCTGCTCTTTGGGTTGATCCTGATGTTTGCCCCGGGAATTTCTTTGAAGATTCTGCGTCTGAGTGCGCCTGATCGGCGCCCGCATGCATTATCATCCATTCGTGCTACTGTTGCAGGCCCGTATATCGGCCTTGGTGTGGCCTGTCTGTTATTTGCCCAGCCATTCCTGTGGATGGCTTTGGGCTGCGTATGGGGTTTTGTGCTGTTCGGGCGGCTGATCTCAATGATGTCGGACAGAGCCAATTCGTTTTATAATTGGGTCGCGGTCGTGGTCGAGCTGATACTGGCTGCGGGGCCGCTGCTTTTCGCATTTGGTTTTGTTGCGTAATTAGCCGGATTTATAAGAATCTCTTCTCTGTGACAGGTGAGAATCTATCAACAGGTAAGATATGGGAATCAGCGCGGTTTCAGTGCGGCCTGTTAGATTTTTTGTTTATATAAGCATAATTTTGCCGGAATTTATCAAATGGTCTGCAAACGGTGATTTGGGTCTGATTGTGTTATGTAAAAATAACAATTTTACATATAAGTTGCTGTTTAATATAGTGAATTTTCTATGTGGTGCAGTCTCGTGTCTGGAGCTCGATCGGGTGTATACCGACAGGCACTATGGCAAAGCAGCAGATTTGGGCTGTAAACCGCATGAAACGGTAGGATTCGCGTGTTGCGGAGCCTGATTGTCTATGCTAGACGGCTTTCGAATTTCAATGCAGTCAGGCGGCTCCTTCGCAAGGCGGATGGTGTGCAAATCGGCACTTCATCAGGGGTATTGAAAACATCAATAAAATCACCGTTTTTCAGCATGGATAAACTATGCGGTCAAAACGGGATTTCAACCAAGAGAGATGGTTATTCGTGACAGGATCGTCTTCGCTCATTTCCGGTGTTGCTCAGCGCTATGCTGGATCCTTGTTTGATCTGGCGCTTGAGGCTCAGTCCGTTGCTCAGGTGGAGAAAGATCTTGGCCGTATCGAGGCTATGATCAGCGAGAGCGAAGATCTTCGCCGCCTGATCAATAGTCCGGTATTCTCCACTGAAGATCAGCTTCATGCGATTGCCGCCGTTGCTGATAAGGCTGGTATCAAAGGTCTGGTCGGCAATTTCTTACGGGTCGTTGCGGGAAACCGCCGGCTGTTCGTATTGCCGGGCATCGTTAAAGCTTTTTATCTGATCGCCGCTGAGCATCGTGGTGAAGTTGCAGCAACTGTAACTTCTGCGTTTGACCTCACGCAGGCACAGCAAAATGAATTGAAGGCGACGCTCAAGGGTGTGGCCGGCAAGGACGTGACGATTAATGTCACTGTCGATCCGTCGATTCTTGGCGGTCTCATTGTGAAGCTGGGGTCGCGTCAGATCGACACCTCCCTTCGCACTAAACTTTCTTCTCTTAAGCTTGCACTGAAAGAGGTCGGCTGATGGACATCCGCGCTGCGGAAATTTCCGCAATTCTGAAAGAGCAAATCAAGAACTTTGGCCAGGAGGCGGAAGTCTCTGAAGTTGGTCAGGTTCTCTCCGTTGGTGACGGTATCGCCCGTGTATACGGTCTGGACAATGTTCAGGCCGGTGAAATGGTCGAATTTCCGGGTGGCATCCGCGGTATGGCGCTCAACCTTGAAAGCGACAACGTAGGTGTCGTTATTTTTGGTTCTGACCGTGATATCAAGGAAGGCGACACCGTTAAACGTACCGGCGCCATCGTTGACGTTCCTGTCGGTCCTGGCCTGCTCGGCCGTGTTGTTGACGCTCTCGGTAATCCGATTGACGGCAAGGGTCCGATCGTAGGCGTTGAACGCCGTCGTGTAGACGTTAAAGCGCCGGGCATCATTCCGCGTAAATCGGTTCATGAGCCGATGTCGACCGGTCTGAAAGCCATTGATGCGCTTATCCCTGTTGGTCGTGGTCAGCGCGAGCTGGTCATTGGTGACCGTCAGACAGGTAAGACAGCGATTATTCTCGACACTTTCCTTAATCAGAAGCCTATCCATGATAATGGCCCTGACAAAGACAAGCTGTATTGCATTTATGTAGCAATCGGCCAGAAGCGTTCGACTGTTGCCCAGCTGGTTAAAGTGCTCGAAGAGCGCGGCGCCCTGGAATATTCGGTTGTCATTGCTGCGACTGCGTCTGATGCTGCGCCTCTGCAGTATCTGGCTCCGTTCACAGGCTGTGCGATCGGTGAATATTTCCGCGACAACGGTATGCATGCACTGATCGGTTATGATGACCTTTCCAAGCAGGCTGTTGCTTATCGTCAGATGTCCCTGTTGCTGCGTCGTCCTCCGGGCCGTGAAGCTTATCCAGGTGACGTTTTCTACCTTCACTCCCGTCTCCTTGAGCGTTCAGCTAAACTGAATGACGAGCTGGGTGGTGGTTCATTGACCGCTCTGCCGGTTATTGAAACACAGGGTGGTGACGTTTCGGCGTTTATTCCGACCAACGTGATTTCGATTACAGATGGTCAGATCTTCCTTGAAACCAACCTTTTCCATCAGGGTATTCGTCCTGCTGTTAACGTTGGTCTGTCGGTTTCCCGCGTGGGTTCAGCCGCTCAGATTAAAGCGATGAAACAGGTTGCCGGTTCGATTAAGGGTGAGCTTGCTCAGTATCGTGAAATGGCTGCGTTTGCGCAGTTCGGTTCCGATCTTGATGCTTCAACCCAGCGTCTTCTCAATCGCGGTGCGCGTCTGACTGAGCTGCTCAAGCAGCCACAGTTCTCGCCACTGAAGACTGAAGAACAGGTTGCTGTGATTTTTGCCGGTGTTAACGGTTATCTCGATAGCCTGGCAGTGAATCAGGTTGGTAAATTTGAGGCCGGTCTTCTGGCATCGCTGCGCTCCGAGCACAAAGATGTGCTTGATGCGATCCGCGATCAGAAAGCAATCAGCGACGAAATCAAAGGCAAACTCAAGGCAGCTATCGACGCTTTCGCCAAGAATTTTGCTTGATCAACTCTGACGGGATGAACGGATGCCTTCACTAAAGGATCTGAGAAACCGTATCGCCTCGGTTAAGGCGACGCAGAAAATTACCAAGGCGATGCAAATGGTCGCCGCGGCAAAACTGCGTCGTGCCCAGGAAGCAGCCGAAGCGGCACGGCCGTATTCTCAGCGGATGAGTGCAGTTCTGGACAATATTGCCCAGAATGTAAGCGGTGATGATGCACCGAAACTGATGGCGGGAACCGGTAAGGACGATGTGCATCTGCTCATCGTCGCTACCGCGGAACGTGGTCTGTGCGGTGGTTTCAACTCGCAGATCGCACGTCTCGCCCGTGACCATGCCCGCCAGTTGTTGGCACAGGGCAAGACGGTAAAAATCATCACCGTCGGTAAAAAAGGTGCGGATATTCTGCGTCGCGATTTTGGCGGACTGATCATAGATCATGTTGATCTGCGTGAAGTTAAGCAGCTTGGCTTCGTGAATGCCGACCAGATTGGTCGCAAAGTGATCTCGTTTTTTGAAAAAGGCGAGTTTGATGTTGCAACCCTGTTTTATTCGCAGTTCAAGTCGGTAATCAATCAGGTTCCGACTGCACAGCAGCTTATTCCGGCTTCTGCCGGTACAGATGCAAATGATGCTGCGGCTTCTGCAGGTGGTGCGATCTACGAATATGAGCCGGATGCGGCAGGTATTCTCGACGATCTTTTGCCGCGCAATATCTCTGTCCAGATTTTCAGCGCCTTGCTTGAAAATGTGGCCGGTGAAATGGGCGCAAAGATGAGCGCGATGGATAATGCAACGCGTAATGCGGGCGATATGATCAACAAGCTGTCGATCACATATAATCGTCAGCGTCAGGCTCAGATCACCACGGAACTGATCGAAATTATTGCGGGCGCGGAAGCGCTCTAATCGGAAGGTAAGGATCGATGGCTAAAGCAGCGACACCGAAAACTACCAAGACCACGGCAAAGGCTAAGTCCGGCGAGGCTGCATCAGTTGCAGTCGGCCGTATCAAGCAGGTCATCGGCGCTGTCGTCGACGTCCAGTTTGATGACAACAATCTGCCTCTGATCCTGAACGCGCTGGAAACTGACAATCTCGGTAACCGTCTCGTTTTGGAAGTTGCTCAGCATCTTGGTGAAAACACAGTACGTACTATTGCTATGGACTCGACCGAAGGTCTGGTTCGCGGGCAGGAAGTACGTGATACCGGCGATGCGATCCGGGTTCCAGTCGGACCTGAAACGCTTGGCCGTATCATGAACGTGATTGGTGAGCCGGTTGATGAAGCCGGCCCGATTACGACCACTGTAACCCGTGGTATTCACCAGCCGGCGCCTGAATATATCGAACAGTCACCTGAATCCGAGATTCTGGTAACCGGTATTAAGGTTGTAGATCTTCTCGCCCCTTACGCTAAAGGTGGTAAGATTGGTCTGTTCGGCGGTGCGGGCGTTGGTAAAACCGTTCTCATCATGGAACTTATCAACAACGTGGCAAAAGCCCATGGCGGTTACTCTGTATTCGCCGGCGTTGGTGAGCGTACCCGTGAAGGTAACGATCTCTATCACGAAATGATCGAATCCGGCGTGAACAAGCTGGGCGGCGGCGAAGGCTCGAAAGCAGCTCTCGTTTACGGTCAGATGAACGAGCCGCCAGGTGCGCGTGCCCGTGTTGCTCTCTCCGGTCTGACGATCGCTGAAAGCTTCCGTGATGACGGTCAGGACGTTTTGTTCTTCGTGGACAATATCTTCCGCTTCACACAGGCTGGTTCTGAAGTGTCCGCGCTTCTTGGCCGTATTCCTTCCGCTGTGGGCTATCAGCCAACACTGGCAACGGATATGGGTCAGATGCAGGAACGCATCACCACCACGCATAAAGGCTCGATCACTTCGGTGCAGGCAATTTACGTTCCTGCCGATGACTTGACCGATCCGGCTCCTGCGACTTCGTTTGCGCACTTGGATGCGACTACGGTTCTTAACCGTTCGATCGCTGAAAAGGGTATTTATCCTGCGGTTGATCCGCTTGACTCAACTTCGCGTATGCTGGATCCAATGATTGTTGGTGAAGAGCATTACGGTGTTGCCCGTCAGGTTCAGTCAATTCTGCAGCGCTACAAGTCGCTTCAGGACATCATCGCCATCCTTGGTATGGACGAGTTGTCTGAAGAAGATAAGCTGACAGTAACACGTGCCCGTAAAATCGAGCGCTTCCTGTCCCAGCCGTTCTTCGTTGCTGAAATCTTCACCGGTTCACCAGGTAAACTGGTTGATCTGGCCGATACCATCAAGGGCTTTAAGGGTCTCTGCGCTGGTGATTACGATCACCTGCCGGAAGCTGCCTTCTACATGGTCGGCTCAATTGAAGAAGCGATTGAAAAAGCACAGAAGCTGGCACAAGCCGCTTAATGTGATTGGTCAGGCGGGCGGTTGTCTGCCTGACCATTTCTATCCAGGAGTTTGCAGGATTTTATCTCGCTCCTGTAGTTTATAAAAAGTTTAACAGCGGGCTATCGTTTATAGTGACCGCTGAAATAGTGAATTCAACGCCGGAACACCGTTATAATGACGGAAAGTTTAGGGAACTTGAGTGAGAATCATGGCTGGAACCTTCAAATTCGAACTGGTATCGCCGGAGCGCCTTTTGCTTTCAGCTGAGGTTACCGAAGTGGTCATTCCTGGCAGTGAAGGCTATTTGACTGTTCTGGCCGGTCACGCTCCTTTGATGACAACCATTATTCCGGGCAAGCTGACTGTTAAAACTGCTGACGGCAAAAGCGATGCTTATGTAGTATTTGGCGGCTTTGCTGATATTACACCTGAAGGCTGTTCTTTGCTTGCAGAATCCGCACTTCACATTGATGAAGTGAGCCGTGCAGACATTGCTGCACGTATCGCGCATGCGCGTCAGTTGGTTGATGATGCATCGTCCAACGAGCATCGCACAAAGGCTGAACAGTTTCTGCATCAACTGACAACAGTTGAAGGTTCGATTTTGCCTGCATAATAATATGCCTGCATCGGGCTTTTGTTTACAATTATAAAAAACCCGCGATAGCATTTATCGCGGGTTTTTTATTGTTTCAGCCAGCTTGTATAGCAGAGCGTAATATTAAAAATCAGTTCTGTTCAATCGAGACACCTTGTTCACCTATTTTCAGCTCCACGCCCTTAGGCTTGGATTCCTGCTGATAGGTATAGGCGGCAAAGCCGATAATAACGACAATCAAAGCGCCTAGCAGAATATAAAGACCGTTTCTGTTCATAAATCCTCGTAAAATTTATTGGTTGCCAGATGATGAATGCCGGCTAACCTGACAGTCGCGTCACGACAGTTGGTGCTTTTAACGGCGTGCAAGTAGTGCCAATACCAAGCCGATACCAGCAACCACAGCGGCTGCGGCCAGTGGATTTTCGCGTGCAGTGTCGGTCACAACTTGCGCTTGATGCTTTACTTCACGTGCAGCCACACGGCCACGTTTGCGAAGTACATCATAGGTCTCAGAGGCATTTTCACGAGCATCATCATAGAGTGCATTGCCCTGTTGTGAGAGCTTCTTGGTAACTGAAGCAAGTTCGCTTTTCAGCTCCGCAATCTGATCTTCAAAAGATTTTTCTGCATCATTACGCATTTTAGAAGCCATGTTTATCTCCTTAACAGACATTCTGAGCGTCATCGGGCACTCTGGCCGGATGGCTCAAGTTTGTGTTCAAAAAGATAACGGTGCTGGAGCGTATAAGTTCCCAAAAAAATATAGAGAACAGCATATTTTTGCACTAAGTTCGTGCAATATGTATATGCAGGATAACGATATAAAACAGATTTTAAGGTGTCAGCGTTCGCAGATAAGCGATGAGTGCTTTTGAGCTGGCAATGGCCGCATTTTCATCGCGGCTTACAATGGCTTCAATCATGCGGGTGTGGGTTGAAGATGGCTCTTCCAAACCATGTTCACGTCGCAACTGATACCAGAAGCGGCGGCTATGTGTCTGTAACGGCGCTGCCAGTCTTGTGGCATAGGCATTGCCTGATGCTTTACCCAACACCTCATCAAATGCCTTATCAGCATCGAGAAACAATGGGATGTCGTGCGCGCGTTCCGCCTGTTTCATAATTTTTGCTGCTGCATGCAACTGTTCATGTTCAATGGTACCGGAGTAACGTGCAGCATCGCGGCACAGCACTTGCTCCACGCCTTCACGGGCATCAAGAACTTTGGAAAAATCTTTGGGATTAAGCGCAGTAATGGCGATGCCTGAACGGGGGCGAACCTCCATCAGACCTTCCCATGCCAAACGCTGAATTGCCTCACGCACGGGCGTGCGCCCCATGCCGGTTAATTCGATTAGCGCGCGTTCATTGATAACAGAGCCGGGCTCTAATTGTAGAGTGACGATCTGGCGCTCTAGCAGGCGATAAGCCTGATCAGACAGGCTGCCGCCGGATGATATAACTGATGAGTTATCGTGCTGACTTTGCGCGCTTAGCTGCCCTGACATAAAGGCTGTAATCCTTGTTTATAATAGGCAGTGTTATATGTACCGGCAGTCTGTCTAAGCCGGATATTATGTGCTGGCATTGAGAGATACACCAGCAACAGCGATTTCTCAAGATGTGGCGCTGTATATGGAGGTGTGTGAACAGGATAATATGAAGATAATATATCGTTCTGTGACAAAATGATTTGACGGGTGCAAAACATCTGGATAGGCTTTGATATATCAATTGTTGGCGCAAATCTATATTGAGCGGCTCGGTGGGTGAGAGCTGATATTATTAAAGTGCTGCACAATCTTATACAGATTAATCCTGATAAGCGGCATGCCATATAAGTTGCGCTTTGTTTATCATGAGCAATCGCGGATATTGAATTATACGCAGTAATTTATGAAGTGATGCAGTCAGAAGTTTATGTTCAGGTTAAGCAACAATTCCAGTTAGAAGTTCTGAGCAGGCCACATTGTCATTACTGTCTGGCCGGCAAGCTTGATTGTGATATGTGCCGGGCTAATCGAACGGTTGAAATCAATACAGACAAAATGGGCAGGAGGGCACATGACGTCAGTTAAGAACGTCGGTGTGGTTGGGCAGAATGCAGATTCTGAAATCATTATTATTGGGGCGGGAATTGTAGGGATTGCGACCGCTGCATTGCTGAGTGAGGCGGGACATTCTGTTCTGGTGCTTGATCGCAGTGGTATTTGCGAGGAAACCAGTTCCGGTAATGCTGCCGCATTGGCATTTTCCGAAGTTCTGCCGCTCGCCTCTAAGGGGGTGATGAAAAAGGTGCCGGGCTGGCTGCTCGATCCTTTGGGGCCATTTGCTATCCGCCCGTCATACTTCCCTAAACTTATTCCTTGGCTTTACCGGTTTTGGCGGGCGAGCAGTGACAGTGCTTTGCGTATTAGCACCACCGTGCAGGGGCAAATGATGCAGCTCGCTGAACGCGAAATGCTGGCACTGGCCGAGCGCGCCGGTGTAAATACCATGATTCATCATGACGGTACGCTTGAACTATACGAGAGTGAGGCCGAGTTGAAGGCTTCCCAGCCGGGATGGGATGCCAAGAAACGCGCCGGTATTGACTATAAAGTTGTGCGTGATGCTGAGCTTGCAGCGTTGCAACCGGGATTGTCGCCACGATTTGTTGTTGGCTGTTTTATTCCGAAGTGGAAAACGGTTTCAGATCCGAAACTCTACGGGCAGGCGCTCTGGCATTATGCGGAGAAAAACGGCGCGCGGTTTCATCAGACTGTTGTCAAAGCGGTTGCTAAAACTGCAACAGGCGCGCAGATAACGTTAGATGATGGCCGTGTTTTGCAGTGCGGAAAGCTAGTCATTGCTGCCGGTGCGTGGTCACACCGTCTCAGCGCACAGCTTGGTGATACAGTGCCGCTGGAAACCGAGCGTGGCTATAATACGACTTTGCCACTGGGTGCCTGTGATGTGCGCCGTCAATTGACCTTTCCGGGCCATGGTTTTGTGATTACGCCGCTGACAACCGGTCTGCGTGTGGGCGGGGCTGTGGAATTGGGCGGGCTTGATTTGCCGCCAAACTATGCGCGTGCCGATGCGATGCTGAAAAAGGCCAAACAGTTTCTGCCGCAGATGAATATTAATGGCGGCAAACAGTGGATGGGCTACCGGCCATCAATGCCGGATAGTTTGCCGGTGATCGGCCTTTCTTCCGCATCCTCTGATATTGTTTATGCTTTCGGGCATGGCCATCTTGGCCTTACCCAGTCTGCCGCCACTGCAAGGCTGGTAACCCAGCTGATCAATAATGAAAAAACGGCACTGGATACCAGTGCTTTCAGCCCAAAACGGTTTTGAGAAATATAATGGCAAAACATACATTCTTTTGTGTCGATGGTCATACCTGCGGTAATCCGGTGCGTCTTGTGGCCGGTGGCGGCCCGAACCTGCATGGTTCGACAATGATGGAAAAGCGCGCGCATTTTCTGGCTGAATATGACTGGATCCGTACCGGATTGATGTTTGAACCGCGTGGCCATGACATGATGTCGGGCTCCATTCTGTATCCGCCAACACGTGATGATTGCGATGTCGGCGTGCTGTTCATTGAAACCTCCGGCTGTTTGCCAATGTGCGGGCATGGCACAATCGGCACAGTGACCATGGCTATTGAGCAGGGACTGATTACACCGAAAGTGCCGGGCAAGCTTAATCTTGATACACCGGCGGGCAAAGTCGCTATCGAATATGAGCAGAATGGGCAATATGTGGATAGCGTGCGGCTCACCAATGTGCCGGCATTTTTGTACAAGCAGGATCTAGAAGTTGAGTGTCCGGACTTAGGCATGCTGAAGGTTGATGTCAGCTATGGCGGTAATTTTTATGCCATAGTTGAAGCTCAGGAAAATTACAGCGATCTGGCTGATTATTCAGTGCTGGATCTGATTGGCTGGAGCCCTGTTCTGCGTCAGCGACTCAATGATTTATATAGTTTTCAGCATCCTGAACTGGCCGATATTAATCGTCTGAGCCATATTTTATGGACAGGTAAGCCCACTAAGCCGGAAGCGCACGCAAGAAATGCTGTGTTTTACGGGGATAAAGCGATTGATCGTTCGCCTTGCGGCACCGGTACATCGGCGCGTATGGCGCAGCTTGCAGCGCGTGGTGAGCTAAAGGCCGGTGACGCATTTGTGCATGAATCTGTGATCGGATCACTGTTCAACGGACGTGTCGAGGCAACAACTCAAGTGGCTGATAAAAAAGCAATAATCCCCTCTGTCGCAGGGTGGGCACGCATGACCGGATATAATACGATTTTTATTGATGATCGTGATCCATTTGCACATGGTTTTGTGGTGCGCTGATTGCTCCTTGCCAAGGAAAATCAAAGCGTCGCAAATAGAATATTGTTTCAATCGCATATCATTGCCGATGCGCGATTGACGCGTAATAAATTATGAGTAATCTAAAATCCTGAGAGCAGGGTGAGGGCAGCCCTAATACTATATTACTAGTCGTTATTTCTATAGTTTCTGTGTATGGGGCAGTCCAGCTTGGGCAGTCTCTTCCGGAAACTGTAATGGGGGGATTGCATATTGTGTTGTGATAAAAGACTGCGAATATTGTTTAATTAATACGCAGCAAAAACTTTGAAATGCTGCATGATTTTGCTGCTAAACCAGCGGGTTGAATTGCGCAGTAGGAGTAAACGATCTGAAATATAAGGGAAGTGCCTGCTAAGGGCGAGAATAATTCAGATCAGAAAAGGGTGTCTTTTCAATGGAATATTTTATCCAGCAAGTGATCAACGGGCTTACGCTCGGGTCGATCTATGGATTGATCGCAATTGGTTATACCATGGTCTATGGTATTATTGGCATGATCAATTTTTCTCATGGTGATGTTTTTATGCTCGGCGCCTTTATGGCGCTTATTGTTTTTCTGATGCTGACAACCTTTATCGGTGCGGTTCCGGTGGTTCTTGCCATTTTGCTGATGATGATTGTGGCAATGGTTCTGACCAGTATGTGGAGCTGGACAATCGAGCGCGTTGCTTATCGTCCTTTGCGTGGTTCTTTCCGGTTAGCGCCATTGATTACCGCTATTGGTATGTCGATTGCCCTCTCGAATTTCGTGCAGGTAACACAAGGGCCGCGCAATAAGCCGATCCCTTCACTGATCAATGATTCCTATTCGCTGTTTGGTACGGGTATCATCATTTCGCTTAAGCAGATCATGATCATTGTAGTCACAATCGTGCTGCTGACTGTGTTCTGGTATATTGTGAACCGCACATCTCTGGGCCGTGCACAGCGCGCCTGTGAGCAAGACCGTAAAATGGCCTCGCTGCTCGGTATCAACGTAGATCGCACAATCTCGCTGACATTTGTTATGGGCGCTGCACTGGCTGCGGTTGCCGGTACGCTTTACCTGACTTTCTATGGTGTTATTTCCTTCACCGACGGATTTATTCCGGGCGTGAAGGCCTTTACAGCGGCGGTTCTTGGCGGCATCGGCTCACTGCCGGGTGCAGTTATCGGCGGTCTGCTGATTGGTCTGATTGAAGCATTGTGGTCTGCGTATTTCTCGATTGATTATAAGGATGTTGCAGCCTTCTCGATCCTTGCGATCGTACTGATCTTCATGCCTTCCGGCATTCTTGGCCGACCAGAAGTCGAAAAGGTGTAATATGGCAGATCCTCGTAAAACCTCTCCTTCTGCGCCGCCGTCTGATTTTGCAGCTGCAATCCGCGAAGGTATTATTGCTGCCATTCTGGCTTTTGGTTTGTTTGTTCTGATTGTCGGCTTTAAGACCGAGCAGAATATTAATAATGAGTTGGTGCTAATTCAGCGCTGGGGCTTGTTGTTTACATTGGTGGCACTTGCCGGTGTCGGGCGTTTCCTGCATCGTGCTTTTCTGGTGCCATATATGGCTACCCGTGCAAAAGCAGAAAAACACACGCCGGCAAACGGCGAGATTTCATTCTTCCGCCGCAACTTCTCCAAGCTGGCGATCCTGTTTCTGTTTATCTATCCGGTGTTAATTGTTTTGACGCTTGGTTTTCAGGGATCGTTGAAATGGGTTGATAACTTTGGTGTGCAGATCCTGATCTACATCATGCTGGCATGGGGGCTCAACATTGTTGTCGGTCTCGCCGGTCTGCTCGATCTTGGTTATGTGGCATTCTATGCAGTGGGCGCTTATTCCTACGCATTGTTGTCGTCTTATTTCGGTCTGTCTTTCTGGATTTTGCTGCCTGTTGCCGGTATTCTTGCGGCATTCTGGGGCATCATTCTCGGTTTTCCGGTCTTGCGTCTGCGAGGTGATTATCTGGCGATTGTGACACTGGCCTTCGGGGAGATAATCAGGCTTGTGCTGATCAACTGGACGGCAGTCACCAAGGGTACTTATGGTGTTTCCGGCATTGCCAAAGCTACATTCTTCGGTATTCCGTTTAAAGCGGGGCCTGACGGATTTGCGGCAACATTCGGCCTGCAATTTTCTGCAGCACACTATAAAATCTTCCTCTATTATATCATCTTACTGCTTGCTCTTTTGACTGCATGGGTCACAATTCGTCTGCGCCGCATGCCTATTGGCCGTGCGTGGGAAGCTCTGCGTGAAGATGAAATTGCGTGTCGTGCACTTGGTATCAATACCACCACTACAAAACTGACAGCCTTTGCGACCGGTGCAATGTTCGGTGGCTTTGCTGGTGCATTTTTTGGCGCGCGCCAGGGCTTCGTAAGTCCTGAATCCTTCGTTTTCCTCGAATCTGCCGTTATTCTGGCTATCGTGGTTCTGGGTGGCATGGGCTCGTTGATCGGTATTGCGATTGCTGCGATTGTGATGATCGGCGGCACAGAAATCTTGCGTGAATTGTCCTTCCTGAAAGCAATTTTCGGGCCGAACTTCACACCTGAACTGTATCGTATGCTGATTTTCGGTCTGGCAATGGTTGTAGTGATGGTCTGGAAACCACGTGGCTTTGTCGGAAGTCGCGAACCGAGTGCCTTCCTGAACGAGCGTAAGCTGGTATCCGGATCCTTTACCAAAGAAGGACACGGCTAATGGCGGGGACAACAATAATGGCAAATTCTACTCTTGCTGATAAACACCAGAATGCCGAAACGATTCTTAAGGTTGAACATCTCTCCATGCGTTTTGGCGGGCTGGTAGCCATTAATGATTTGAGTTTTGAGGCAAAGCGCGGTGAAATTACTGCGGTTATCGGTCCGAACGGTGCCGGCAAAACCACAGTTTTCAACTGCCTGACCGGATTTTACAAGCCGACAGGTGGTATGGTTACCCTGCAGCATAAAGACGGTGAAAAGTTCCTTTTGGAACGGATGCCGGATTTTATGATCACCAAGAAAGCAAAAGTTGCGCGTACTTTCCAGAATATCCGCCTGTTCACAGGTCTGACGGTTCTTGAAAACCTGCTGGTCGCGCAGCATAATCCATTGATGCTGTCATCGGGTTATACTTTCCTCGGTCTGCTCGGATTTCCAGCCTATAAAAAGGCTGCGAAAGACGCCGTCGAAAAAGCGCGTGTCTGGCTTGAAAAGATCAATCTTATCCATCGTGCGGATGACCCTGCGGGTGATTTGCCTTACGGCGATCAGCGTCGTCTGGAAATTGCCCGCGCAATGTGTACCGATCCAGAAATGCTGTGTCTTGATGAGCCGGCGGCTGGTCTGAATCCGCGCGAGTCAGCAGAGCTTAACAAGTTGCTGCTCGACATCCGCGACGAAACCGGTACAGCGATTTTGCTGATTGAGCATGATATGTCGGTGGTTATGGAAATTTCCGACCATGTGATTGTGCTGGAATACGGGACAAAAATTTCTGACGGTGCGCCGCATTTTGTTCAAAATGATCCTAAAGTTATTGCCGCTTATCTCGGTGTTGATGATGATGAGGTGACGGATCTTATTGATGACGGAAGCGGTAAAATCGGTTCTGTCGATCAGCTGGTTTCACAGATGATCGGTGATGATCTTGGTGCTGCTGGTGATAAATCATCTGCCGCAGCGGTTGCACGGCTGGCCGGTGGTCTTGATGGACCGCGTGGCGGTGCCGCTGATAATCTGACACTGATCAAGGGTATTGGCAGTGTGAATGAAACCAAGCTCAATGCGCATGGTATTTATCATTTTGACCAGATTGCCGTATGGACAATTGAGGATATTAAACAGGCAGAAACTTATCTGAGCTTTGACGGCCGGATTACACGTGAAGAATGGGTGGTGCAGGCGCGTGTTCTAGCAGAGGGTGCGCAGACAGAGTTTTCTGCGCGCGTAGAAGCGGGTCAAGTGCCTTCCAGCCATGAAACACCGTCTGGCAAAGTTACTAAGTCGAGCAAGACTAAATCCGAGGGGGGTAAATGATGCAGGCTCAAAACCCGCTTCTGGTTATTGATAAAGTTGAGACCTATTACGGTAATATTTGCGCGTTGAAAGGCGTTGATGTTAACGTAATGCCAGGTGAAATCGTGACGCTGATTGGTGCCAATGGTGCTGGAAAATCAACGCTGATGATGACGATTTTCGGCTCACCGCGTGCCCGTACCGGTCGGATCCTTTTTGAGGGTCAGGACATTACGGCAATGGCACCGCATGATATTGCAAAATTGCGCATTGCACAGTCTCCTGAAGGTCGTCGTATTTTCCCACGCATGAGTGTGATGGAAAATCTGCAAATGGGCGCCAGCCTCGATAATCAAAAATATTTTGATGAAGATGTGAAGCTGATGTTCGAGCTATTTCCGCGTCTTAAGGAGCGCATAAATCAGCGCGGAGGCACATTGTCGGGCGGTGAGCAGCAGATGCTGGCGATTGCCCGTGCTTTGATGGCGCGCCCGAAATTGCTGATGCTTGATGAGCCGTCCCTTGGGTTGGCGCCTTTGATTGTTAAACAGATTTTTGAGGCAATCAAAGAGCTGAACCGCACAACAGGACTGACAGTTTTTCTGGTGGAGCAGAATGCTTTCGGTGCGCTGAAGCTCGCCCATCGCGGTTATGTGATGGTTAATGGTGTGATCACCATGAGTGGCAGCGGACAGGAGCTTCTGGCTAATCCGGAAGTGCGCGCAGCCTATCTTGAGGGCGGGCGTCATTGATTTGGTGACTGATCAGGCTAATTGCCTGATCATCACGGTGATGTTCGGAAAAGTTTTTTATGCAATGCGGGCACGGATTGCCACATTGTTACGCATCACAGATCACCGGTGTGATTTTTGGTGAAATTGGGAGAACAAACCTATGCAAGGCATTCTCTATGAAGAGCCATCATTCTGGCTTTTTTTGCTGATCACCTGCATTCTCGGCGGCTGGGCTGCATGGATGACAGGACGCGCATGTGCGCAAACCTGGCGTCCATATGCGATGCTGCTGGTTTATATGTTACCATTGACCTTTATGGTTCGCTTCATCCACTATGCAATGTTTGAAGGTACCTTATTGTCGCTGCATTATTATCTTGTTGATCTGGTTGTGCTTGTGATTATCGGCACACTCGGTTACCGTTTCACAAAGGTTAAGCAAATGGTTCGCCAGTATAGCTGGCTCTATGAGCGGACATCTGCATTTTCTTATAAGTCGAAATAATAAAATATCGACTATAGGATATCTGATAGGTACTATTCCTGATTATATTTATTTTAGATCAGGAATATATAAAGAGATTACAATAATTTACTTTGCGGGAACGAAGTAAGTATTGTGATAATTGCCGGGGATTTCTCCCCGGTCTGCATGCCCGGGGATCCGGTTTCTACAGAATGATTGTAATAAAATAAACGGCTGATCATCAATCAGTTTCACTTTAGTGGATTGGTGGTCATCTGAAATTAATAAACAAAGAGACTGTTTGTTTTAAAGCAGTTTCAACAATGATCATTGTAATGGGAGCAGTTATTCATGAAAAAATCTTTATTGTACGGCGTAGCTTTGTCGGCACTCGTCGCTTTTAGCGGACCTGCTCTGGCTGATGTCCTGATCGGTATCGGCGCGCCGCTAACAGGTCCGAACGCCGTTTATGGGGCGCAGATTCAAAAGGGTGCTGAGGCGGCCGCTGAAATCATCAATGCTGAAGGTGGCCTTAATGGCGAAAAGATCGTTTTCACGCTGGGTGATGACGTTTCTGATCCTAAGCAGGGCATTTCTGTGGCAAACAAATTTGCGGCTGATGGTGTAAAATTTGTTATCGGGCATTTCAATTCGGGCGTCGCCATTCCGGCTTCTGAAGTCTATCAGGAAAACGGCATTCTGGAAATTTCACCGGGTGCTACAAACCCTGTCTATACCGACCGCGGCATGTGGAACACATTTCGTACCTGCGGACGTGATGATCAGCAGGGGCTAGTTGCCGGTAAATATATTGCTGACAATTACAAAGATGCCAAAGTGGCCGTTGTGCATGACAAGACCCCTTATGGTCAGGGTCTCGCGGACGAAACTAAAAAAGCACTGAATGATGCAGGCGTAAAAGAAGCCCTTTATGAAGGCGTGAATGTTGGTGAAAAAGATTTCTCTGCATTGATTGCGAAAATGAAAAAAGATGGCGTTTCAGTCATTTATTGGGGCGGTATGCATGCTGAAGCCGGTCTGATTATTCGTCAGCTGGGAGATCAGGGTCTTAAAGCCCAGTTTATTTCTGGCGATGGTATTGTCTCCAACGAATTGGCTTCAATTGCCGGTGATGCTGTTGCAGGTACACTGAACACTTTTGGTCCTGATCCGCGGAACAATCCGGACAATGCTGAACTGGTGAAGAAATTCCGTGATGCCGGTTTTGAACCAGAAGCCTATACGCTTTATTCCTATGCTGCGATGCAGTCATTGGCAGGTGCGGCTAAAGCTTCGGGTAGCAATGATCCTGAAGTCATCGCGAAAGCATTGAGAGAAGGTACTTTCAAGACCGTGCTCGGCGATCTTTCCTATGATGAAAAAGGCGATCCGAAACTGCCGGGTTACGTAATGTATAAATGGGAGAAGGGTGCGGACGGTAAGTTCACTTACGTTCAGCAGTAAACCTCTCTTTCCAATAAATTGTAAGGCCGGAATCATACCGGCCTTACGTCTGATTATGGCGCAGATATTGCTAATTCAGACGCAAAGAATTCTACCCTATGCACATTTTTGCCATAAAATGAAGGTCAGTTTTGACCGCTGTATAAGGTGGAAAGCCGGTGTTCCGGCGACTTCTGAAGCTGCTATTGTGGCCTCCGGAGCATATTTATGGGAGTAGGAAATATGAAGAAATCTCTATTTTGCGGCGTTGCACTTTCTGCAATGCTAACCATGAGCGGCTCATCATGGGCCGATATTCTGGTTGGCGTCGGTGCACCTTTGACAGGCGGCAGTGCTGCTTATGGTGCACAGATTAAAAACGGTGTTGAGGCAGCTGTTGAGGTTGTTAATGCCGAAGGCGGCCTTAATGGTGAAAAAATTGTACTGATCTATGGCGATGATGTGTCTGATCCCAAGCAGGGCATGTCGGTTGCTAATAAATTTGCCGCAGATGGCGTGCAATTTGTTATTGGTCACTTCAACTCCGGCGTGAGTATTCCGGCCTCTGAAGTGTATGAAGAAAATGGTATTCTGGCGATTGCGCCGGGCACAACCAATCCGGTTTATACCGACCGTGGCATGTGGAACACATTCCGTACCTGCCGTCGCGACGATAATCAGGGCATTGCCGCGGCAAAATACATCGTTGAAAATTATAAAGACGGCAAAATTGCTATCGTGCATGACAAGACCCCGTATGGTCAGGGTCTTGCTGATGGCACCAAAAAAGCCATGAATGAGCTGGGTCTGAAAGAAACAGCTTATGAAGGCGTGAATGTTGGCGAAAAAGATTACTCTGCACTGATTGCCAAGCTCAAGCGTGATGGCGTGAATGTTATTTATTGGGGTGGCCTGCATCCTGAAGCTGGTCTGATTATCCGCCAGATGGGTGATCAGAACCTGAAAGCGCAGTTCATTTCCGGTGACGGTATTGTGTCTAACGAGCTGGCATCAATTGCCGGCGATGCGGTTAACGGCGTGCTCAACACCTTCGGCCCGGATCCGCGTGAAGATCCTGCTAATGCCGAGTTGATCAAAAAATTCCGCGATGCCGGTTTTGAACCTGAAGCCTATACTTTCTATTCTTATGCTGCAGTGCAGTCATTGGCGGCAGCGGCTAAAGCAGCAGGCAGCAATGATCCGATGACTGTTGCAACAGCTATGAAAGAAAAAGGTCCGTTCAAGACAGTTCTCGGTGACCTTTCTTATGACGAAAAAGGTGATCCTAATCTGTCGCCTTACGTGATGTTTGAATGGCGTAAGGGTGAAGATGGTAAGTATAATTATTTCCAAAAGAAATAATTATCTCATCTCCTGAAGCTTTACGCAAAAAGATGCCCGGCCCATGTGTCGGGCATTGCTATTTTGTGTCGTATTTTTTCTGTTCTTTTTTGTAAAATAATTTCAGTATGGTGATGACCTGCCGCTTTCACGGGAACGAGATGCGGTGTGGAACTGCAAGCCAGATTGTTTGCAACTGGCTGCAAAATCCATTGTGCAGTGAGGGAGATTGCTTTGCCTATTCATAAAATTCTGGTCGCTAACCGCTCTGAAATTGCCATCCGCGTGTTTCGTGCGGCAAATGAGCTTGGTATGAAAACCGTGGCGATCTGGGCAGAGGAAGACAAGCTTGCATTGCACCGTTTTAAGGCCGATGAAAGCTATCAGGTTGGCCGCGGGCCGCATCTGGCGCAGGATATGGGCCCGATTGAAAGCTATCTCTCAATTGATGAAGTGATCCGTGTTGCTAAATTATCGGGTGCGGATGCTATCCATCCGGGCTACGGATTATTGTCTGAAAGCCCGGAATTTGCCGATGCCTGTGCACAAAACGGCATCATCTTTATCGGACCTAAAGGCGATACAATGCGTCGTCTTGGCAACAAGGTCGCAGCGCGCAATCTGGCTGTGGAAGTGGGCGTGCCGGTGGTACCTGCCAGCGATCCGCTGCCGGATGATATGGATGAAATCCGTGAAATCGCTGAAAAAATCGGCTATCCGTTAATGTTGAAAGCCTCATGGGGCGGTGGCGGGCGCGGTATGCGCGCTATTCGTCAGCCACAAGATCTGGCGCGCGATGTGGTAGAGGCCAAGCGCGAGGCAAAAGCTGCCTTTGGCAAGGATGAAGTTTATCTGGAAAAACTGGTCGAGCGCGCCCGCCATGTGGAGGTGCAGATTCTCGGCGATACCCATGGCAATGCAGTACATTTGTTTGAACGTGATTGTTCGGTGCAACGTCGTAACCAGAAGGTGGTTGAGCGGGCCCCCGCACCCTATCTCAATGATGCGCAGCGTCAGGAACTGGCTGAGCATGCGTTGAAAATCGCTCATGCCACCGATTATATTGGTGCCGGTACAGTTGAATTCCTGATGGATGTGACAACCGGCAAATTCTATTTCATTGAGGTCAATCCGCGTATTCAGGTTGAGCATACGGTGACTGAAGAAGTGACCGGGATTGATATTGTTAAAGCGCAAATTCGTATTCTTGAAGGCGCTGTGATCGGTACCCCGCAGTCCGGTGTACCGGAACAGAGCAAAATTGTGCTGCGTGGCCATGCGCTGCAATGCCGGATTACCACGGAGGATCCGGAGCAGAATTTTATCCCTGATTATGGTCGTATCACGGCCTATCGGGGAGCTACCGGTTTTGGTATCCGACTGGATGGTGGCACAGCCTATTCGGGAGCGTATATTACCCGTTATTATGATCCGCTTTTGGAAAAAGTAACAGCCTGGGCCTCCACACCGGAAGAGGTGATTTTGCGGATGCATCGCGCATTGCGGGAGTTTCGTATTCGCGGCGTGTCGACAAATCTGACTTTTCTGGAAGCGATTATTACCCATCCGAAATTCCGCAGCAATGATTATACAACGCGGTTTATTGATACGACGCCGGAACTGTTCGAGCATGTCAAACGTCAGGATCGTGCAACGAAGCTTTTAACCTATATTGCTGATGTCACTGTGAACGGTCATCCGGAAACCAAAAACCGCGCATTGCCGGTGAGCAATGGCGCTTTGCCTAAAGTGCCTTATGTGCCGGAAGGCGAGATCAGAAGCGGTACCCGCCAAAAACTGGAAGAGCTCGGCGCACAGAAATTTGCTCAATGGATGCGCGCGCAAAAACAAGTGCTGATTACCGATACAACGATGCGGGATGGTCACCAGTCGCTGCTGGCAACGCGTATGCGCACCTATGATATTGCGCGGATTGCTGAAACCTATGCCCGACTGCTGCCGGATCTGTTGTCGCTTGAATGCTGGGGTGGCGCGACCTTTGACGTGTCAATGCGCTTTTTAACCGAAGATCCGTGGGAACGTCTGAGCAAGGTGCGTGAGGGTGCGCCGAACCTGTTGTTGCAGATGCTGCTGCGTGGCGCCAATGGTGTGGGCTATAAAAGCTATCCGGATAATGTGGTGCAGCAATTTGTTCGCGAAGCAGCGCAAGGCGGCATAGATTTGTTCCGCGTTTTTGACAGCCTTAACTGGGTTGAGAATATGCGCGTATCTATGGATGCGGTGCTGAGTGAGGGCAAATTATGTGAAGCGGCCATTTGCTATACCGGTGATCTGATGAATGCGGCACGCCCGCAATATGATCTCAATTATTATCTAAAGCTCGCGCGTGAGGTAGAAAAGGCCGGAGCGCATATTATTGCCATTAAAGATATGGCGGGGTTGTTGAAACCACAGGCTGCGCGGCAGCTATTTACGGCATTGCGGCAGGAAACTGATCTGCCGATCCATTTTCATACCCATGATACGTCGGGCATAGCGGCGGCTACTGTGCTTGCTGCGGTTGAGGCCGGTGTTGATGCTGTGGATGCCGCAATGGATGCGCTGTCGGGTAATACATCGCAGCCGTGCCTTGGCTCGATAGCAGAGGCGCTGGCAGGTACTGAGCGTGATCCGGGGCTTGATCCGGCCTCAATCCGGCGGATATCTTTCTACTGGGAGGCAGCACGCAATCAGTATGCTGCGTTTGAAAGTGATCTGAAAGGCCCGGCCTCAGAGGTTTATTTGCATGAAATGCCCGGCGGCCAGTTTACCAATCTGAAGGAGCAGGCCCGATCACTGGGGCTGGAAGCCCGCTGGCATGAGGTGGCGCAGGCCTATGCGGATGTGAACCTGATGTTTGGTGATATTGTTAAAGTAACACCATCTTCCAAAGTGGTGGGGGATATGGCGCTGATGATGGTTAGTCAGGATATGACAACCGGCGATGTGACCAATCCTGCCAAAGATATAGCGTTTCCGGATTCGGTGGTGTCGATGATGCGGGGTGATCTGGGACAGCCACCGGCGGGATGGCCAAAAGAGCTGCAGAAAAAAGTGCTGAAAGGTGAAACGCCTTTCACGACGCGTCCCGGCGCTTTACTTGCACCCGCTGATCTTGATGCAGACAGGCTGGAAATTGAAACAAAATTAGAGCGCAAAATTACGGATCAGGAATTTGCATCTTATCTGATGTATCCGAAAGTCTTCACGGATTTTGCCAGTGCGCAGGTTTTATATGGTCCGACAAGCGTGCTACCGACGCCGGTTTATTTCTATGGCTTGGCGCAGGAGCAGGAAGTGTTTGTGGAGATCGAGCGTGGTAAAACACTGGTGATCCGCAATCAGGCAATTGGTGATGCTGATGATCAGGGCATGGTCACGGTATTTTTCGAGCTGAATGGCCAGCCACGACGTATCAAAGTGCCGGATCGGGCACGTGGTGCAGGCAAGGGTGTGCGCCGCAAGGCAGAGCTGAATAATGAGGCACATATTGGTGCGCCGATGCCTGGCATTGTTTCAGCGGTTGCGGTGGTGAGTGGGCAAAATGTTAAAGCGGGCGATGTGCTGCTTTCCATTGAAGCGATGAAGATGGAAACCGCTTTGCATGCCGAGCGTGACGGTGTGCTGGGCGAAGTGCTGGTGCGCACCGGCGACCAGATTGATGCCAAGGATTTGCTGATTACCTATGCCTGATCTGATGTTCATATCTTTGTCGCAGTGAAGTGATTTGCTTCGCCTGTAAAGTCCGGTCATTTACAGGCGAAGATAACAGGATACAAGCTGGCTTAACCGGATCGATTTTCGCTGTTTTTGAAACTGTTCCGGCGCTACATATCACTGAGATTGTATTGTGAACCTGATGGAGCAATTTTGTGGACGGTAATGCAGGGATCAATACAGCACTGGCCGGCAGTGACGCAGATATGCGTTATTATCGCTGGGCAGTGGCCGGTGCTTTTTTTGCCAATGGCTTTGTAACCGGTAGCTGGGCTTTACACATTCCGTTGCTTTTGACCCGCCTCGGGGTTTCCGAGGGCGTGTTCGGCCTGCTTATTCTGGTGTTTGGCCTTGGTGCCTTGGCAGCAATGAGCTATTGCGGCCCGCTGCTTACCCGTTACGGCTCTGACGTGGTTACCAAGGTTTTTGCGGTCGGTGTGGCCTTCTGGCTGATTCTGGTGGCACTGATCGGCAATCTTTATGTTGCGGTTCCGGTGCTGTTTATGTTCGGCGCGGTTGTTGGCGGTATGGATGTGGCGATGAATGCCAATGCGGTCGCGGTTGAAAAAGCGCTTGGCCGTGCATTGATGTCTTCTTCCCACGGCTTCTGGAGCCTTGGCGGCTTTGCAGGCAGCGGGCTGGGCAGTTTTATTTTGCATTATCAAAGCGCCGTCAGCCATGCGGTTGTGGTTACGCTGATTGCCGGTTCTATTATGTTGGTTGCATTGCCGAAACTGGTGCGTGACCGCCAGCCAAAAACGACGGAAAAAATACGCTTTCAACTGCCCAACCAGCCGGTCATTTATTTAATCGGGCTGATGGCATTGTTTGCAATGGTGCCGGAAGGGGCGGTGCTGGACTGGGCGGCCGTTTATATTCAACAGGCTTTTAATGCCGATCTTACAACAGCCGGTTACGGCTTTGCGGCATTTTCCGGTACTATGGCGCTGGTGCGTTTTCTGGGCGATGGCGTGCGCAATCGTTTCGGCGCGGTGCGTACTTTCCGTGTTTCGATTATTGTTGCTACATTAGGCTTGTTTGTCAGTGGTTTTGCACCACATGCATGGATAGCGATCCTTGCTTTTGCGGTTGCCGGGTTTGGTATTGCCAATATTGTGCCGATTATCTTTTCGGCTGCTGGTAACCAAAGCGGTGTGCATGCAGGAACGGCCTTAAGCCTTGTGACATTGATGGGCTATTCCGGTATTCTGGTGGCACCGTCACTGATCGGATTTATCGGCGGACATACCGGTTTCGGGCCGGTTTATATGGTGCTGGCACTGATGTTGGTAGTGGTATTCATACTTTCACCGCTGGCAAGTGCCGCAGATCAGAAAAGATAATAGAACTTTCGTAACGGGTGCTGTAAGACTGTCACAATTGCTCTACATAACCAGTTGGGTGCTGGCTTAGCGGCCTGAGACGCAGCGGCAGTTCAACCGAAATTTCAAGATCACTTTAAGATTGCACGATCATGGCTTCTGAAAATCTCCATTATTACGCTCATCCTTTTGCCCGCCGCATCTCTGTGGGCGTTAAAGTTGGTGGCGTTATGGTCGGCGGTAATGCACCGGTTGTTGTGCAATCAATGACCAATACCGATACGGCGGATATTGACGGCACTGTGGCACAGGTTGCCGCTCTGCATCATGCGGGTTCAGAGCTGGTGCGTATTACTGTTGACCGCGATGAATCGGCTGCTGCCGTGCCAAAAATTCGCGAACGACTTGAGCGCCTCGGGCTTGATGTGCCGCTGATTGGGGATTTCCATTATATCGGCCACAAGTTGCTCTCAGACCATCCTGCTTGTGCCGAAGCTTTGGCGAAGTACCGGATCAATCCCGGTAATGTTGGCTTTAAAGACAAAAAAGATAAGCAGTTCGCCGAAATTATTGAAATGGCTATCCGTTATAACAAGCCGGTGCGCATTGGTGTGAACTGGGGGTCGCTTGATCAGGAATTGCTGACCACGCTGATGGATCGCAATCAGGCGCAGGGTGCACCACTGACCGCGCAGGAAGTGATGCGTGAGGCAATTATTCAATCGGCGCTGATTTCAGCAGAGCTTGCTGAAGAAATCGGTTTGCCGCGCGACAAGATTATTCTTTCTGCCAAAGTCAGTCAGGTACAGGATCTGATTGCGGTTTATGCGCAGCTGGCTAACCGCTGTGATCATGCGCTGCATCTTGGCCTTACCGAGGCTGGTATGGGTACCAAGGGTATTGTCGCATCTTCGGCAGCTATGGGCATTTTATTGCAGCAGGGGATTGGTGATACAATCCGTATTTCGCTGACACCTGAACCTAATGGTGACCGCACCCGTGAAGTGCAGGTCTCGCAGGAATTGTTGCAGGTCATGGGCTTTCGTCAGTTCATACCGATTGTTGCTGCTTGCCCCGGTTGCGGACGCACAACCTCTACTGTGTTTCAGGAGCTGGCACAGACCATCCAGAATGATATTCGTACTAATATGCCGGTATGGCGCGAAAAATATCCGGGTGTTGAGAGGCTGTCAGTTGCGGTAATGGGTTGCATTGTTAATGGTCCTGGTGAATCAAAACATGCGGATATTGGTATTTCATTACCGGGCACCGGTGAAACACCATCCGCTCCGGTTTTCGTGGATGGTAAAAAAGTGACCACATTGCGCGGCCCTGCAATTGCTGAAGACTTTCAGAAAATGGTCGCAGACTATATTGAAAACCGCTTCGGTATGGGCACCAATAAACCGCTCGCTGCCGAATAATAAGTGGTAAAAATTTTTGAGCGTTACCCGGTTTAAAAGCAGCTTCAGGAAAAGTGGGCACCGGCTTTCCGTCCGAAACTGCGTTTAAACATATAGTATAGAGCGGTTTTGTTGGCTTCAGCAGCTGATGGATCAGCTCTGGCGCAGGGCAATGAAATGCGCAGCCTCTTTCAAGGTCTGTGCCTTTTCACCAAAGGGTGCGAGCAGGTCTTCAGCTTGCGCTACCAGACCCGCAAGCTGTTGCCGTGTCCAGTCCACACCATGCAGTGATACCAGTGTGGCTTTACCGGCAGCGGCATCTTTACCCGTTGCCTTGCCCATAGTTGCGGCATCAGCGGTCACATCAAGTAAGTCATCTGCCAGCTGAAAAGCCAAACCAATCGCCGAGCCGAACTCGGCCAGACGCTCACGCTCCTGCTCACTGGCATTGCCGATGATCGCGCCTGCTTCACAGGCAAAGCGTATCAATGCGCCGGTTTTCATGGCTTGCAATGTAATTATTTCAGCCTCGCTCGGACTGGCCGTTTCTGCCATCAGATCCAGAGCCTGACCGCCGACCATGCCGCCAATACCGGCAGCGCGTGCCAATGAAGCAACCAGATCAAGGCGGGTTTTTACCGGTAATTCGGTTTCATCACAGGCAATAATATCAAATGCATAGGTCAGCAGGCCGTCACCGGCCAGAATCGCTGCGGCCTCATCATAGGCCTTATGCACTGTTGGCATGCCGCGGCGCATATCATCATCGTCCATTGCCGGCAGATCATCATGCACCAGTGAGTAGCAATGGATACATTCCAGTGCTGCTGCAACACGCAAGGCGGCCGCCGGATCAGCATCATAAAGACGCGCAGTTTCGGTGACCAGAAACGGGCGCAGGCGTTTTCCGCCATTAAGCGCGCCATGACGAATGGCTGCCATCAAACGCGGCGGGCGGGTAACTTCGCCAAGACGCGGGCGTTCATCCAGAAGCCTGATCAGCAATTGCTCAACAGTTACGGCATGAGCTGTTAATTGCTGTTCAAAACCGGAAATATCATGATCGTTTTTCATGGAATGGGCATGAACCATTCGCCGGTAATAATCAACTGCTGCAAAGGCAATGTGTCTGAAATTTAACTGCATAATGGGTGAAGCTGAATGGAGGCGGCCATGGCTTTGGTTGATGCATAAAAACCATGCGCTATATTTATTTGCCAAAAAACCGGCTTAAAGCGCTTTGCTATTGTGGCGCAGCTTTAAAAACACGCATATTTATGCAGTAACAATTATCGAAATACGTTATGCCGCACAGAGTATCGTGTGTGCGAGACTATCTATATGATGTTTACGCAAGTGCTATAAAGCAGAGTGGTAGAAAACGCTTAAACCACTGATGGTTTATGTTTTCAGCAAGTGCCCGGAAACTGGCTACGGAGACGATACGGTCGCAATGACAAAACTTGTCATTCATAATGAGGACGGAACCAGTTATCTGGCCGATCCTGCTCGCGCCCGGCCGTGGCGCTGGCTTAAACGCCTGCTGATTCTGGTGGTTGTGGCGCCATTTGCTCTGTTATTGCTTTATAAATTACCTTTTGTGCATCCGGTGTCGACTTTGATGGTCAAAGATCTGGTGCTGCTGAAAGGTTATGAACGCCAATGGGTGCCGCTTGATGATATTGCGCCGGTCTTGGTGAATTCCGTGATGATGTCTGAAGACGGCCAGTTTTGCAGCCATAGCGGTATTGACTGGAACCAGATGAAACTGGTGCTGAGCGCGGAAGGAGAGCCGAGCCGTGGTGCCTCTACCATACCGATGCAGACGGTTAAAAACCTGTTTCTGTGGAATGGCCGTTCTTATACGCGCAAAGCGTTGGAATTGCCGCTGGCACAGGCTGCCTCACTGATTCTTTCCAAGCACCGGATTATGGAGATTTATCTCAATATTGTGGAGTGGGGCGATGGTATCTATGGCGTTGAAGCGGCAGCACAGCATTATTTTAAGCGCCCGGCCTCGAAATTAAATGCCCGTCAGGCTGCATATCTTGCTGTGACCCTGCCTAACCCGATTCTTCGCGATGCCTCTAAGCCGAGCCGCGGAATGGTGCGGATTGGCCGTATTATTGAACGCAGAGCCCAAAATAGCGGTGCTTATGTGTGGTGTGTGCAATAATTCGGGTGAAATCGGCTAAAAACATGAAAGTTTTTTGTCCTTTATCCCGAAATAGTGCTATAGGGCAGCGACTGAAATACATTTCTGAGCAAGTTTTAAGCCGGTATATCGGGATTTGCATAAAAAAATGCGAGTCCTGCTGGTCAAACGGCGGGCGAGCGTGTATATGCAGCAAAACTTTCCGGAACAATGTCCGATGTGACAGCCTTTTACGAGGCACCCGGACATTCGATTGACTAATCACTGGAGCAGAATCCATGGCTGTACCTAAACGAAAAACTTCCCCTTCGAAGCGTGGCATGCGTCGTTCGGCCGATGCGCTGAAGGCTCCTACCTATGTTGAAGACAAAAACTCAGGTGAACTGCGTCGCCCACACCATATCGATCTGAAAAGCGGTATGTATCGTGGTCGTCAGGTTCTGGAGCCAAAGGAAGCGTAATTTCGCTTTTTTGAGCTTTTATTTAAAAAGACCGGCTTTTAGCCGGTCTTTTTTTGTTTGAACGGCTATTCCGTCCGCGCATCATATTTTGTGCCCGCAGAGTGTTTTCAGCGCTGATAATGCGCAATTATGTAAGATATGAGCGCTTTAACGCCTGTGATACAGCAAAGTGCAGAGCAGGGTGATGCGAAAAATTCAGAACCATGATTGCATTTAACGGCATAAGTTTGTGTAACTGCAGGTATAATGCGATGAAATACGCATGTGGTAATCCTGCATGTTGCAGGCAGGCTATAATCCTGCATATTGCAGATGGGATGGAGAAAATATTGGTTATGAGCAAAGAAACAACAGTTGTGATTGCCAGCGCTGCGCGCACACCGGTTGGGGCATTTAACGGTGCATTTGCCAATGTGCCGGCGCATGAGCTGGGTGCAACAGCGATTAAGGCCGCGCTGGAGCGCGCCGGCGTTGCAGCGGCAGATGTGGATGAGGTTATCTTCGGGCAGGTGCTCACTGCCGGACAGGGGCAGAATCCTGTACGTCAGGCGGCTATTGCTGCCGGTTGTGCCATTGAATCCACCGGCTTTGCGATTAACCAGCTCTGCGGTTCTGGCCTGCGCGCAGTTGCGCTGGGTATGCAGCAGATTGCATTGGGTGATGCATCGGTTATCGTTGCCGGCGGTCAGGAATCCATGTCGATGGCACCGCATTGCGCTAATTTGCGTTCGGGCACCAAAATGGGTGATCTGACCATGATTGATACGATGATGAAAGACGGTCTGACCGATGCTTTCCATGGCTATTCAATGGGCGTGACTGCTGAAAATATTGCGGATCGCTGGAAGCTGACCCGTGAAGAGCAGGATAATTTTGCACTTGCCTCACAAAACAAGGCCGAGGCCGCACAAATAGCGGGCCGCTTCAAAGACGAGATCGTACCCGTCACAATCAAGACCCGTAAAGGGGAGGTTGTGGTTAGTGATGACGAATATATCCGTCACGGTACTACGATTGAAGCTTTGCAGAAGTTGCGTCCGGCTTTTGATAAAGCGGGCAGTGTGACTGCAGGCAATGCCTCCGGCATTAATGATGGTGCGGCAGCAACCGTGCTGATGAGTGAGGCTGAAGCTGAGCGCCGTGGTATCAAGCCGCTGGCGCGTATTGTTTCTTGGGCAACTGCTGGTGTTGATCCGGCAATCATGGGCACAGGGCCTATTCCAGCCTCACGTAAAGCGCTGGAAAAGGCTGGCTGGACAGTGGCTGATCTCGATCTGGTCGAGGCCAATGAGGCGTTTGCTGCTCAGTCCTGTGCGGTTGTGCGCGATCTGGGGCTTGACCCTGCGATTGTGAATGTGAATGGCGGAGCGATTGCTATCGGTCATCCGATCGGTGCTTCCGGTGCCCGCGTTCTCACAACGCTGCTGTATGAAATGCAGCGCCGTGATGCCAAAAAAGGCTTGGCTACCTTGTGTATTGGTGGCGGTATGGGAATTGCGCTTTGTGTGGAGCGCGATTGAGGCTGATTTGGCTAAATCATCTATGTAAATCTTAAGATTTGAAGCCGTATAACTACTGACGAGCCACGGGAAAATTAACCTTTCCGTGGCTTTTTCAGCTTTATCAATCATCGCAAGGCACTGCTTATACTATATATTGTGTTTATGTTTTGAAATATGGCTGCATATTGTGAGAACAGGACGGGAACGTTGTCAGGGCAGCGATTCGTCGCTGATTCGTTCAGGGTTTGGACGGAAGCTTAACAAAGAGCGGGCTTTTTCTTTGGATTGGTAGGGCTTTATTAATCTCAATTAATGCGATGAGGAGTTATTGAGGATTTTTCATGGGGGCATCGCTGACGCTTCAGCTTTAAAACTACAAAAGTTAATTTAAGCCGTTGTCGCAGGGCGAGGCTGTATATCAGAATTCTGTATATTGTGTTTGTTTTTATCAAAAGCACATGATCTAGATTTGAACAAAATAAGAACCATCTGAAAACGTTGATTCGTAGCCCGTTTGTTCGTCTGGTGTTCTTATCGTTAATATTGGTGGTTTATACGGTTTTAGCGGGCTTGGAAGAGCGTAGCGCAGTTGGTTTCAAAGTGTGAAAACGAATATTAACAGTGTTTTCGTGGTTTTTAGTCTTTTTAATAAGTTTTGCGTTAAAAGAAGTCATAAAGGCAGCATTCAAGCCCTTTTAGTCAGGGTAAGATAATGCTAACTGCAACAGCAGAAGAGATGATTACTGTCTGTTCAGTTGCTTGCATGTTTTGAATATACAACATGGAGCGCAGATCAGGCAGATATCATGGCCGCGACTTCATGAGACGAGGAATAGTCAGTTCCGCATGAATGAACAAAAAAACTCATTGACGCCTCCGGCACCGGCGGCGTCTGTGCGATCCGGTACGCAACCATTTGCAGTGACTGAACCGTTTATCGTCAGCGGTCGTGATGTGACTGCTGTGCTTGGTCCTACCAATACCGGTAAGACGCATCTGGCGCTTGAGCGTATGCTCGCCCATGAAAGCGGAATTATAGGCCTGCCACTACGCCTTCTGGCGCGTGAAGTGTATAACAAGCTGGTCGCTAAAGTTGGCGCGGATAAAGTGGCGCTGGTTACCGGTGAAGAAAAAATCATCCCGTCTGGCGCCAAATATTCGGTCTGTACAGTTGAGGCATTGCCGCGCCAGACCAATGTTGCCTTTGTGGCTATTGATGAAGTGCAGCTGGCAGCCGATCTTGAGCGCGGCCATATTTTTACTGATCGTATTTTGCACTTGCGCGGCAAGCAGGAAACCCTGCTGCTTGGTGCTGCAACCATGCGCGGTATTTTGGAAAAGCTGTTGCGTGGTATTAATATTATTACCCGTCCGCGGCTCTCGCAGCTGGTTTATGCCGGATCTAAAAAGATTACACGGCTGCCACGCCGCAGTGCTATTGTCGCGTTTTCCGCCGATGAGGTCTATGCGATTGCAGAGCTGATCCGGCGCCAGCGCGGTGGTGCGGCGGTGGTTATGGGCGCGCTTTCTCCGCGTACCCGCAACGCTCAGGTTGAACTTTATCAAAATGGTGATGTGGATTTTCTGGTCGCAACGGATGCGATTGGCATGGGTCTGAACCTTGATGTCGACCATGTTGCTTTTGCGCAGGCGCGTAAATTTGACGGTTTTCAGTATCGCGATCTTAATGCGGGCGAGCTTGGCCAGATTGCCGGTCGTGCGGGCAGGCATCTGCGTGATGGTACTTTCGGGGTGACCGGACAGGTTGATCCGTTTGATCGTGCACTGGTGGAGCGGGTAGAATCGCATAATTTTGATGCGGCCAAAGTCTTGCAATGGCGCACAGTGCAGTTCGATTTTGCCAATATTCGTGCTTTGCGACACTCTCTGGAGCGCTCAGCCCCTATAGAAGGCTTGACACGGGCACTGCCTGCGGTTGACATGCAGGCGCTGGAAAATCTGTCACGCGATGATGATATTGCGCGGCTGGCGGATAATCCAAAACGCGTTGAAATTTTATGGGATGCCTGTGCACTCCCCGACTATAGAAGGATTGCGCCAGCACAACATGCTGATATTATTGCTGCAATCTATAAAGACATTGTTCGCAAAGGTTTTGTGGACGAAGACTATATGAGCGAACAGGTGCGCCGTTCAGATCGAACGGATGGTGAGATTGACACATTGTCTCATCGTATTGCACAAATTCGCACATGGACATATGTGTCGCATCGGCCGGGTTGGCTGGCAGATCCGACACATTGGCAAGAAAAGACGCGCGAAATTGAGGACAGATTGTCCGATGCGTTGCATGAACGGTTGACGAAACGCTTTGTAGACCGCAGGACAAGCGTGCTTATGAAGCGCCTGAGAGAGAATGCCATGCTAGAAGCAGAAATTAGCCCGACAGGGGATGTCCTTGTTGAAGACCACAATGTTGGGCAATTGGAAGGGTTCCGATTTACCGCCGACGTCAAGGCCGAAGGGTCTGACGCAAAAGCGGTAAAGGGGGCAGCACAAAAAGCGCTGGCCGCTGAATATGACCGACGTGCCGAACGCTTCGCAGCGGCGGCCAACGGTGATTTCGCGCTTGGCTCTGACGGAATTATGCGCTGGATCGGTGCACCGGTTGCAACCTTGGTTGCCGGTGACAGTGTGCTGAAACCGCGTGCGGTTTTGCTTGCTGATGAGCAGCTGACAGGCGCATCCCGTGAAAAGGTACAAAGCCGTATTGAACGCTTTGTTTCCCATCATATTGAAACTGTTCTGAAGCCACTGCATGATTTAACGCAGGCTGATGCGCTGACCGGTATGACACGTGGTCTGGCCTTCCGTCTGGTTGAAAATTTCGGTACTATTCAGCGCCGTGAAATTGCAGAAGAAATCCGTGGTCTTGATCAGGATTCCCGTGCTGCATTGCGCCGCTTCGGTGTACGTTTTGGCGCTTATCATGTGTTCATTCCGGCTCTTCTCAAACCGGCACCAGCCGGCTTGATGACGCTGCTTTGGGCGTTGAGCAATGACGGCCGCGAACGCGCCGGTTATGGCGATGTGGTGCAGGTGCTGGCAGCAGGACGTACCTCCGTTGTCGTTGATCCGAGCTTTGATCCGGTTTTCTACAATCTGGCCGGTTATCGTGTGCTGGGCCGCCGTGCTGTGCGCTTTGACATTCTGGAACGTTTGGCGGATCTGATCCGTCCGGCACTGGCATGGCGACCGGGCACAGGTTTGCGCGCTGAAGGTGCTTATGACGGTTCCCGCTTTATGGTTACGCCATCGATGATGTCGATTCTCGGCGCAACTCCGGATGATATGGAAGAGGTTCTGAAAAGCCTCGGCTATCGTCATGAAGCGTTAGAAGCGCCGGTTGTAACTGCCAAGCTTGCTGAACTTGATGCATTTGCTGAAGCTGATGCAGCCAAGAAAGCTGAAGAAAAGCCCGTTGAGGCAGTTGCTGAACTTGGTGCTGAAGCCATTGCTGCTGAAGCCACGCAGACTGCTCCTGCAAGCGCTGTAGTAGAGACTGCTGAAGCGGCGCCAGTTGCTGAAGTTGTTACTGAGGTTACTGAAGGTGATAAAGCTGAAGCATTGATTGCCGGTGAGGCTGCGGAAACTGTTGCTGCAGAAGAGCCTGTGAAGATGATTCTGCTGTGGCGTCCGGGTCGCAGTGATAACCGCAATCAGCCGCGTGAACAGAACCGTAACCGTCCGCGTCCGCAGGGCAATCGCCGTGCGCCTGCCAAAGACGGTGCAGTAAGCGGCGAGGCGCCTGTTGCTGTTCCGGCTGACAAGGACAATCAGGGTCGTGAAAACCGCAGCAAGCGGTTTGAAAAAGCGGCACGGGTTGATTTCCGTAATGGTGAACAAAAATCTAGCCGCAGCGATCACCCATCATCGGGCAAGCCACGTCATGGCAAGCGTGATCATGGTCAGGATCAGAAGCGTCACGAGCGCACAGAGCGTCCGGTTCAGGTGGATCCGGATTCACCGTTCGCCAAGCTTCTGGCTCTGAAAGAACAGCTGAAGAAGTAATCCTATGGGCGCGGGCGTTCCGAAGCAACGCATTGATAAATGGTTGTTTTTCACCCGCGTGGTAAAATCACGCTCGCTGGCTGCAAAATTGAGCTCCGGCGGGCGTGTTCGTATTAACCGCGATAAAATCGATCAGGCCTCCCACGGCATTAAAATTGATGATGTGGTTGCAGTGACGCTTGATCGACGTGTGCTGGTTTATAAAGTGCGTGCTCTTGGTGAGCGGCGTGGCTCTGCCACTGAAGCGCAATTGCTCTATGAAGATATAACACCGGTATCTGATGCGGCGCAGGCAGGTGCACCTGCCGTTGAACGGCGGGATGCAGGGTCGGGGCGCCCGACAAAGCGCGACCGGCGCATAACCGAGCGACTTAAATCTTCCGGCATGATTTATGGTGATGACTAATCCTGCTGCGGTTACAGAAATTCTGATGGATGAATTGTGCCGCTTTACTTGTCAGTTGAGGTCGTGTTTTTAAAGAATCACTGCAAGGCAGAATCTGTTTCTTTTTTACCAAACTGTGATGCGCTAAAGCTAAAACCCCCTTGCAAGCTGTGCTTAAAGTCGTTACCTGACAGACAGATTTTCTGTTGCTGTTTGTGTAATATTCAATTGCATATGGAGCGGAAATCATTTCGGGTGGCGCATTGGCTGGCGAGCATAGCCGATTTTCTGATCACCCAGAGTATTTACTTGTCGCCCGGTTTGGTGCGACGAACCCAAATCTCTAGAGTGTGTAGTGTTTATCTAAACTCCATACCCGCTCTGTTTCGTTGTTTTTACGCATGGTCGCTGTCGTTAAATGAGATCATTTGGCTGCGACATGCATTAGGAGTTCGACGATGACTTATGTCGTGACCGACAACTGCATTCGTTGCAAATATACGGATTGCGTAGAGGTCTGCCCTGTCGATTGTTTCTATGAAGGCGAGAATATGCTCGTCATCAATCCTGATGAGTGCATTGACTGTGGTGTGTGCGAACCAGAATGCCCTGCAGAGGCTATTCGTCCGGATACAGAGCCTGGTCTTGATAAGTGGATTGAGCTCAACGCTGAATATTCAGTGAAGTGGCCAAATCTGACCATCAAGAAAGAGCAGCTGCCTGAGGCGGTTGAAATGGACGGCGTAACCAATAAGCTTGAACAGTTCTTCTCTGCGGAGCCAGGCGAGGGGGATTGATTCCCTGTCGTTTTTAGCTGTCGCCGGTAAAACCCGCCTTATTAGTTAACAAGTTATTAACGCAATCCGCTGTCAGGCGCGGGTTGCAGCTGCATTTTGTTGATTCTGCCGGTTTTTTGTGTTAGTGTGAAAAACAATGTCGATGAGCAGCGTCATTTCGTGGCGGCTAAAGGTATTCACTGAAAGGCTGATATTAGTTACAGGCTGAAATAGTGCCGGAGCAAGTTTTTTGTCAAATTTTTGCTCCGTCCGTTTAACCTGTGATTTTTTATGCTTATTTTTTACCGGACGCAGCCCCTTTTTTATTCTGTTTCGACACCGTTTTAATCAGCTGTCAGTTGGCTTCGTACCCCGCAGAGCTCGCTTACAGGACTGATTGTATCACCGCGTGTAAACCGGCGTTCTAGACGCCGGACACTACAGGGAGTATTGAAGCGTATGTCATCCCAGCAGAAGAAAGCCTCGGTTCGTCAGGGTTTTAAGACGGGCGAGTCTATTGTGTATCCGTCGCATGGTGTAGGGCAGATCGTAGCTATCGAAGAGCAGGAAGTGGCAGGCATGAAGCTTGAACTTTTTGTTATCGATTTCGATAAGGATAAAATGCGCCTTAAAGTGCCGGTTGCCAAAGCAGCGACTATTGGTATGCGTAAACTGTCTGAAACTGATTTCGTTGAACGCGCACTGAAGGTGCTGCAGGGTCGCGCTCGCGTTAAGCGCACCATGTGGTCCCGCCGTGCGCAGGAATATGATGCAAAAATCAATTCCGGTGACCTGATTTTTATTGCTGAAGTTGTACGCGACCTGTTCCGTGCTGATAACCAGCCTGAGCAGTCTTATTCTGAACGCCAGCTCTATGAAGCTGCCCTTGACCGCATGGCTCGTGAAGTTGCGGCCGTGAACAAGGTATCAGACACTGAATCAGTGCGTTTGATTGAAGCCAATCTGGCAAAAGGCCCTAAACGTGGCGCCAAAACCGATGAGGTTGAAGCAGAAGCTGAAGATGAAGAGGCTGAAGCCGCATAATCTTTTCTGCTACTTTGTTTTCAACAACGCCGCTCTGTTTCGCAGGGCGGCGTTGTTGTATCGACAGATATATGCATTTTACAGCGAAAATTGCTGTCCGATTTTCATGCTGATTTTTTATATTTTATGTTGTTCTAAAATAAGCATAGGGAACCACTCGGCCAGTTCTGCGTTTTAAACATAACGGATACGCGATCACAGGCTGATTTCCTGCAGGTTGCGTTTCATTCCTTCGTTATGGAGAGCGAAATGAAGCTGATAGCATCCCCTGCCTTTTCAGCGGTAACGACACGTTCCGTCCCTTATGTATCCTCCCGCAATTTAATCCGCAGCGCTATGAGTGCGCCCTATCTTGAAAAAGAGCAGGAGCAAACACTGGTTCTGCGCTGGAAAGAGCAGGGCGATCAGCATGCGCTGGATCAAATTACTTCAGCGCATATGCGACTGGTCATTTCCACTGCTTCAAAGTTCCGTAAATCTGATTTGCCGATGGCAGATCTTATTCAGGAAGGCACAGTAGGGCTGATGGAGGCCGCTTTCCGCTTCGAGCCGGATAGGGAGGTCAGGTTTTCAACCTATGCGATCTGGTGGATCAGAGCGTCGATACAGGACTATGTTTTACGCAACTGGTCGATCGTGCGCGGCGGTACCAGTTCTGCCCAAAAAGCGCTGTTCTTCAATCTGCGCCGATTGCGTGCCAAACTGGCGCAAAGCAATGAAAAAATCTCCAAACAGGAAGTCTATAGCCGGATTTCAACCCAGCTCGGGGTGAGCGTCAAAGATGTTGAATTGATGGATTCCAGATTATCCGGCCCTGACAGCTCATTGAGTATGAGCGTTTCACCTGATGACAGTCGTGCTGCCGAGAAAATTGATTTTCTGACCGATGATCGCCCGCTGCAGGATGAGGTGGTTGAAAATATGATTGATAGTGAAAGACGGGTCAGCTGGCTGAAACAGGCGCTTTCAGTGCTCAATGAGCGCGAACTGAAAATTATCCGTGAGCGTCGGCTGAATGATGATGTGGTAACGCTGGAAATGCTGGGCACCAAGCTTGGAATTTCAAAGGAACGTGTGCGCCAGATTGAAAATCGTGCACTTGAAAAGCTTCGCGCTGCCTTACTGACCCAGAATGGTGTTGCCGGTTATCATGCCTGAATAATTCGTATCTCATGCGCCATTCAGGTTGATTTCTCTTTTTAAGACATCAATATCCATCAGGCTGAAACAGCCATAGCTATGACAATGCGATAAATCTAGAATCTGGAGCGAGGGCTGCGATCCAACCTGATCGTTCCCTGCTCTAGATGGATATTTGGGCGCCATATTTTTATTCGCTGATGATTTTAACGCGGTCGCCAGCAGACACATTGCCGCCCGCCGGAAGTGCATTGAGCAGGCGGAACAGCTCAAGCTTGCGTTCTGTTCCCTGCATCTGAGTGGCAATGGAAGCAGCACTATCTCCGGCTTTAACCGGCACCACGCGAATGCGCAGCGGTTTGGCTGCGGCTTGTTCTCCGGGCGTGAGAACACGGAAACTGCTGGTTGCAAATTGTGTGGCGCTGGTCAGAGCATTGCTGCCTTTAGGCGCGGCAACCAGAAAACGGTAAACTTTGGCACCTGATGCGATCACAACAATTTCAAATTGCCATTTATCGGCGCTGGCACGCGCCGTGGCGGCGGGCAGACCATTAATTGTGGTTGTTTGCACCGAATTGTCATCCAGCCCTGTAACCCAGCCGCTGCGCAGATAGGTGGCAAGATCGCTACCTTGAGCAAGGGCCGCGCCATCAAAACGGATAGCAACTTCACCGGGGCCGCTGGCCATCACTGCGGTTGCAGAATTATCAATACTGAAGCCTTGCGGTACGCTGAAAGTCACACCAAGCTTGGGATGGATAAATGTGCGCCCGCGTACAAAACCTTCCTGCGGGGTGTCACCATAGAGCAGGCCATCAATACCTGTCAGGAATGAATCACGATCCGTGGTGCCGACACCGGGTGCGCCGATACGCCGTGCATGACCAATTGCGAGATCAATACGTTGTGGTGTTGCAGGATGAGAAGCCAGAAAATCGAGGCTGGCATCGGTTGCGCCCGACACCGAGCGAAAGCCGGTATAGGCTTCCATGGATTGCAGAAAGCGTGCCGAGGCAAACGGATCATATCCGGCAGCACCAATCATTTTGATGCCGATCGCATCGGCTTGTAATTCCTGATTACGCGAGAACTGGGCAAGGCGTAATTTGCTGCGGATCGCGGCTTCACGCCCCGCGGCTTCATCGTGCAGAACTTCTGATGCCACACGTTTAGCAATGATGGATTCCGCCTCTTTGGCTTGGCGCAAAATTCCGTGATTGGCGGTGACATGACCCATTTCATGGGCAATTACAGCAGCCACTTCTGAGGAATCATTGGCGAGTGCCAGCAAACCGCGCGTGATGTAGAGATAGCCGCCGGGCAATGCAAAGGCATTGATGTTAGGGCTGTTGAGAATCGTAATCCGGTATGTCTGGTCAGGATTATCGGAAACAGTGGTGAGTTTTCCGACAATTTTAGCCACCATGCGCTCAAGCTTGGCATCATTATATTCGCCGCCATAGGTGGCAAGAATACGCGGATGCTGCTGTGCGCTCAGCTGCGCGAGCCTGTCATTTTTGCTGACATTGGCAACGGTGACCGGATTGGCCGAGGGGCCAAGCACATCGGGATCGGTAAAATCAACCGAACGGCAGGCAGAGAGCAGCGCAACCAGGCCAAGAACGGCGGCGCGTTTAAAAACCGGAGGCATTTTGGAAACTGGAGTCACGGAGGGCCTTCCGGAAATGCTGCCGATATGTGCCCTTAATTGTCTGTCCAGTGTCGTATCCTCGGTTAATTGCGAAAGCTTAGCGTATCCTGAAAGGTAGATAAGCAAATTCTGATTATTAATTCTACCCACAAAACTGCCGAAAAATCTGGCAGGCCGCGGATGATGCACCATGTGCCAATGATATAGGTCTGAGAATATAAGCATTAAAGAGCTGAAGAGAAGTGAAATGATATTTGCGGCATTTCACAAATTGTCAGGTCGTTTAATGAAGTACAGAGATAATGTGTTTTGCGCTATGAGGTGTATGCACAAAACACAATGCTTTTTAAAAGAAACACTATGGCAATATCACGTCCTGAACGCGCGTAGCCTATCAGAAGGCGGAATTGGCTGCATTGTTGCCCATATAATTACGGATAGCTTCCGGCCCTTCAGATGAGAGCATATAAGAAGCCTCGCCCTGTGCTTTGATCCGGCCATTGGCCAGAAAAAATAATGTGGACTTAAAGCGCAGAGCATCTTCCGGTGTATGGGTTACCATAATGACTGTGATACCGGTTTCCTGCTGCAAATCTCTGATCAGATCCAGCATCTGATGGCGTAATGCCGGCCCCAAAGATGCAAAAGCTTCATCCAGCAGCAAGACCGGTTTGTTTCGTACCAAAGTTCGCGCAATGGCTACGCGCTGACGCTCGCCGCCAGACAGAGCTTCAGGCTTGCGGGTTTCTTTGCCGGTTAATCCCACACGATCCAAAGCATATTGGATGGCTGCTTGATCGGACTGGTTGAGCTTTAGGGAGGGGGAGCGCCCCAGCCCGACATTCGAGCGCACATCAAGATGGGCAAACAGATTATTATCCTGAAAAACCATAGAAACCGGCCGGTTAGCCGGCGGGTCGCGGCTGATGACAGCGCCGTTAATTTTGATCGAGCCGGATTGGGGCAATTCAAAGCCGGCGATCAGGTTGAGAAGTGTAGATTTGCCTGAACCACTCGGGCCAACAATAATACCGGTTTGGCCGGCAGGTAAATGCAGATCAAACAGCATCTGCGTTTCACCAAACGCAAAAGCAACCTGATCGAGCGTGATCGCCGCATTGTGGCGCTGCGCAGGCATAGTCATGGAATGATTCATGGGGTGCTTCAAAGAGTGCTTCATGAGGGGCGTTCCGTTCAATTATTCTGGCTCGCTGGCTGCTTTTGCCGGCCGGTTTTGTCAGCCACCAGCATCAGCGCAAAACAGATGAAACCGAGAATCAGTGCAAGTCCCGCCGCATCGCTGGTACGATAGCTGCCCATGCGTTGCAGCAATAAATAGGGCAGCGTCTGCACGGTGTCGCTACCAAACAGGGCGATGGTGCCAAGATCACCCATAGACAGCGCCATGGCAAAAACAAAGCTCAAAGCCAGTGGCCGTCTGATAACCGGCCAGTCGATAAGGCGCAGGCGGTTCAACCCTTTCACACCGAGGCTGATGCAAAGCCGGTTATTATGGGCTGCTGCACTGTCCCAAGCAGGGCGCATCAACCGGACTGCAAAGGGCATGGCCATCACCGCATTGACGCCAATCACCATAAATGGTGCCACTGCAAAAACATCAGTAAACTGACGCAGTAAAATGAACCAGCCAGCACCGATCACAATAGGCGGAATAATTAATACAAGGCTTGCGCCGCTATCAAGTGCGGTGGTGAAAAAACCGCGCAGCCAATTCGGCTTTTTAAGGTTGCGTGCGGCGCTATATTCACGTGCGGTGACCAGTGTAAGCGATAATAGCACGCTCAGAACGGCGGCGCCAAAAGCCAGCAATAGCGAGGTGATGATGGCCTTTTGCACGATGGTTTCATTGAGCAGGCGCCACAAATCAGCATATAGGCCGGAAATAACCATGCCGAGAATTGGCAGCACGATGAAAAGTGCTGCAACCACAATAATGATAGCGCTGTTAAAGCGCGCCCATGTGCTGTGGGCAATATAATGGCGCGGCGTGGTGGTGAGAGACAGGCCTTCTTCAGACGGTTTACCGGTGAGGCGCAGCAGACATAGCACAAGGATGGTGAGGGCAAGTTGGGTAATGGTTAAAGCAACAGCGCGGCCGAGATCAAAATCAAAATGCAATGCCTGATAAATTGCGACCTCAAGGGTCGTGGCGCGCGGCCCGCCGCCCAGCGTAAGCACGATGGTAAAAGAGCTGGCACAAAGCATAAAGATAAGCCCGATTGTTCCGCTGAGATTGCGGGCAATCACCGGCCATTCGATCAGGCGAAACCGTGCAAAACTCCCCATGCCGAGCTGGGCTGAAAGCTTCCAGTAATCCTGCGGTATTGATTCAAGGCTGGCGAGCATAAAACGAACCGCGAGCGGCATATTGAAAAACACATGCGCCAGCAAAATACCGCTGAGACCATAAATATCGGGTATGAACGGCACACCCAAAAAGCTGCTGCCCTGCGCAATAAAACCGTTGCGGCCATAAATACTGGTAATACCGAGTACCGCTACCAGCGAGGGCAGGGTTAGAGGCACAGCGAATAAACGCAGCAACAGAGCGCGGCCATAAAAATTGCTATTGGCATGCAAGGCGCGGGCAACCGGCAGGGCAAAGGCCACTGAGAGCAGTGCCGAAAGCAAGGCCTGCAACAGGGTGAAACGGGTAATGTTCCATAAATAGCTGTCAAAAGCATCGATAGCATTGCTGTTTGTTTGCAGCCCCTGAATGCTCAGAGACAGCAATGCACCGCCGGTTAAAACCAGCAAAAGCACCAAAGCAACAATACCTGAAACTGTTTTAAAACGCGATGCTGACATAGCTCTCCGCAAGGATGTGCGCCATAATAGATATAAGGCTGATATGTATAGGTCTGTGCACTGCGATTATAAATGGCGGATCACAAGAGTGAGTTAAAGTGCCAAAGCGGTCACAGAATTTGAAGCGGGTTCAATCAACATGGATTGAACCCGCTCGTATTATATAGGTGAAATGCTCAGTTTATTTGCTGAGTGCCTTCAACCACTCATCAACCCAGATTTTTCGGCTTTCAGAAACAGTATCCGGTGCAATCAGCAGGGTTTTTACAGGTTTTGGCAGTGCGTCAAAAGCTGCGTTCAGCGGCTCGGAAGTTGCAAAAGCCGGATACATCCAGTTGGTTTCAGGAATTACATCCTGAAAGCCCGGTGTGGTCATGAATTTGAGGAATTCTGCTGCGCGCGGGTTTTTGGCACCGGTCACTGTCTGGCCTGCCAGTTCGATCTGCAGATAGTTGCCCTCTTCAAAAGTCACAGCCTTATAGCGTTCGGTCTTGTCATAAATAACGTGGTAAGCCGGAGACGTGGTGTAGGACAGCACCATCGGCGCCTCGCCTTTGGTGAATAATCCGTAGCCTTCAGACCAGCCCGGCGTCACTGTCAGCACGCGCTTTGAGAGCTTCTGCCATTTTTCAGCAGCCTGATCGCCATAAAGTTCTTTAACCCACAGCAGCATGCCAAGCCCCGGTGTCGAGGTGCGTGGATCCATCAGGATGATTTTCTGCGACGCATCGCCATCAATCAGCTCAGCCATGGATTTTGGCGGGTTGGCCATTTTTTCACTATCGTAAATGACGGCGAAATAGCTGTAATCATAGGGCAGGAATACATCGTCCTGAAAATTATCCGGTACATTGCTTTTGATGTCTGTAAGACCGTGCGGTGCAAACAGGCCGGAAGCTTTGGCATCGCTGATCAGATTGGTGTCGAGACCCAGCACAATATCAGCTTTGGTGTTCTGGCCTTCAAGCTTCAAACGGTTGAGCAGCGCCACACCATCGGCAACACCCACAAAATCAACGGTGCAGCCACAGGCTTTTTCAAAGTTTTCTTTAACTTTAGGACCCGGACCCCATTTCGAGGTGAAGCTGTCATAGGTATAGACAGTCAGATCTTTGGCCTGTGCATTGGCAGCTGTGGCTAAAGCAAGAATGCTGATACTGCCTGCCGCAAGCAGGATATTTTTGATAGATGCGTACATGAACATATAGCCGCGCGGGCTCTCCTTAATTCAAAAATATTTGCAAGGATTGAGCGCCGTAAAACGGACAGCATCTAATCCCTCCGCCGGTACAAACCGGATCAGGTTCAGCGGGTTAGCCGGAGACCGGCTTCTCAGCCTTCCAAAACACAGAAGGCACCCCGTTAGAGCGCGCTAACCATAGGACAGAGTGGCGGGCCGGAGCAAGAAAATTGTGTGCAAGAGATGTGTCTCTTCCTGTGGATGATCCCGCGTGATATGGAGCATCATGTCAAAATTTCTCATTCTTCTCGGCGGGGATCTGACTGTTACCCCTCGCTTACTTAAACAGATTGCCGGTGCCCGCATTTTAGCGGCTGACAGTGGCATGCGCCATGCTGCGGCTCTGGGGGTAACGCCTGAATTGTGGCTGGGGGATTTTGATTCCACCGATGCAGCGCTTGCCGATAGCTATCAAGCGATTGACCGGCAGGTTTTTCCGGCAGCAAAAGCTATGACCGATGGTGAGCTTGCACTGCATGAAGCCTATGAGCGCGGCGCCACAGAGGTGATTCTGGCAGGTGCATTTGGCGGTGAGCGTACCGATCATACATTTTTGCATCTTAGTATGGCGGCGGCGCAAGCTGCCACCGGCAAACACATTTTCCTGACCAGTGGTTTTGAGGAGGCGACACCTCTAGCGCATGGAATGATGGAGTTTGACCTGCCAAACGATACATTATTTAGCATTTTGGGCTTTGATACATTAACCAGATTGACGATTTCCGGAGCGGAATGGCCGCTTGATGAGGTTTCTGTGCCGTTTGGCTCTTCTTTAACGCTTTCAAATAGAGTAAAAGATAAGTTAACAGTAGCGTTAGGCGCAGGCCATGCGGTGTTGCTTGCATCACCACTCGGTGAGATGAACTGATGTGACTGAAGATAAAAACCTGTAAATTGTTTTGATATTTACCAGCTTGTTTTTGCTTTACTGTGCATGCGATATGGCTATCAATAGCCTCAACGGGAGTAATATAAGATGAAATCACGTCTTTCTATCATCGCGGTCACTGCAGTGCTCGCACTGTCAACAGCTGCTTGTACCACTGGTGAACAGCGCACAGCCGGTTACGGTGTTGGTGGCGCAGCAATCGGCGCTCTCGCTGGTGGCGCAATTGGTGGAAACGGCCGTGGCGCACTCACAGGTGCTGCAATCGGTGCGGTTGCCGGTACATTGCTTGGTGCTGCCCAGACCCGTAACGGCGTTCAGTATTGCCGTTACCGGGATAATTACGGCCGTGTCTACGAAGCACCTTGTAACTAATAACGTAATTAAAACACTGGCCTGACGGTTTCGTCGGATCGTTGTTGTCGTTTATAAAAGCAGGCCGGTTTCCGGCCTGCTTTTTTGTGTAAATGTGTGGCAAAAGGAATTTTAGCCCCAAGTGGTTCCCGTTTGGCACAATATACAGTAACAAGCGGTTGGGAAGTTTCTCAAACCGTCCGGCTGTAGTTTGTCGCGTCGTTGGTTATCAAGCGATGTTGGCTAATGCACAAAGCTCTCATAATCGTCTTCTCTTATTTTAAAGCGTATTTATCATGGCTCCTCCACTGCTTCGTCTCGATAAGATCAGCCTGACTTTTGGCGGTACACCACTGCTTGAGGATGCGGGGTTGTCGATCAGCGAGGGCGAGCGGATTGCGCTGGTCGGGCGTAATGGTTCGGGTAAATCAACGCTTTTGAAAATTGCTGCGGGGCTTGTTGAGCCTACAGGCGGCGAGGTCTTCCGTCATCCGTCTGCGACTATCCGCTATCTGGCGCAGGCACCGGATATGGATGGTTTTGCCAATGTGCGCGATTATGTGGATGCGGGATTAGGCCCGACAGATGATCCTTATCGTGTGGCTTATCTGCTGGAAAATCTCGGCCTAACCGGTGATGAAACACCGGAGCAGCTCTCAGGCGGTGAAGCACGGCGTGCGGCCTTGGCGCGGGTCATTGCCCCGCAGCCGGATGTGCTGCTGCTGGACGAGCCGACCAACCATCTTGATCTGGCCACCATTGAGTGGCTAGAGCAGGAACTACGCCAAATCCGTTCCGCGATTGTACTGATATCCCATGACCGCCGTTTTCTTGAAAATGTCAGCCGCTCAACAATCTGGTTAGACCGTGGTGTCACCCGCCGGATTGAGCAGGGCTTTGCGCATTTTGAAGAGTGGCGTGATAAGGTTCTGGAAGAAGAAGAGCGCGATCACCAGAAGCTTGGCCGCCAGATTGTGCGTGAAGAGCATTGGCTGCGCTACGGGGTTTCGGCACGGCGCAAGCGCAATATGCGCCGTCTTGGCGAGCTGCATACAATGCGTAATGATTTCCGTACCCATCGCCATGCGCAGGGCGTTGCTACTTTGCAAGCCAGCGACATTAAAGAATCCGGTAAGCTGGTGATCGAAGCTGATAAAATCAGCAAGGCTTATGGCGACCGTGTGCTGGTTAAAGATTTTTCTATCCGTGTGCATCGTGGCGACCGTATTGGTCTGGTGGGGCCGAATGGTGCGGGTAAAACCACATTGCTGGCTATGCTAACCGGCAAGCTAGAGCCGGATTCCGGTACTGTGCGTCTGGGTGTGAACCTTGATTTCGCAGAGCTTGATCAGAAGCGCGAACTTAATCCGCTTGAAACGCTGACGCATTATCTGACGGACGGGCGTGGAGAATCTCTGGTGGTCAATGGCGAGCAGCGCCATGTGGTTTCCTATATGAAAGACTTTCTGTTTCAGCCGGAGCAGGCACGCACCCCGATCCGTGAATTATCGGGTGGTGAGCGCGCAAGGCTGATGCTGGCGCGAGTGCTGTCGAAACCGGCAAATTTGCTGATCCTCGATGAGCCGACCAATGATCTGGATATGGAAACGCTCGATCTGCTGCAGGAGCTGGTGGCCGGATTTCCCGGCACTGTTATTCTTGTCAGCCATGATCGTGATTTTCTTGATCGCACCGTTTCATCTGTGATTGCACCGGAAGGAGACGGCCGCTGGCTGCAATATGCCGGTGGCTATGCGGATATGATGGCACAGCGCAAAGAGGCAGCGTTGGAGCGCCGCCAGCTGAAAACCACAAGCGGGCGCGCTGAAGCATCGGAAACCGTTGCCGCTGCGCCAAAGCGCGAAGAAAAACGCAAACTTTCATTCAAGCAAAAATTTGCCTTGGAAAATCTGCCGGTGCGTATGGAAAAGCTGGCTCAGGAAATTGCGGCTCTAGATGTGAAAATGGCTGACCCGGCTTTGTATACCAAGAATCCTGATTTATTTGCCAAGACTGCGGCTGAGCTGGAAAAGAAACGCAGCGAAGTGGAGGCCTGCGAAGAAGAATGGCTCGAGCTGGAAATGCTGCGTGAGGAAATCGAGGGCTGATTGAGCGCCGGTGCATATTCTACAAATCATAGTTTGAAAGCCTGCCTGCAACATTGTAGGCAGGCTTTTTTGTTTAAGCGCTGGCCTTGTTCAAAGCATCAAGCGCATCCTGATCGAGCACCAAAGCGGTTGCTTTAATCAATTCTTCAAGCTGCTCAACTTTGGAGGCGCTGGCAATCGGTGCGGTAATTGATGGTTGTGCCATGACCCATGCCACAGCTATCTGCGCCAGATTAACGCCATAGCGCAGGGCGACTTTATCCATCGCGTCCAGAATTTTCAAACCACGCTCATTGAGGTAACTGGTGCCTACCCTGTCACCACGCGTGCTTTTGCCAAGATCATCCTTGTTGCGATATTTACCGGTAAGAAAACCTGCCGCCAGTGCATAATAAGGAATAACACCAACCTGATTGGCGCTCACAACCGGCTCCAGCGTGGTTTCATAAGCATCGCGATCATAAAGATTATACAGCGGCTGCAAAGAATCATAGCGCGGCAGGCCGTGCTTTTCAGAGGTTTCAAGCGCCAGTTTCAAACGCTCGCCGGAGATATTTGACGCACCGATAGCGCGAATTTTACCCGCTTTGATCAGATCCTGAAATGTACCCAGCACATCTTCAAACGGGGTTTTCGGGTCATCATAATGCGATTGGTAAAGATCGACATAATCGGTATTCAGGCGCTTGAGCGAAGCATCAATGCTGGCGCGGATATGCGCTGGTGCCATTGTAAAGCCTTCGCCCATATCGGCGCCGACCTTGGTGGCAATTGTCAGTTTTTCACGCAGGCTGCTGCCGCGTTTTTTGAGCCAGTTACCGATGACGGTTTCAGATTCACCGCCCTGATGGCCCGGTGCCCAGCGTGAATACACATTGGCAGTGTCAATAAATGTCAGCTCTGCCTCATAAAGACGATCCAGCAAGGCAAATGAGGTTTGTTCATCAGCTGTCCAGCCAAACACGTTGCCACCAAAGCATAAAGGTGAAACCCGCAGTTCCGAGCGGCCGAGTTGTTTTAATTGCATTCCATTTTCCTCCGGTGGGTATGCGCATAAATTCAACGCGGATTATGAACAAAAACAACAGCAAGGGAAGGAAAAACTATAATAAAAAAGGGAGCTGAAAGCTCCCCTTTTACATAATCATCTCAATGAGATCAGCTCATGCCGAGCGCATCCATATAAAGCTGGATCATCGCTTCTTCTTCCTGACGCTCATGCGCTTCTTTTTTGCGCAGGCGAATGATGGTGCGTACTGCCTTTGAATCAAAGCCTGTACCTTTCAGCTCAGCAAAGACTTCTTTAATATCGTCGGAAATAGTTTTCTTTTCTTCTTCCAGACGTTCAATACGCTCAATAAATGCACGTAACTGTCCAACTGCAATGGTCTGGGCGCTATCGCTGGTAATATCGTCGCTCACTATCATTCTCCGAATTTAGACAAGACCATGCGAGTCGCCGGTCTTAAACAGGTGGTCTTGGTTGCCTCACATGCACGGCATGGTCAAGACACGATTGCCAAGAATCTCAAGGCTGACACTAGCGTCCAACCGGTAAGATACTGGTTAAAAATACTAATCAATGCTGATTTTTTTGAGCAGAAAATACCTTGAGCTGATCCTGATCTGCCGGTGTCTGGTGTTTTTCGCGCCATTCCTCATAAGGCATGCCATAAATTTCAGCGCGCGCCTGATCTTTGGTCAGGGGCGTGTCGTCTGCATTGGCTGCTTCCTGATACCATTTGGAGAGGCAGTTGCGGCAAAAACCGGCCAGATTCATCATATCAATATTTTGCACATCACTGCGGTTGCGCAAATGCTCAACAAGATGACGAAATGCTGCCGCTTCATAGGCAAGGCGCTGTTCATCGGTGATCTGTGTCATGTTTTTCTCCTGTTGTGTCAGAGCGCAGCAACCGTTCCGGTGCGCGAACCATAATGGCGGATATCGTGGATGCCGGTCATTGTGTTGATTGTTTGCAGCATCGGTGCAAGGCGATCTGCCCATGCCTGCGCACCCTGTGCGGTGGTAATCAGATCCTGACGCACTTCAATCAACACATTCGCATAGCCTTTCGCCGTGCAATGCCGGAACAATGTGTCATTGCGCAATGCGCCATCATAGGGCTCATTATCGCCGACACACAAAGTGCCATCTTCACGCAGCATTGAGAGCAGTGGTGTAATAGCACGGTCATCGCTGTCCCAGAGCAGGGCAATCTGCCAAGGACGAGGGGTGGCTTTCCAGACCGGTGTATAAGAATGGATTGAAACCACAAAAGGCGCCGGAATACCTGATGCCACAAAGCTGTTGCAGGCTTTATCAACTGCAGTGTGATAGGGGCGGTAAAATTGATTGAGCCGGCTTTCACGCTCTTGATCTGTCAGCGGGTAATTGCCGGGAATAACCGCACCATCGGAAAGCTGCATTATGAGTGTCGGATCATCTTCGCCACGATTTGGATCAATCAGCAAGCGTGAGAAGCCGCCAAGAACGGCGGGGGCATTCAGCTGCTGCGCCAAATTTCGGGTCAGCATCTCCACGCCGATATCATAAGCGATATGGCGTTCAAAGACCTGTGCCTCCAAGCCCAGACGACCATAATTCTGCGGTATAGCGCGGCTGGCATGGTCGGCAATCAATAATAATCCCTGACTATAATCGCCAGAGATTGTTTCATAAGGGGAAAAGTCGGTCATCTTGGCTCCGGTTAAGCACAATATGCGTTTATGATACAAGAAGCAGGGATGATACAAGAAGGATGATCGCGATTGCGAACTATTTATCCGAAAGCTGATATGTGCGCCCTAATCTTGCTGCATTCCTTGAATTTGCTGTGTTTTTAAATGATGTCGCTTCGGACGTAACATCCGCTTCAGTTTGACGGAAACGGCTTTGGGGACTGGAAAGACCAATATGAATTGGCTATATAGACATATATGCAATTAAATCGATTTGATTGCTGTTATTTCTGATGGTTTACGGTTTTAAATGTCTTCGGCTTATCCGACTTGTCATTTTTTGCTGATGGCTGCGCTGATCTTGGCAGCGTATTTTGCAATTAGTGATGATTTACAGCGGAAAACTAATGACAGGCTCTTGAGTATGACGGCAACATGCGTGAATTATGCGGTATTGGCGATATCATGTTGTTCACGCTGAACAGTAATGGTGTCGCGACCCGATTGTTTACAGCACTGCGTTGGTGTTTGTGTTTGTAATGCGTGCATGGCGCGGTTCGGTGATAATGGTGAAACCGTTACACTTTGCTGCTTTTGCGCTGTTATGGCTGCCCTGCACAGCAGTACCATGTGCTGAAAGGTTCTGACGGATGCGTCTTCATTCTACCTTGTCATATTTCTTGGCACTTGCTTCGGTTACATTTCTCTCTGTGGCAATGTCTGCACCGGAAGCGCGGGCTGATTTCCGTGTTTGTAATTCAACGCAAAATCTGGTCGGCGTTGCTATTGGCTATCGCGCCAAAAGCGGCTGGATAACGGAGGGCTGGTGGCACATTAACGGATCTAGCTGCAAAACCCTGATCGAAGGGCCGCTGACCTCGCGTTATTATTATGTTTACGCTGAGGATTCAGAAGGCGGCGGTCGCTGGGATGGCAAGGTCAACATGTGTGTGGCCGAAAACGAGTTTAAAATTAATGGCGTGAATGACTGTTTTGCCCGCGGTTATCAGCGCTCCGGTTTTCAGGAATATGATACGGGCGAACAATCCAGCTGGATGGTGCAGCTTACAGATGATGCACCGTCCGGTAATGCTACAGTGACAGGAACCAATCACCAATGAGACGTGCCCGCAAGGTAAAGATCCTCGCAACACTCGGCCCTGCATCTTCGGATGAAGCGGTTATTGAGAAATTGTTTGAAGCCGGTGCTGATGTTTTCCGCATCAATATGAGCCATGCCGACCATGATCTGATGCGCGAACTGGTACGCCGCATCCGTAATGTTGAACGCAAAGTGGGTCGCCCGATCGGTATTCTGGCGGATTTGCAGGGGCCGAAACTGCGTGTTGGCAAATTCAAAGACAGTAAAGTTGACCTGGTACAGGGGCAGACATTTACACTGGATGATAATGACGCTCTGGGTGATGAAACCCGCGTTTACCTCCCGCATCCGGAAATTCTGATCGCCGTTAAGCCGGGTGACCGGTTGTTGATTGACGATGGCCGTTTGGCACTGGTTGCGGAAGCAGCTGACGGTAAATCCATTCGCTGCACCGTGGTTTCAGGAACGCATATTTCAGACCGTAAAGGTGTGAGCCTGCCGGATACGACTTTGCCGGTTGGTGCTTTGACTGAAAAAGACCGCCGTGATCTTGATGCGCTGCTGCTGGAAGAAATTGACTGGCTGGCACTGTCATTTATCCAGCGCCCAGAAGATATTGCCGAAGTGCGCAAGATTGCCCGTGGCCGCGTGGCGCTGATGTCTAAAATCGAAAAGCCGCAGGCGGTTGAACGTCTTGATGAAATCATCGAAATGTCAGATGCCCTGATGGTTGCCCGTGGTGATCTTGGTGTTGAAATGCCGCTGGAAAGTGTGCCGGGCATTCAAAAGCAGATCGTGCGTGCCTGCCGCCGCGCCGGTAAACCGGTGGTTGTGGCAACGCAGATGCTGGAATCCATGATCACTGCACCGGTGCCAACGCGCGCTGAAGTGTCAGATGTGGCAACTGCGGTATTTGATGGTGCGGATGCGGTAATGTTGTCTGCGGAATCGGCTGCCGGTGATTATCCGGTTGAAGCGGTTTCAACAATGGCACGTATTGCCGAAAAAGTTGAACGCGATCCGAATTATCCGTCGATTGTTAATAATCAGCGCTCGGAACCGGAAGCAACCGGTGCGGATGCGGTATCGCTGGCAGCGCGCCAGATTGCCACTACGCTTAATCTCTCAGCGATTATTTGCTATACCGCATCAGGCACCACAGGGCTCAGAGCGTCGCGTGAGCGCCCGCTGACACCGATCATTGCGCTGTCGCCAGTACTTGATACTGCAAGGCGCCTGTCGCTTGTCTGGGGCTTGCATTGCGTTGTTACAGAAGATGCGCAAGACCTTGATGATGTGGTCAACCGCGCTTGCAACATTGCCCATCGCGAAGATTTCGCCAAGCCTGGTGATCGTGTGATCATCACGGTTGGTGTGCCGCTCAGAACGCCGGGCAACACCAATATGCTGCGCATAGCCTATATCGGCATGGATGGCCTGACAGGAATTTAATCATCCTGCAACCAATAAAAAGCCCGCTCTTGAGCGGGCTTTTTATTGACAGGTAGACGGCCCGTTTTATGCCTCATTGATCCGGATATGCTGGTTTAAAGAGCGATATCGCTGGTTTCCTCAGTGATACGCAGCATTTCATCCTGTGCTTCTTTCATCATCGGATAAATACTCAATGCCTGCTGATAAAGCCGCAGAGCCGCTTTGCTGTTACCGGTTTCACGCAGCAGCGTGGCGTAATTGATCAACACGTCGAAGTTGCGCGGCTCGAGTATCATCGCCTGTTTAATATCGCTGAGTGCGGCACTCAGCTTGTTTTGCCGCAGATGCAGTCTTCCCCTCAGCAGCCACACGCTTGCAAGATCGGGGCGCTGTGCAATCACCTCATCGATGAAATCCTGTGCTTCTGCCTCGCGCGATTGATTGAGCGCAGTTTCTGCCCAGCGCAACATCAGATCAAGGCTGTCGCTGCCGGTGCGTACAAAACTCTGGCGCAAGCGGCTGGCAATGGCATGGGATTTTTCCGGTGATGATGCTTTGCGCAAAGAGGTGAAGAGTTCTTCCTGCTGTTTGGCGCGCATCTCCGATAGCGGGCCGGAGGTTTCAACCGTTGGATTTTGTGGCTTGGGCTTTGCTGCCGGAACGGTGCCGGTCTGGGGCGCTGGTTGCTCTGCCGGTTTGTTGGTCTGCGGTATTGTGATGGCAGGTGGCATTGGCTGCACTTGCGCATAGGCATGCATGCTGCAGAGCAAAAGTGCTCCGGAAAGGGAAATAATATAGGCGCGGCGGCTTTTCATCATCTGACTATCATAATGCAGAAACCGGCCGTTTAAAGACATAAAAACAGCGCCGGTAAATTAATACCGACGCTGTTTAAATTATTTTCAACATAACCATCTGAGTAGCAATAAAAATTGCTGCTCAGATTAGCCCTGACGAGCTTTAAAGCGCGGGGCGGTCTTGTTGATGATGTATACGCGGCCCTTACGACGAACCAGCTGGCAGTCACGATGACGGCCTTTAAGCGCTTTCAGCGAATTCTTGATCTTCATGTTACTCACCAATGTGTTTTGCCCTTGCGGGCATATTTCCTGGAACGTGTCTCATTTCATTAGAAACGCTGCGCTTGTTCCAGCTCTTTGTTTCTATACATGCCTTGTTCCCAAAACCGGTCTCCACTTTTGGAAACATGCTTTCGGGCGAGCCAAAGAGCACGCTTGAATGGTTGTGGCGAAATAACCGAGTAATAGGCGGACTGTCAACTGCTGATCACAAAAGAACCCGCAAAACCCTGTTATTTTCCGCTTTTTATGCGCGTGACATGCCCCATCTTGCGTGCCGCACGTGCCTCTGCCTTACCATAGAGATGCAGCACCGCATCCGATTCTGTCAGAATCGCAGGGACTTGCAGCACATCATCACCGATCAGGTTCTGCATTATGCAGTCGCTGTGGCGCTTGGGATCACCAAGCGGCATGCCGGCAATCGCACGGATATGCTGTTCAAATTGCGAGATGGCGCAGGCTGCCTCTGTCCAGTGGCCGGAATTATGCACACGGGGTGCAAATTCATTAGCAACCACAGAACCATCGGCTAATACGAAAAATTCAAAGCCCAATACGCCAACATAATCGAGGGCATGCAGCAGTTTTTCTGTGGCCTCTAGGCAGGCCGCTGTGGTTTGCGAGCTGATTGCCGCCGGAACTGTTGAAGTATCGAGAATGCCATTTTTATGGACATTTTCGGCAATGTCATAAAGGCGGACATTGCCTGCTTTATCGCGGGCAGCAATGACAGAAACTTCACGGGTAAAGTCGACAAAGCCTTCAAGAATTGCAGGCGCGTTTTTAATCGCGGCGATTGCTTCAACAGCCGCCTGATTATCAAGGCTGGTCAGGCGCACCTGTCCTTTGCCATCATAGCCAAAACGGCGGGTTTTCAATATTCCCCGTCCGCCCAATGCACCGAGTGCCGCAACCAGGTCTTCCACATCATCAACCGCACGCCAAGGTGCCGTTGCAATGCCGCTGTCATTGAGAAACTTCTTTTCACTAAAACGGTCTTGCGAGATTTCCAATGCCATTGGCGGGGGTGAAACAATCGTCTGCGTGGCGAGAAATTGTGCAGCCTCGACCGGCACATTTTCAAACTCGTAGGTGATGACATCGCAGGCTTGAGCCAGCTCCTGCAAAGCTGCACGATCATCATAGGCTGCCATGATCTGGCGACCCGTAGCTTGCGCTGCCGGACAATCGGCCTCAGGTTCAAGAATGATTGTTTTATAGCTGAGGCGTGCCGCGGCACAGGCCAGCATGCGGCCAAGCTGGCCACCGCCGATAATTCCGATAGTTGAACCGGCTTTCAGCATGGTTACACCTCATCACTTGGTGCTGCAGCTACCGCATCAGTCTGACTCTGGCGGTATGCATCAAGGCGTACAGCCAGTGGCTGGTCATGCAGTGCCAGAACGGCTGCAGCGAGCAGGGCGGCATTCACCGCGCCTGCATTGCCAATGGCCAATGTGCCGACAGGAATACCCGCCGGCATCTGTACGATCGAGAGCAGTGAATCCTGGCCTGACAAAGCTTTAGACTGCACCGGCACACCAAAGACCGGCAGCGGGGTTATAGCTGCGACCATGCCCGGTAAATGTGCTGCACCACCTGCACCGGCAATGATCACATGAAAGCCTTCGTTACGCGCAGTTTTGGCAAAAGCCACCATGCGGTCCGGCGTACGATGCGCAGAGATAATACGGGCATCATAAGGAATGCCAAGTGCATCCAGTGCTTCCGCTGCTTTGCGCATGGTTGGCCAATCCGACTGGCTGCCCATAATGATTGCGACTTTTTGGGCGGTTGAGGTGCTATCTGCCATGAGGTGTCCTGTCAGCTGCGGTCGATTTTAAAAAAGCGATACTGGCGACAGACCGGTTATAACTGGCGGCTGTAGCAGCGGTGCTCTTTGAGTTGTATTTATAAAACAAAAATTCAGGCGATGATGTCCGGAATGATACGGTCTTCAAGTTTCTGCAGCTGGTCTTTAATCGACAGCTTTTTCTTTTTCATGCGTTGAATGCTCAGCTGGTTACAGCCGGTTTGCATCATAGCATTAATCGCAAGGTCAAAATCCGTGTGGTCCTGCTTGAGCTGTGCAAGGGAGAGGCGAATTTCAGCTTGTTCCTGATCGGCCATAATGTGTTCCATCCGGTCTGTCTTCACTGGTAATTTATAGCACAGATCATGCTGCGCATAAACAAGCCGGAAAGCGGAGCCGGGATTTCTATGCGCTGCTGCAGTTTAGTATAAATTGCCTGTTTTTCTGCCCTGCCGTAACATAAAATTGACAAAGTTGAAATGCGCCAAATATGAATTCGACATTAGTGTAATCTCATGCAAGAGTGTCATTGTTTTGTCACAGTCCGGAACAAAGTTAGAGATGTCTCTGATGGCTCTAACTCTGAAGAGATATGATATGACAAAATAAAAATGGTGTTAAAGCACAATGGAGAAGCAATAATGGCACTTGAATCCCATCTTGCCTCGTTGGAAAAAAAGCACGATGCTTTGGAAAAAGAAATTTCCGATGTTTCCGCTATGCCAGCTACCGATACGCTGACGATCGCCGATCTTAAACGCAAAAAGCTTCATCTCAAGGAACAGATTGAAAAACTTAAAACGCAAGTGACCCGACACTAGAACGGAAACGTTCAGGATGGATCGTAGCGCTTGCTTTGAATTTTAAAGTTTGCGCATTGTTAAGCTTATCAAGTTCAATCAACTTGATAAGTGTAATCGTCTAGGACGTTTCTGGCTTTGTGAGGCCGGAAAACCGGTTTCTACTTTTTTCTGAAACTGCTTTAGAATAATCTATGCCCAGTCAGATGCGTTTCACTCTTGTAAAGTGTTACAGCATGCAGAACCGCCGGATTGGCAGGCTCTGAATGAAGAGGTGCCGGCCTGATGATAGGCCCGCACCTGAATAGATTTACCGTTAAAATTCTTTTTAAGCTTTTGCAGCGTTGTCCGCTTCCGGTGCAGGCATTTCTTCCTGCGCTGCCTCTGAACGCGGATCAAGCATAATGCTTTCCTGTGTGGAATACCGCTCTGTTGTCATGCTCTGGAACTGTTCTTTTTCAGATGGCAGCGGTGATGCACGCTGACGCGAGCGCAAAATTGCATAACCGGCAATGCTCATATGTGCCAATGCCGTGATCAGAAACAGTGCTGATGGCCGGATATAGCTCATAGCTTCCGCTGCAATCAGGGGGCCGAGCATTGTGCCAAAACCATACAGCAGCAGCAATCCGCCCGACACCTTGACGAAAGTTTCAGCCGTAGCGTGGTCATTGGCATGGGCAACGGCTACCGGATAAATCGCATAAGCGAGGGACCCGTAAAGCGCGGTCATAATCAGGATCAGCGTGCCACTGCTCGGTGCGACGGCAAAAATCATAAAACCGATAAAAGCCGCAGAACCGGCAACACTGGCCATGACATAGCGCCGGTCAATGCGGTCGGAAAACCGACCGACCGGTATTTGCATCAGCGCGCCGCCTGCAATGGTGCAGCTGACCATCAGAGCGATTGTGGTGGTGTGAATGCCGCTGAGCGAGCCGAAGACCGCGCCGAGCGTGCCCCATGCACCATTGGCGATGCCGACAAGAATAACACTGACAAAGGCGACAGGCGAATTGCTGTACAGTTTTTTCAGATCAAGCTGCACTTCTGTCAGCGGACGCGGCGATGAGGCTTTGGAAGCTGCCGTTGGCAGCAGTGCCAGACAAAAGAAAATTGCGGCAATCATAAATAGTGAATTGCCTTTGATGTCACCGGTGGTCACCAGCATCTGGCCGGTTACTACTGCACTGTAATTGACCATCATATAGATAGCGAAAATACTGCCGCGTGTTTCATTGGTCGCTTTTTCATTGAGCCAGCTTTCAATGACCATGAATATACCTGCCATAGCAAAGCCGGTTATGGCGCGCAGGCCAATCCAGATTGTGGCATCGACCATCAGGCCGGTCAGCAATACAACAATGGCTGCCGTTGAGGCAAAAAAGCCGAAAGCCCGCACATGGCCGGCACGCCGCACCAAGCGCGGGGCAAAAATACAACCGGCCACGAAGCCGCCGGCCCAGGTGGTGCCGATCATACCCAGCGAAGTGATTGAAAATCCTTCCGCATTGCCGCGCAGCGGGAGCAGAATTCCATGCAGACCGGTGCCAATCAGCAAAAATGCAGTACCGCAGAGCAGTGCGAAAATCTGGACATAGGAACGAAACACGCAGAATCCTTTTTATACTTTCAGGCAGGCTTTTGGATTTTCAATGTTGAGACCTGTTCGCCTGAAACCGCAAGACAAAAATTCAATTGCAGCCGTGCAGACATGATACCTGCTCAAGGCTATTTCTGGCCCAATACCATGTCTGCACAAGAATACAGTTGTGCAGACATGATACCTGTTCAAGACTACAGCTGCGGATTCAAAGCATCCAAGATTGTGGTATGGGCAGTGTTATAAGCGAAACAGGGCTTCAGCAGCCTCTCTTGAGAGGTTTCTGTGACTGCGATCGGTTTCCAGTCTGCGGATTTCAGCCTTGAGCACTTGAATGCGATTGTCGATTTCCGCGGCAGAAAGCAGGGTGACATCTTCACCGATGTGATGGAAAAGCTCCGGCTTTTCCTCCTCACTATTGTTAAAGAACATGGCGTTTTCCTCACTTCCTGCTGGGGCCTGATGACGGCAGCTTTCAATATGGTTCGCAATATTCGTGATTTCTGCCGGTAAAATGCTCAAATGAGCGGGCAGTTAATCACATAAGTTTTGAGCATCTCATAAACTTGCATTATTAGCGATATAGATTTTTAACATTGCATTTTTAAAGCATAATATGGCTAGAGCGGGAAACGTTCAGTTTGGATCGCAGCGCTCGCTCTAGATTTTAGCTTTTTCGCATTGTCAAACCTATCAAGTTGATTCAACTTGATAGTGAAATGCTCTAGATCGACAGTCAGATTATCTCACCCAGAGCCTCTGCGTTACATTTGCGGGCAGGTGCTTTCGTTTGGGTTGTAACTATGAAGGAACGGATATGACCACGGAATTGGCCTCCCAGATGATGGCGATTGCAATTGAGCAGGCTGGTGCGCCTTCGGTGCTGAAGCCCGTCAAGCGGTCTGTGCCGCATCCGGCCAAGGGAGAGATTCTTATCCGCGTTAAAGCAGCTGGCGTAAACCGGCCGGATGTTTTGCAGCGCCAAGGACATTATCCTGCGCCTGCGGGTGCATCGGATTTGCCCGGGCTTGAGGTTGCAGGAGATGTGGTGGCAATTGGTGAGGATGTGCAGCGCTATAAAATTGGCGATGCGGTTACTGCCTTGCTCGCCGGTGGCGGCTATGCGGAATATGCAGTGGTTTATGAAGGGGCTGCACTGCCTTTGCCGTCTGGCTATGGTTATGTGGAAGCCGCGGCACTGCCGGAAACACTGTTTACCGTATGGCACAATGTGTTTCAGCGCGGGCAGTTGCAGGCTGGCGAGACCTTGCTAATCCATGGCGGCAGTTCGGGGATCGGCACGATTGCTATACAATTGGGCAAAGCCTTTGGCGCCAAAGTTATTATTACCGCAGGCTCGGCTGATAAATGCGCGGCCTGTCTGAAGATCGGTGCGGATATTGCCATTAATTATCGCGAGCAGGATTTTGTCGAGCAGGTTAAAGCCGCAACCGCCAATAAGGGGGCTGATGTGATTCTTGATATGGTTGGCGGTGATTATGTGGATCGCAATTATGATGCGGCAGCGGTGGACGGGCGCATTGTGCAAATTGCGTTTCTTGGCGGCGCCAAGGCTAAGGCGAATTTTGCCAAGCTGATGCTCAAACGGCTTACCCATACCGGCTCGACCTTGCGCGCCCGCGATATTGAATTCAAAGCGCAGATTGCAGCGGAGCTGGAATCAAAGGTCTGGCCGCTGCTCGCCAGCCGCAAAATTGCCCCGGTGATGGATATGATTTATCCGCTGAAAGATGCATGGCGTGCGCATGAGCGCATGGAAGAAGGCCATCATATTGGTAAGATCGTGCTGGATGTGGCCTAAATTTGACTGAATGAGCTGTAATTCCTGTGCAGGGTTTTCTTGCTCATCGCGCAAAATTTGGTTATAGAGGGAACGAATTACCGGAAATTGTGGTTTACCCCACGTCCCGCGCTACCGGAGCGGGCGTACGAGAGGATTATATCTTATGGCCACTCAGCTTCTTATGCCTAAGGCAACAGCCGTATGGCTTGTCGATAATACCGCTCTGTCTTTTGACCAGATCGCGACTTTTTGCAAAATGCACCCGCTTGAAATTAAAGCGATTGCTGATGGTGAAGCCGCACAGGGCATCAAGGGTCTTGATCCGCTCATTACCGGCCAGCTTTCACGTGATGAAATCGCCAGAGCAGAAAAAGACATCAATCACCGTCTGAAGCTCTCGGAACCGAAAGTGCATGTTCCGGAGCCTAAGCGTAAAGGCGCGCGATATACTCCGCTTTCCAAGCGTCAGGATCGTCCGAATGCTATTTTGTGGATGGTGCGTAATCATCCGGAGCTGAAAGATGCGCAGATTTCGCGTCTGGTTGGCACAACAAAATCAACAATCGAGCAGATTCGTGACCGTTCGCATTGGAACTCGGCCAATTTGCAGCCAATGGATCCGGTAACGCTGGGTCTGTGCTCGCAGATTGATCTGGATATTGAAGTTGATCGCGCAGCGCGCAATCGTCCGGCTGTTGTTGAAACCGGTGATACATTGCTGCCGGCATCTGCAACTGAAAATCTGGATATTCATAATGAAGAGCCGGAAGAGCTGGATGCAGACAAGGTCTTCGCCAAGCTGTCTTCCATGAAGAGCGCGCCGGAAGAAGACGACGACGAATAATTTCGTCATCCTTGTATGCGTTTTTAAGAACCCGCCGAGTGTTTTGCTCCGGCGGGTTTTTTGATTCTCTTTATGCTGCGGGCTGTTTGCTCTGCGAACATGTGCCGATACCGCGCTGGTTGAGGCATAGGCGAATCTCATCCAATGTTTGCGGATCTTCAATTGTGGCGGGCATTTTCCACGTCTCGTGATCTGCTATTTTTTGCATGGTCGAGCGCAGAATTTTGCCGGAGCGGGTTTTTGGCAGTTTGGAAACGATTAAAACCGTGCGCAATGCGGCCACAGGGCCGATCTGGTCACGCACCCGTTCAACACATTCAGCCTCTATTTCGCTTAAGGCCTGCGTCACGCCGGTTTTTAATACAATAAATCCGCAGGGTATTTGCCCTTTAAGTTTGTCGGCAATGCCGATCACCGCGCATTCAGCAACCTGACTATGACCGGCAATTACCTCTTCCATGGATCCGGTGGAGAGCCTGTGGCCTGCAACATTGATAATATCATCTGTGCGACTCATGATGAAAATATAGCCGTCCTCATCCATATAACCGGCATCCGCAGATTTATAATAGCCTTTGAATTCATCAAGATAAGCCTCATGAAAGCGCTGATCTGTTTGCCATAAGGTTGGCAGGCAACCGGGTGGCATTGGCAATTTTATCACGACATTACCAAGCTTGCCGGTTGGTGAGAGGTGGCCGTCATCATCCAGAACCTGCACATCAAAGCCGGGCATCGGCACGCAAGTGGAGCCATGCTTGACCGGTAGCAACCCCAACCCGCGCGGATTGCCGGCAATAGGCCAGCCGGTTTCTGTTTGCCACCAATGGTCAATCACCGGGCGCTCCAGCATTTGCTCTGCCCATTCCAGCGTATTGGGATCAGCGCGCTCTCCGGCCAGATATAGTGCTTCTAGGCTTGATAGATCATAATGATGCAGCAGTTTACCGTCTGGGTCTTCACGCTTGATCGCACGCAATGCGGTCGGCGCGGTGAATAAGACTTTAACCTTATGGTTTTCAATCACCCGCCAGAATGTACCGGCATCGGGGGTGCCTACAGGTTTGCCTTCAAACAACACTGTGGTCGCGCCGATTAAAAGCGGTGCGTAGACAATATAGGAGTGACCGACCACCCAGCCGATATCTGATGCTGTCCAGAAAATATCGCCGGCGTGAATATCGTAAAGCGCGCCCATCGACCATGCAAGTGCAACCATATAGCCGCCATTATCGCGCACCACGCCTTTGGGTTTGCCGGTGGTGCCGGAGGTGTAGAGAATATAAAGCGGATCGGTGGCGGCAACCGGCGTGCAGGCAATGATGCGGCCAGAGGTTTTTTCACATAAATCTGCGTAATCATAATCACGATGTGCTGTCAGCGTTGCTTTACATTGTTTACGCTGGTGGATCAGGCAAAGTGGTACCTGATGTTTGGCTGTTGCAATGGCTTTATCGAGCAATGGCTTATATGGGATGATCTTATTGGCTTCGAGCCCGCACGAGCTGGCAATAATCAGGGCAGGGGTTGCATCGTCAATCCGCGCCGCCAGTTCATCAGCTGAAAATCCGCCAAATACGACAGAATGAATAGCACCAAGGCGGGCACAAGCCATCATCGCAAACAGCGCTTGTGGCACCATTGGCATATAAATCAGCACCCGATCGCCTTTTTGAATGCCGAAATCCTGCATCACGGCACTGAGCCGCATCACCTGTTCAAGGGTTTGCTGATAAGTAAAACGAGTTTGCTGTCCGCTGACCGGACTATCATAAATAATGGCAGTGGTATTGCCGCGCCCCGCCTCAACATGACGATCCAGCATATTATAACAGGTATTGCATTGGGCACCTGTAAACCATCGTCCATAGGGGCCTTGGTCGGGAACAAAGATTTTTGTCGCCGGTTTATACCAGTCTATCAGAGCGGAAGCTTTGCTCCAGAAATCTTGCGGGTCATTTTTCCATGACTGATAAATATCGGAATAAGCCGAATTCATTTCGATCTCCCATACGCCAACAAGCGATTGTTCGCGTCTCATCCTGTGCATACAGTCCGGGCTGTGCAGGCAGCATGGGTCGGATTTTATCCGGTTTTATTGTATCATGACTGCTGTCAACGCCGGTTCTCCTCAGATACTATTAATTCACACTGTCGCAATGGCGTCCATCCGACTAAAGAGGGGGATGATGGTGCATTCCATACAGATGATGCAGCTGGCTCAGAGGACTATTTATGACGAAAATTTTGCCGGTTTTATTGCTGATGCTGATGGCCTTGCACCTGATTAAACCATTGGGCATTTGGGGGCTGAAGCGCCGTGGTGATTTTTGGAAGATTGCCGTTGCCGCGATTGGTATGATGATGGCCACGGTCTTGCTACAGGCACGCTATGGTTTTTAGAGCGTGTAACGTTCAGTTCGGATCACAGCGCTCGCTCTAGAGTTTAGCTTTTTCGCATTTCACTTTTCCTGAAACTGGTCTATCTGCTTATTTAAACGCAGTTTCAGACGAAAAACCGGTTCCCACTTTTCCTGAAACTGCTCTAGATGCAAAAAAGCCCGGCTGCATTAACAGCCGGGCTTTTTAAATTTTTAATAAGCAGGATAGCGCGCGTTTTAATTAAGCGCTTTTTTCTTGTGCTTCAGTCCATTCACCCTTGGCAGCAAGCGAGTTCATGCGTGCGCGATGGGTAAAGGCTGCCTGTGCTGCAGGAACATTTTCTTCCTTGCCGCCCCATGCCTTCAATGCTGCAGCCTGCAATGCGCGGCCGTAGGAGTAGGTCAGGTTCCAAGGCATGTCATAGCCTGCATTCATTGCCGAGAGATGCGCAGTTGCTTCAACATCCGACTGGCCGCCGGAGAGGAATGCAATGCCTGGCACTGCGGCCGGCACATTGGACTTAAGTGCGCGAACTGTGAGTTCAGCAACCTGCTCAACAGAAGCTTTGCGGGCGTTTTTGCCGTCGATAACCATGTTTGGCTTGAGGATAATACCTTCGAGCTTCACATTTGCATCATAGAGTTCATTGAAAACAGTTTTCAGAACCCAATCGGTGACTTCATAGCAACGCTCAATGGAGTGATCGCCCGGTACGCCATCCATCAGGATTTCCGGCTCAACGATTGGCACAATGCCGGCTTCCTGACAAAGGGCTGCATAACGGGCAAGCGCCTGTGCGTTCTGGCGCAGCGCGCCCCATGTTGGCAAAACATCGGAAATCGCAACAACACCGCGCCATTTGGCAAAACGTGCACCGAGATTGTGATATTCGTTCAGGCGCTCACGCAGGCCATCAAGACCTTCGGTGATGGTTTCATCAGCAAAGCCAGCCAAAGGCTTGGCACCGGCATCCACTTTAATACCGGCGATTGAGCCATTGGATTTGATCAGATCAACCAATGTGGTGCCGTCACGGGCATTCTGGCGCAGGGTTTCATCATAAAGGATGACACCGGAAATGTAGTTTTTCATCGCATCATCAGCGCGGAACAACATTTCGCGGTAATCACGACGTACATCTTCTGTTGATGTTACGTTGATGCTGTCGAAACGCTTCTTAATGGTGCCTGAGCTTTCATCGGCGGCAAGAATGCCTTTGCCGTTAGCTACCATGGCAATTGCAATATCTTCGAGACGTTCGCTCATAAAAAACTCCTGTAAGAAGGGTGTTAAAATCGGGTAGCTTGCGGATAGCAGATGTGCCCCGATAAGACAAATACCGTACCAAACACTTGAACCGATTGAATTTATTTTAAACGATTTAGTTTGGACAAGTTTTCTTAAAACTGGTTAAAATTAACGTATCAGGATTGTTTCATAAGAGGTGTATTATGCTCAAACATGCCATGATGAAAACAATAAATCGGAAAATGACGGGTTTTCAGGTTCTGGCTGCAACGCTGATGGTTGTGTCTGCTATGAGTACTTCAGCTGTTTTCGCACAAAGCATCAATGCCGGTTTACGTGAAGCGGTTGCAGAAAATCCGTTTAATATCCGTGAAGTGACGGCGTTTAACACACCTTGGGCAATCGCGGTGTTGCCGGATCAGCGCCTGCTGGTGACAGAAAAAGCCGGTCATATTTTTGTGGTTGATCAGGCGGGTGTTAAAACAGAGATCAGCAATGTGCCGGCGGTCGCCTTTGAAGGGCAGAATGGCTTGCTGGATATTGCAGTTTCACCGGATTTTTTGAGTGATCATCTGGTGTATTTTACCTATGCCGAGCCTGAGCGCAGCGGTACGGATATTCTGAGCTCTCTGGTGCTGGCGCGTGCCAAGCTGGTTGAGGGAAATGGTAAAGTCACTCTTGACGAGCAAAAAGTGCTGTGGCGACAATTGCCGAAAAGTAAATGGGGGCAGCCAGGTGGCATCATCGCTTTTTCACCCGACAGCCAATATATGTTTCTGACTTCGGGCGACCGGATGCGTCCTGAAACTGCACAGCAACCAGAGCTGGCTTTGGGCAAAGTACTGCGCTTTAACCGCGATGGTTCAGTGCCGCAGGATAATCCACAAGCCGCTATGGAAGGTCAGGATGCCGATAATGCACGGGCGCTGACATGGACAACCGGTCATCGCAACCCTTACGGGCTGGCTTTTGCGCCGGATGGCAAATTGTGGTTGCATGAAATGGGCCCTAAGGGCGGGGATGAGCTGAACCTGATCAGGCAAGGTTTGAATTACGGCTGGCCCGTGGTTTCTAACGGTGACCAATATAGCGGTGAGCCGATTGCGCGGCATGATACGCGACCTGAATTCGAGCCGCCGGTGATCTATTGGACACCGGTGATTGCGCCTGCCGGACTGGCTTTTTATCAGGGTGAGCAGTTTAAAGACTGGAACGGCTCTGCTCTGATTGGCGGTCTTGCCTCAATGGCGCTGATCCGCATTGCTTTTAATGCTGATGGTACGGCTGATGAGGCGGAACGCTATGATATGGGTAATCGGATTCGTGATGTGGCGGTGAATGATGCCGGTGCGGTCTATGTGATTGAAGATGATATTCCGGGGCGGCTGCTGGAGCTGACAGCTAAAAAATAACAAGATAGATTTGATCTCTTAATTTGATCTTTGAATACGATTGTTGAGTTGATCATTGAAAAAGCCCGCTGATGATTAATCCGCGGGCTTTTTAACTTTATTGATTTTTCAAAACATCCACACCCGGAAGTGGTTTGCCTTCCATCCATTCAAGGAAGGCACCGCCGGCGGTGGATACATAGCTGAAATCATCAGCCACATGTGCATGGTTAAGGGCTGCCACAGTATCACCGCCACCGGCAACCGAGGTCAACTTACCCTGCTTGGTGCGCTCTGCTGCATGCTTGGCAGCAGATACAGTTGCCGCATCAAACGGATGCAGTTCAAAGGCACCGAGCGGGCCATTCCATACCAGTGTTGCTGCATCTGAAATTGCCGCATTAATCCGTTCAACCGATTGCGGGCCCACATCGAGCATCATACCGTCTTCAGGGATGGCATCAACGCCGTAATTCTGATGCGGGGTATTGGCGGCAAAGTGCCATGCCACAACCGCATCAACCGGCAGGATGATCGCGCATTTTGCATTCTCGGCCTTCGCCATAATCGCACGCGCGGTATCGGCCAAATCATGCTCGCAAAGCGATTTGCCGACATTGTGGCCTTGGGCTGCGAGAAATGTATTGGCCATGCCGCCGCCGATCACCAATGCATCAACCTTTTCAACGAGGTTGGACAACAGATCAATCTTGGTGGAAACTTTGGCACCGCCAACAATGGCAATGACAGGGCGGGCTGGCTGGCCAAGGCCCTTTTCCAGCGCCGTCAGCTCGGCTGCCATGGTCAGGCCGGCATAGGCTGGCAAAATATGCGCCAGACCTTCAGTGGATGCATGGGCGCGATGCGCTGCGGAAAAGGCATCATTGACATAAATATCGCCATTTGCAGCCAGTGCCTTCACGAAATCCGGATCGTTCTTTTCTTCGCCTTTATGGAAACGGGTATTTTCCAGCAGCAGAATATCGCCATCCTGCATGGCGTTCACAGCATTTGCTGCGGCATCACCAATGCAATCGGCGGCAAAAGACACATGATGCTTAACTGCATGCGCCAAAGCAGGCACGATCTGTTCCAGCGAGAATTCGGCTTTTACTTCGCCTTTGGGGCGGCCGAAATGGGCGAGCAAAATAACTTTGGCACCCTGTTCGCGCAGCAGCGTGATGGTTGGCACAATGCGGTCGAGGCGGGTGGTGTCAGAAACCTTGCCATCCTGCATCGGCACATTGAGATCAACGCGCACGAGCACGCGTTTTGATTTTAGCTCTGCAGTTTGGGCGGCATCGTTGAGGGTACGAAAACTCATGAATTTTCTCCGGTCCGGATAAAAACGGAAGATAAGGATAAAAAAGCCGCGCTTCCACAAAGGTCACGCGGCTTAAGCACTTATTCTGCGTTAACGGCAGATCAGATCAGTTTGCCCATAGCCACCGCAGTATCGCTCATGCGGTTGGAGAAGCCCCATTCATTGTCGTACCAGGTCAGGATACGCACCATGGTGCCGTCCATAACTTTGGTCTGATCCATGTGGAACACGGATGAATGCGGGTTATGGTTGAAATCGATGGAAACCAGTGGCTCATCGGTAAAGCCGAGAATGCCTTTGAGGCGGCCATTGGCAGCAGCACGAATAGCATTGTTGATTTCTTCAACGCTGGTTTCACGCTTGGCGATGAATGTCAGATCTACAACCGAAACATTCGGGGTTGGTACGCGAATAGCAACGCCGTCGAGCTTGCCTTTAAGTTCCGGCAAAACCAGACCAACGGCTTTAGCAGCACCAGTTGAGGTCGGGATCATTGACAGAGCTGCTGCACGGGCGCGGTAAAGATCGCTGTGCATCGTGTCGAGGGTTGGCTGATCACCGGTATAAGAGTGAATGGTGGTCATGAAGCCTTTTTCGATACCAATTGCTTCATTGAGAACCTGCGCTACCGGTGCAAGGCAGTTGGTGGTGCAGGATGCATTGGAAACCACATGGTGATCCGAGGTCAGCTTGTCATGGTTCACACCATAAACAACGGTCAGATCAGCATTGTCGCCAGGTGCGGAAACGATAACGCGCTTGGCACCGGCTGTGAGATGCGCTGCAGCTTTATCACGTGCGGTGAAAATGCCTGTGCATTCCAGAGCAATATCAACGCCTTCTGCTGCCCATGGCAGTTCGGCAGGATTGCGAACCGCATGAACTTTCATCGCGCCGCGACCGGCATCAATGGTGTCGCCTTTGACGGTTACTTCAGACGGAAAACGGCCGTGAACACTGTCATAGCGCAGCAGGTGCGCATTGGTTGCAACCGGACCCAGATCGTTGATTGCTACAACTTCGATATCGGTACGACCCGATTCGATAATTGCGCGCAGGACGTTGCGGCCGATACGACCAAAACCGTTAATAGCGACGCGAACTGCCATGTTTTTAAACTCCCGAAGAACTGATCAGAGATACCGGTGCCTGTTGAGAATAGGCGGGTGATATCCGCTTTTATTACATGTGGTGAAGTTGATAGAGAACGGGCCGCTTTCGCGGCCCTGATTATAAGGTTAGTCAGGCTGTGTCGCCAAGCTTGGCAACAGCTGCAGCAACAACTGCATCAGCAGTGATACCGAAATGCTTGTACAGTTCATCAATCGGGCCCGAAGCGCCAAAGCCCTTCATGCCGATAAATGTGCCATTGTCACCGATGAAACGGCACCAGCCCATGGAAATTGCTGCTTCAACAGCAATGCGCACCGGCGCAGTCCCGATCAGGGCCTTCTGATAGGCAGGGGTCTGGTTTTCAAACAGTTCAAAGCAAGGCACGGAAACCACGCGGGTGGCAATGCCCTGTGCTTCAAGCTGGGTACGGGCGTTGAGTGCAATCTCAACTTCCGAACCGGTAGCGAAAATGGTGACCTTGGCATCATCAGATGCAGTGGCCAGCTCATAAGCACCATAAGCGCAAAGATTTTCTTCATCATGCTGCGTGCGCACTGTCGGCAGATTCTGACGGGTCAAAGCCAGTGTCGACGGTGTTTTGGTTGAATTCAGCGCCAGCTGCCAGCACTCTGCGGTTTCAACCGCATCGGCAGGGCGGAACACATTATGGTTAGGGATTGCACGCAAGGCGGCCAGATGCTCAACCGGCTGATGGGTCGGGCCATCTTCACCAAGACCAATCGAATCATGGGTCATGACGTAAACAACGCGGATACCCATCAAGGATGACAGGCGCATAGCCGGACGCGCATAATCGGAGAAACACATGAAAGTGCCGGAATAAGGAATAACGCCGCCATGCAGTGTCATGCCGTTCATGGCCGCAGACATGCCAAGCTCACGGATGCCGTAATGGACGAAGCGGCCTTTATAGTCATCCGGTGTGATCGGCTTGGTCTGCGAGGTCAGGGTGTTGTTGGAGCCGGTCAGATCGGCGGAGCCGCCAATGGTTTCAGGCACAACACCATTGATAACTTCCAGCGCCATTTCCGAAGATTTACGGGTGGCAACCTTAGGCTTATCTTCAACCAGCTTTTTCTTGTAATCAATAATGGTTTGGTCAAATGCGCTTGGCAGATCACCGCGCATACGGCGTTCAAATTCTGCACGAACCGATGCATCGGTGGCAGCAAAACGCTTTTCCCATTCAACGCGCTTTTTAGCGGAATTAAGACCGGCCAGACGCCATGCATCCAGCACATCCTGCGGTACAACAAACGGTTCGTAATCCCAGCCGAGTGCTTTGCGGGTATCTGCAATTTCCTGCGCGCCAAGTGGTGAGCCATGAACCTTATTGGTACCGGCTTTGTGCGGCGAGCCGTAACCAATGGTGGTTTTGCAGGCGATCATGGTTGGCTTGTCGGAGGCTTTGGCAAATTCAATGGCCTTAGCAATCGCATCCTGATCGTGACCGTCTACTTTCAGTGTGTTCCAGCCCGATGCTTCAAAACGTGCGCACTGGTTGGTGGAATCGGAAAGCGAGATCGGGCCGTCGATGGAGATATTATTGTCATCCCACAATACGATCATACGGTTGAGCTTGAGGTGGCCTGCAAGCGTAATCGCTTCCTGGCTGATACCTTCCATCAGGCAACCGTCACCAACCAGAACATAGGTGTGGTGGTTTACCAGAGCATCGCCGAATTCCGCATTCAGAATGCGTTCTGCCAGAGCCATACCAACGCCGTTGGCAATACCCTGACCAAGCGGGCCGGTTGTGGTTTCAATACCGGCGGCATGGCCATATTCCGGATGACCGGCAGTGCGATGACCGAGCTGGCGGAAATTTTTGATTTCATCAAGCGTGATGTCTTCATAACCGGTCAGATACATCAGAGAATAAAGCAGCATTGAACCATGGCCGGCTGACAGCACAAAACGGTCACGGTCAGGCCAAGTGGTGTTTTGCGGGTCGTGAGACATGAAACGGGTGTAAAGCGTGGTCGCAATATCGGCTGCGCCCATTGGCAGGCCCGGATGGCCCGAATTTGCTTTTTCCACAGCGTCCACGGACAGGAAGCGGATCGCGTTGGCCATCTGGTTCTGTTTTTCGGAATTACTCATGGTTTCGGCTGACTTTCCTGTGGTGACCTGCAGGGTGGGCTACGCAGAGTAAGCCTCAAGCATTGGCAGGTTTGTGGGCATTAGGACATTACTTGCAATAAAAAGATAAAAATACCTCTTCCGCAAGGGTTGGGGACACATAACATTTGCATGAAGAGAGTCAACAAAGCGCTGGCGTTCTCTACGGGAATCAGCAGGTTTGAGCCCTGCATGCGACACAGTGTGCGCTCTTAAAACGGTTAAGTTACGGCAATAAGCGCCAAATGCCGTGTCGATTATCGTGTATGAGTTATCAGCATTGTGTGTCATTTGTTGCTTCACAGCATTGTGCTTATTAAAGTGACGCAGATTTTGCCGCTTCCGGCATGACGATTCGGCCTATTTCAGATGCCGTAATCGGCAAAGGGAAACATTATGGCTTCGGAAATTACGCTCAGACAGGCGATTGAACAACTGGAAAAAGCATTGGTGACGCTGGAGCAAGCCGTGGAAATGCGGCTTGATAAAGAAGGCGATTTTGCTGAGGCTGAAGAAGAGGTGCAGCGTATGAACGCTGACCGCTCGAAACTGGCACAGGAACTCGATACTTCAGAAGCGCGCGCGGAGCGGCTGGAAACAGCCAATCGTGAAGTATCGCGCAGGCTGGTCACGGCAATGGAGACGATCCGCACGGTTCTGGATCGCTGAGCTCGTATAGGTGATTTGGTTAAAGTACTTGCCTGACAGATTTTAGCGGCTATTTACTGTTTAAATCGCAAAACAACACAATAAAAGCGGCGGCACGGAGGTTCCATGGCAACAGTAACAGTGACAATCGATGGCAAAGCCTATCGTATGGCCTGTGACGAAGGGCAGGAAGAGCATCTTTCGGGTCTTGCTGACCGTTTTGATCAATATGTCATGCATCTCAAAGGTTCGTTCGGTGAGATCGGCGATCAGCGCCTGACGGTGATGGCCGGTATTATGGTGATGGACGAGCTGGCTGAATTGCAAAAGCGGATGCAAGGGCTGGAGAATGAAGCGGAAACGCTGCGCCGTTCCCGTGATGATGCTTTGTCGCGTGCCGATAAGAGCGAAGTTGCGCTTACCAATGCGGTTGTTCATGCTGCCAGGAAAATTGATGGTCTGGCCAAGAAAATCGCTCCGCGTAGCAATTGATACAGGCCTGCACAGGGTGGCTGAGCCGGTTGATAGGGACTTGCAAAAATAAATCAGTATTTTGTACGGTTGTTGTATTCGCCTACTGGCGCGAAACTCTATAAGCGCCTATATTGTGTACAGGCGAACTGCACATCCCGACAGAAGACACTTATACCTCGGGGCCTTACTGATCTTTAGGGGACTGTCCCTGGGGAGGCTCGTGGGCTTCTTCATATGGTTCCCACCTACGTTGTAGGCACCCAGAGGATCAACCTCTTCATCGTTTGTCGTGGTCGCCGCTTTTCCTTCTTTTACCAATTTGCAATCTGCCTTGTTTTTCTGTCTTATCAGGCAGGGAAATAATAAGGGCAATGAGCGTGAGTGATTTGAAAGCGCAAAAAGATGCGACGCGTAAAACCGTATTGCAGGCGCGTAATGCTTTACCTGAAGCTGTTCGGCAGAATGCCGCGCAAGCTGTTATGGAGCATTTTTTAAAAGAGCTGAATTTACACGCATTGAATATTCCGGCCGGGGCAAGTATTTCCGGCTTCTGGCCGATCCGCTCGGAAATTGATCCGCGACCGCTGATGCAGGCGCTTGAACAACGCGGCTTTCAGCTGTGTCTCCCTGCGGTTCTGGATACGCAGACCATTGAATTTCGCGCTATGTCTTTCACTGACAGGCTGGTTGAAACCGGCTTTGGCACATATGGACCCGCTGAAAATGCCGCTATTATTGCACCTGATGTGATGCTGGTGCCATTGGCAGCATTTGACAGGCATGGCCAGCGTATTGGCTATGGTGCAGGCTATTATGACCGTGCAATTGCGGCTTTACACCATAAAAACAAGTTTCCGCTGCTGATAGGTGTTGCGTTTGATGTGCAACGGGTAGATCAGATTGCATATGAGCTACATGATGTGGCATTGAATTATCTTCTGACAGAAACCGGTCTCATTGCTGCCCAGCACGGGTAGCTGATGGAAAAAACGGAAAACAAGCAGGTTTTAAGGTTATATGCGCTTTTTATTCTTAGGTGATATGGTTGGCCGCACAGGTCGTATGGCAGTGTTTAATCAGCTGCCGGGTTTGATTTCAGATCTTAAGCTCGATTTCGTTGTTGTTAATGGTGAAAATGCTGCTGGTGGTTTTGGGGTTACGGAAGAAATTTTCCATGAGACCATCCGCGCCGGTGCTGATGTAATGACCACGGGTAACCATGTCTGGGATCAACGCGAAGCCCTTGATTTTTCCAAACGTGAAGACCGCTTTTTGCGTCCGGCCAATTTCCCTAAAGGAACGGCTGGCAAGGGCTCAGGCCTGTATATTGCTAAAAATGGGGCGCGTGTTCTGGTTGCCAATATTATGGGACGCGTTTTTATGCATCCTGATCTTGATGATCCGTTCAAGGCTGGTGAAGAAATTCTGGGCGCATGCCCGCTTGGCGAGCATGCAGATGCGGTTATTTTTGATTTCCATGCGGAAGCCACCAGTGAAAAGCAGTGTTTTGGCCATTTTGTAGATGGTCGTGCCAGTCTTGTGGTGGGAACGCATACTCATGTGCCGACCGCTGATGCGCAGATTTTAACCAATGGCACCGCTTATATGTCGGATGCGGGTATGTGTGGTGATTATGATTCATCCCTCGGGATGGAGAAAGAAGAGCCGCTGAACCGCTTCCTGTCAAAGGTACCTAAAGGCCGTTTTGAGGTTGCCAGTGGTCCCGCGACAATCAGCGGGCTGTGTGTCGAGATTTCGGATCGTACCGGGCTTGCTGAAAAAGTGGCGCCATTGCGTATCGGACCGCGGCTAGAGCCTGCAATGCCAAGTTTCTGGTCGTAATACCAGTGTAGTATTATATCAGTGTTAAGACGTTTTGAGCCCCGTTTGTCTGAAAGGATAGACGGGGCTTTGTTATAAGCCCATGCGGCTTATATTATATTACAAACAGATATAATAAGTTGGCGCAGGTATTTATTGAAAAACCCTCAGACAGTTCCCATTTGCTGTGCTCCTGTGGTGCAATTTTGCCGGTGTTCCGGTTTGAGAGCTGCGCTGCAGTACAGGTCTTCATACAGCACTGCAATCTTAATTATCGGACGCAAAGGGCGCCTGAATGGAATTTTTCGCTGAGTATTTTGGATTCTTGAACAGTCCTGCGGGATGGGCTGCTTTGATCACATTGCTGGTCATGGAAATTGTTCTCGGTATTGATAATCTGATTTTTATTTCCATTCTGACAAATAAATTGCCGGAGCATCAGCAAACCAAGGCTCGTCGTATCGGTATTGGCGCTGCGCTTATTTTGCGCCTTGGCTTATTGTTTACCATTTCAATTATTGTGCAGATGAAAGATCCGGTATTTGAAGCCTTCGGAAATGCTTTCTCATGGCGTGATATTATTCTGATCACTGGTGGTTTGTTTCTGGTTTGGAAAGCGACAAAAGAAATTCACCACACTGTCGACCCTGATGATGCGAAAGCAGGTCTTGGTAAGGTTGTAACGCTCAGTATGGGGGCTGCTATTACCCAGATCCTGTTGCTTGATCTGGTGTTCTCGGTCGATTCTATCATAACCGCGGTTGGTATGACTGATGAGATTGTAATTATGGTGATTGCTGTGGTTGGCGCAGTGACTGTGATGCTGCTGGCCGCTGATCCGTTGTCGCGTTTTATCAGCGCGAACCCTACTATTGTGATGCTCGCGCTTGGCTTTTTGCTGATGATCGGTATGACGCTGATTGCTGACGGTTTCGGATTTCATGTGCCGAAGGGCTATATTTATGCGGCAATGGGTTTCTCGGCGCTGGTTGAAATGCTGAATATGCTGGCCAGAAAACGTAAAAAATCCTGACAGTAAAGAATAGCAGTTATAAAAAAAGCCGCGTTGCAGGGTTCTGCAGCGCGGCTTATTCGTCTTGGGAGACTGTATTAATTAACCGTCTTTGCGAAACGATGCTTTGAGGATCGCTGCGCCAAGTGCTGATTTGAGAACGCCACCGATGATGAATGGTGTTACGCCAAACAGAATGGCTTTTTCAGCACCTACCGACAGGCTCAGCCAGGCTGCGCCAACTACGAGAGACAGAGCATTGGCCATCAGAAATGCAGCGAAAGCTTTAGGCAGGCTGCCGCCGTTCCAGCCGCGCTCGGCAAGGTAGCCAGTAAGGGCTGCCAGTGCAGGGAACGCAAACAAGTAACCGGCTGTCGGGCCAACAAAGCTGGCAATTGAGCCGCTACCGCCAGCCAGAACCGGCATGCCCATAGCAGCCTGGCCCAACCATGCGAAAACGGTGAGGGCGCCAAGACGCCAGCCATAAAGCGCGCCGATCAGTGGTACCATCAGCGTCTGCAATGTGATTGGCACCGGCAGCATCGGTACAGTGATCTGTGAAGTGAGCGCGAGAATCATGGTGCCTGAAACAACGGCAAGCAGTTTCATGGCAGCGCTGCGATTGCTGAGATTGAGCGGGCTGAAAGCCGGATTACGAACTGCATGTACGTTAGACATGAAAAGCTCCTTCTGAAATTATAGATAGTTTGCAGGGTGCGCCTATCGAATAACAGCATTATGTTAAATTATCGGGTTTGGCCAGACGGATTTTGAGCTAATATGTTGGTAAATAGTGAAAAAACTAATGATACTTGATATGAAATTGCCTATAAAGAGATTTGTGGCGTAATTAAATGATTGTTTTTAATGCTAAAATTAATTATTATAGATAATTTATGATTTGAGCTATCTTTAGCCGACAATAGCAAAAGCATCACGGACTTTGCCGGAAGGGCTAATCACAGGTTTGCGACCTATCCACTGGACGTGGCGGGTCAAAATGCTTGCGGCCTGTTCCACATCGCCTTCTCTTAAAGCGCTCAGAATAGCCAGATGATCGTGATCGGTGCGGGCTTCCCACTCTGCCCGCCATGATACAAACAAAAAGCGGGCACTGGCATCGTGCAAGTCATCAATTGTTGCCAACAGGCGTGGCATAGCGCAGGGCGTAATCAGCAGGCGGTGAAAGCGGCGGTTGGCGGCTTCCCATGACTGCACATCGCGTGAATTGTCACCGGCATGGGTTGCCTCTTCTGCCTCATCAAGAATAGCGCGTGTGAGATGCGGTGCGGCATGGCGCAGAGCCAGGACTTCAAGGGCTGCCCGCATTTCAGCGACTTCACGGATTTCTTGAAGTGAGAAAGAAGCCACGCGCACGCCGCGCCGTGGCTCTGAAACTGCCAGTCCTTGCGCCTCAAGGCGGCGGAATGCTTCACGCACCGGCACATGGCTGGTACTGAACTCTTCGGCAATATGATCCTGACGCAATTTCGCTCCGGGCTCAAGCTCGCCTGCAATAATGCGTTGCGACAGAATGCGGCTAATTTTTGCAGCAATGGTGTCAGCTTTTTTTCTTGGCGGGTTTGGCTGGTCGGTCACGTCAATACAGATCCGGTTTGACGGGCAATAAGAGTGTGCCCGTGAATTGCTGCATTGATAAAACGCATGAAGCGCCGTGTCCAGCTTTACAGTCATGCAGTTTCAGGAACTTAAGCGCTGAGTTCTTGCTTATTACCGGGCAGGGATGGTGCATGCGGGCTGCAAATCCCTATCTGCGGGCGGTAAAATGCGGTATGCTGGTGGTTCATGCAGATGTGGTATGCGGTGTGGCTGGACGTGGCGCGCCATTTTCCCTATAAGGCCAAGCATTCCGCAGGGGTTATACAAAATGCTGCGCGTGTATGTGTAGCATTATCAACCCCGTGCCCATTCTTTTGAACCTGAACAGGGGTGCTATGGCCGGCCATTCACAGTTTAAAAATATTATGCACCGCAAAGGCAGACAAGATGCCGTGCGGTCTAAAATGTTTTCCAAGCTTGCACGCGAAATTACAGTTGCGGCCAAGCAAGGGTTGCCTGATCCTTCCATGAATGCGCGTCTGCGTCTGGCTATTCAGAACGCCAAAGCGCAATCAATGCCGAAGGACAATATCGAACGTGCTGTTAAAAAGGCATCGGGCGCTGATTCCGAGAATTATGATGAAGTGCGCTATGAGGGCTATGGTCCGGGTGGTGTGGCCGTTATTGTGGAAGCATTGACCGATAACCGTAACCGCACCGCATCGAATGTGCGTGCAGCTTTCACCAAATCGGGCGGTGCTCTTGGTGAAACCGGTTCGGTTGGTTTCATGTTCTCCCGTGTCGGTGAAATTGTTTACAGCTCTTCAGCAGGCGATGCCGATACGGTTATGGAAGCCGCGATTGAAGCTGGTGCCGAAGACGTGCAGACAGATGAGGAAGGCCATGTGATTACCTGTGCCTTTGAAGATCTTGGTGAGGTGTCTAAGGCGCTTGAAGCCGCACTTGGCGAGGCGCAATCGATCAAGGCCGTCTGGAAGCCACAGACATCGGCGCCGGTTGATGAAGACCGTGCGCAATCGGTTTTGCGTCTGATCTCCACACTCGAAGATGATGACGATGTACAGCATGTTTATGCCAATTTTGAAGTCAGTGATGAAGTGCTAGCAAAATTGAGCGTTTAAGGCTTTTCCAAATTAAGATATAATCAGCGCCGGAAACATCATGTTTCCGGCGCTTTTTTTGTGATTGTTTTGATGGAGTTTTTCAGGCGCTGAAAATTATTGACCTGTAGGACTTGGCAGCTACAAGACCGGCACTAAATTGTTAAAGCATGGCGCAGTTTAAGGAGCGCTTTTTGCAGTTCCATTTGATAATTGCGACTAAGTGATACTTTACAAAACCTGGGCTCGTGTAATCAATATGGTTTACTGCGGCATGCTCAGAGCAGTTTCAGGAAAAGTGGCAGCCGGTTTTCCGTCCGAAACTGCGTTTAAACAAACAGATAGAGCGGTTTTCTTGTTTCAAGGAAAAGTGAAAATGCTCTAGCGCGGTTTATGTTCAGGGCAGATCACAAAGTTTGCTCTGGGCTTTTTTTATGATCGCAGGAATGTAATCCGGAGGGGTTTTATAGTGCATAGACCTATTGCTGTTTTTGATGCCGGTATCGGCAGTTATGCCGTGGTTGCCGAAATACGCAAACGTCTGCCGCAGCAGGATATTCTATATTTTGCCGACCGTGCCAGTTTTCCCTATGGCGGAAAAACCCGAGCAGATTTGCTGGCTGTCATGCGTCGTACCATCAATTATCTGGCCGAGTTTAATCCGTCTGCTATTGTGATCGCTTCCAATGCACCATCGATTATGGTTCTGGAAGAGTTGAGTATGGACAGCCATTTGCCGTTATTCGGTGTCTATCCGCCATTGCGTGAGGCGTGGGGTCTGTCTCATAGCGGGCAGGTCGGAATTATGGGCGTGCAGTCACTGGTTGAGAGCCCGATGATTAGTGACTATGTGGCAGAGAACAGCGCCTTTAGTGAGCAGGTTGCACTGATCAATGCCTCTGCGATGGTCGAGCTAGTGGAGACGGGGGCTTTTCTGTTCGCACCGCAGCAGACGCAGACAGCTGTAGACGCGTTTTTACATGATGTTTTTATCAAGTATCCGGATATTGATGTGCTGACCCTTTCCAGCACGCATTTGCCATGGCTGCGCCCGTTTTTTGAAGCGGCACGACCGCGGTGCCACTTTCTTGATCCGGCCAAAGATATGGTTGCGCGGATTGGTGAAGGCACCAAAGGGCAGGGCAAGATCCGTGCGCTGGTGACCGAAGATGAACGCTATGATCTGGAGACGTTCCGCCGGATGCTGCAGGCAATCGGTGTTGATATTCCGCTGGAATCAGTACGGCCTTATTAGAGGGCATCGCGAATAATGTGCGGCCACTTTATGTTTGAAAAACAGACTATTTTAACATAAAAAAAGCTCCGCGTTTGCGGAGCTCTTTTGTATCGTTTCCGGAGAAATATCTGAACTCAGATACCCAGATTGCCGAAGCGATTCTTGAACTTGGAAACGCGGCCACCGCGATCAAGCAAGTTCTGGTTGCCACCGGTCCAAGCCGGATGGCTCAAAGGATCGATATCGAGGTTCATCGTATCGCCTTCTTTGCCCCATGTGGAGCGTGTGGAATATTCAGTACCATCAGTCATCACAACTTTGATGGTGTGGTAATCCGGATGAATTTCTGCTTTCATAGTCAGCTTCCTGAAAGGTTTATGGCATTTAGCCACGTTCCGGTCACCACCGGAACTGCGGCAGATACGCCCACTTGTCTCATTGAAGCTGCAGACAATACGGCTACGGCTTCCAAAAGGGTTGGGGAGCCTATACATCAGGCTACAGCTAATAACAAGGGCGCAATCTCGCAAGCAAGCATAATGGCAGTGACGATTTCACACGAAAAAGCGGCTCAGGAGATGGATACCGGCAAAAAATCGCGCCGGTCCCTGAAGCCACTTGCACGAATCTTTCCATACATCCGTCAATATCCTCGTTCGGTCGCCGGTGCACTGATTGCGCTGGTGACTGCGGCTGTGACGACGCTTATTCTGCCGGTTGCTGTGCGCAGCCTGCTGGATAACGGCCTCACAATTGCTGATAGCGGCTTTATTGATACATCTTTTGCTGCACTTATGCTGCTGGCGGCCGTTTTGGCGGTGGCATCGGCTGCGCGTTATTATTTTGTAATAACGCTCGGTGAGCGCATTGTTGCGGACCTCAGACGTGACGTTTTTGCGCATGTCACCCGCTTATCACCGGCGTTTTTTGATCAAGTGCAATCGGGTGAGATTGTATCACGGTTAACCGCCGATACGACACAGGTCAAATCTGCAGTGGGGGCAACGGCCTCGATTGCTTTACGTAATCTGATTCTGGTGATCGGTGCTGTTGCAATGATGGTGATCACCAGCCCTAAATTATCGGCGCTGGTGCTGGCGGCCATTCCGCTGGTGGTGTTGCCACTGGTGGCCTTCGGGCGTTCTGTACGCCGCCGTTCGCGCCGCGCACAAGATGAGCTGGCGCTGGCAACCGCTTATGCAGGCGAGAAAATTGCCGCGGTACGCACCGTGCAGGCTTTTACCCATGAAGGACCGGCTATTCAGCATTATTCAACTGCGGTTGATGATGCCTATGATGCCGCACGGCAATCGATTCTCTCCCGCTCGATATTGACCGCCTTTGCGATTTTTATTGTATTTTCCAGTGTGGTGGCTGTGTTGTGGTTCGGCTCTCATGATGTGATGAGTGGCCGGATGAGTGCAGGCACGCTGGGGCAATTTCTGATTTATGCGGTTGTGGCCGCCGGATCTCTCGGCGCTTTGTCTGAGGTTTGGGCAGAGCTTGCACAAGCGGCTGGTGCTGCCGAACGGCTGGTTGAACTGCTCAATGAAGAATCGGCAGTAACATCACCGCTGAAACCTGTGGCGCTGAACAAGGTTGAGGGCCGTGTTGAGTTCTCTCATGTGGATTTTGCTTATCCGACACGGCCGGATAGTCAGGCTCTGCATGATATGAGCTTTGTGGTTGAGCCGGGCAAAACTGTTGCGATTGTGGGGGCTTCAGGCGCCGGTAAATCCACGCTGATCGGCTTGTTGCTGCGTTATTATGATCCGCAGCATGGTACAATTATGCTCGATGGTATTGATCTGCGGGCATTGTCGCTGGACGATTTACGCGGAAATATTGCGCTGGTGCCGCAAGATGTAACGATCTTTGCTTCATCCATCCGTGAGAATATCGCTTTTGGACGGCCTGATGCCACGGATGCCGAGATTATCGCGGCAGCACAATCAGCGCAGGCGCACGAGTTCATCATGGCACTGGAAGGCGGCTATGAGGCGCAGGTTGGCGAGCGCGGTGTTATGCTCTCCGGCGGTCAGCGCCAGCGTCTGGCCATTGCCCGTGCCTTGCTGCGTGACGCACCGGTCTTGTTGCTGGATGAGGCAACCTCGGCGCTCGATGCGCAAAGTGAAATGCTGGTACAAAAAGCGCTTGAACATTTGATGCAAGGGCGCACGACTCTGGTGATTGCCCACCGGCTGGCCACAGTTTTGAAGGCGGATCATATTCTGGTTATGGATCAGGGACGCATTGTTGAGCAGGGTACGCATGCAACATTGAGCAATCAGGCTGGTGGTATTTATGCCCGTCTTGCCAATTTGCAATTCCAGCAGACCCATTGATAAAAAGCCCCGCATCACGATCGTTTTAAAACGGTTGGTGATGCGGGGCTTTTTATTGTTATTTTTCTGTCAGTTTCAACTCGATACGACGGTTGCGGCCCCGGGCATCTGCACTGTCATCGGCTTCTAATGGTTGATACTCACCAAAACCCGCAGCGACCAAACGGTTGGCTGGCACACCATTCGCGATCAGATATTTGACCACTGCAATGGCACGCGCTGAGGATAAATCCCAATTATCGCGATAGCGCCCTGTGCCGGATAAAGGCAGGTTGTCGGTATGACCGTCAACGCGCAACACCCAGTTGATATCGTCCGGAATTTCCTTGTTGAGCTCAACCACCGCATCGGCCAGTTTTTTCATCTCCACCAGCCCCTGACTATTGATATCCGCAGAGCCGGTTGGAAACAGCACTTCAGATTGAAACACGAAGCGGTCGCCGACAATCCGGATATTTTCACGGTCAGAGAGAATTTCGCGCAAGCGACCGAAAAAGTCTGATCGATAACGATTAAGCTCCTGCACGCGCTGGGCAAGTGCCACATTCAGTCTTTTGCCAAGATCGGCTATTTTGGTGTTGGATTCGCGATCACGCGCTTCAGAAGCATTCAGCGCATCTTCCAAGGCACCGATTTGGCGACGCAGGGCTGCAATCTGCTGGTTGAGAAGCTCTACTTGCGATAACGCACGGGCGCTGACCTGTTTTTCCGCATTCAGCGATTGTGACAATTCTCCGGCGCGTTGTTCGGCTTCTCCACCGGAGCCTCCGGATGATAACAGCGTTTGCAGGCGGGATTTTTCACTTTCCGCAGCGCTGAGGGATGCTTGCAGGCTGGCGAGTGTATCTTCCATATCCTGCCCTTTGCCACGCTCCAGCGACAAAAGTTCAGTCAATTCACTGATCTGGCTGTTGAGCCGGTTGAGCACGGAATCCTTGTTGTTAACCTCTTGACTGAGCACAAATTGCATCAGCACGAAGACGGAAAGCAGAAACATGATTGCCAGCAGCAGGGTAGACAGGGCATCAACAAAGCCCGGCCAGTAATCTACATGGCGTTCACTACGACGATTGCGGGATAAGGCCATCGGTTCAAGCCCTATTTTTCGCGCTTGGTGGCGGAGAGGATAGCGTTCAGTTTTTCAACAGTCTGGCGTAGTGCTTTTTGTTCTTCAGCCTGCCGCTCAACCCAGTCGCTCATGCTTTGCTGATCATGACGCATGGTTTTAACCAGAGCCTGCACACCATCGGCCAGATTGGCAAGGGCGGCGGTGGTGCGCTGGCTGCTGCCGCCGCTATCCTGCATGGTCTGCAACCGGTCAGAGAACAGGCGGATTTCCTCAAGCGTGTTGCTGCCGTTTTCAACGCTGACTGGCATGTCAGAATTGAGATCGGTGACGGAAGACAGCCAGTTTTCGAGCTCGGTATAAAAGCGATTTTGTGCGCGACCTGCTTGCAGATCAAGAAAGCCCAGAATAAGCGAGCCTGAAAGCCCGAAAAGCGAGGAAGAGAAAGCCGTGCCCATACCGCTCAGGGGCGCTTGAAGTCCGCTTTTGAGCGAATCAAGCATGCTGCTGGTATCGCCGGATTTGGGATCAAGCGACTGAATGGTCTGGCCAATAGAGCCGATGGTTTCGAGCAAGCCCCAGAAGGTTCCGAGCAGGCCGAGAAACACCAATAGCCCAATCAGATAACGCGAGACATCACGGCTTTCATCAAGACGGGTGGCAATGGAATCAAGGATTGAACGCATGGATGAGGTTGAAAGCGCCATGGATTGACGACGCCCGATCAGGGCGCGCATTGGTGCGAGCAAAACCGCATCATTCGCGCTGTCATCACCGTTGCGAAATGAATTGACCCAGCGGATTTCAGGCACCAGACGCAGCACCTGCGTAAAAATGAGGATAATACCGACCAGTAACACACCGAGAATTAAACCGTTAAGACCCGGATTGGTAATGAAAAATGTTTGAATCTGACGACTGAGCACCAATGCCAGAAACGCCACCAGCATGAGAAAGACGATCATTGTCATCAGAACCATGCGCGGACTGGAAAGCCGGTTAGGATCGTATTCAGTGCCCATCTTAATATCCCGCTGTGCCATGTTTTTCTCTCGCCTGAAGTTGGGATGCATCACTGCAATTGCGTCTTGGAACAAGACGCTACTGTAAAATCGAGAAAACAGAAACTTTAATTCGCTGTTTGCCTTATTCTATTCACGCCGTTCGGGTGAAACCAAGGCGTTACAAATAAAAATCCCCTGCTCATCATCGACGGGCAGGGGATTGGATGTTTAAGCCGGTACTAAAGCAGTTTCAGGAAAAGTGGGAAAAGGTTTTACGTGCGAACTGCGTTTAAACAAACAGATAGAACAGGTAACGTTCAGGTTGGAACGCAACGCTCGCTCTGGATTTTAGAGCTTTCGCATTCTCATATTTATCAAGTTGTTTCAACCTGATAGTGAAATGCTCTAGGCCCGCTTTATCAGACAGGCTTTTTCAGAACACGCAACAGCTGGCCATGAATAACTTCGTTGCCGGCGACAATGTTTTTCTGCTCATACATGTCCTGCTGGCCATTTTTGTCTGATACGAAACCACCGGCTTCACGTACCAGCAGCATACCAGCTGCCATATCCCAAGGTGAAAGCGGCTCATCCCAATAACCGTCAACGCGACCGGCAGCGACATAAGCCAGTTCCAGAGAAGCCGCACCAAAAGCGCGCATACCGGCTGCTTCACCCATAACGTTACGCAGCTCGATCAGATAATGACCATGCTTGCCACGTCCGAGATGCGGCATGCCGTGGGTAATGACCGAATCGGAAATTTTGGTACGGGCAGCTACACGCAAGCGGCGATCATTGAGGAATGCTCCGCCACCGCGCTCTGAGGTATAAAGTTCGTCAGTGGCCGGATTGTAAACCACACCAGCAACAACCTGTCCCTGACGCTCCAGTGCAATTGAAACGGCAAAGGTCGGAATACCGTGAAGAAAGTTGGTGGTGCCGTCCAGCGGATCGACAATCCAGCGGTGCTGGCTGTCAGCGCCTTCAACTGCGCCGCGTTCTTCCATCAAAAAGCTGTAATCAGGACGCGCACGGCGCAGTTCACTGAAAATAATATCTTCTGCTTTTTTATCGGCCTGGCTTACATAGTCGCCTGGACCTTTTAATGAAACCTGCAGGTTCTGTACTTCGCCGAAATCACGCGTCAGTGAACGTCCGGCTTTGATTGCGGCCTGAACCATAACGTTGAGTATTGCTGAGCGCGCCATAATTTTTCGTCCTGTAAGTGCATAAAGGAGCCTGAGGATGAGTCTTCACTGCAGGCCGCATCTGTTTATGCGTTGGAGTTTAAACGGTAATATCACCCGTGAAGCAATCTCCGCGGATGAAAAACTTTTATTATTATTGTTTGAAGCGCCGGTTACCTGTGGTGGAAACCGGCACTGTAATATTTGTGCGCTTTCAGGCGCGAAATAGATATGCTGCTTTATTAAGCACGTGAAACATAAGTCAGTTCGTTGGTGTCAACGATAATGCGCTCACCCGAGGAGATGAATGGCGGTACCAGAACGCGGATACCGTTTTCCAGAATCGCAGGCTTGTAAGAAGATGCTGCGGTCTGACCTTTAACAACTGGATCAGCTTCTGTAATCGACAGGGTAACCTGATCCGGCAAACGAATGCCGATCGGACGCTCTTCGTGCATTTCAACAGTAACCATCATGCCGTCCTGAAGGAATGCTGCACGTTCGCCAACAAATTCTTTGTTCAGTTCAAGCTGTTCATAGCTTTCTGTATCCATGAAAATCAGCGCTTCGCCCTGTTCATAGAGGAAGGAGAAGTCCTTCTGCTCAAGACGGATGCGTTCAACAGTTTCAGCTGAACGAAAACGCTCATTGAGTTTGGTACCGTTGATGAGGTTTTTCAGCTCAACCTGATTATAGGCGCCGCCCTTACCAGGCTTAACTGCATTGCACTTTACTGCTACCCACAGGCCGCCATCATGTTCAATAACATTGCCAGGGCGGATTTCGTTACCATTGATCTTCATATGTATAAAATCCGGAATTAGTGTGAACGTCTCCAGAGCATTTAATGACCGTTAGGGTCAGGCTATTTGCTCTGCTTATTTTTTGTTTATGCATGTCCTGAACCCGAAAACGAGGTTGGTTTTCAGGCGACATGTTCTGTGAGCTATCCTTTGGAACGTCACTTGCCTGATCTTTCAACCGCTGCCGGTTTCAAGAAATAAACGTCAGGCTGTGTCAAAGGGCGCTCAAACCATATCAATCGGCGTTTCAAGACCATAAATCTGCTATTTTGGCAAGCCTGATGCAGGTTTGCACCGCTACTATGTTATTGAAAACCGCATTTCTGCACTCAACTGTCCACTCAGCGCAGATTGTTTGCACGCGAAATGGCTTCCTGAATCTCACCGTCGGTTAGCCCGTCCATAAAGGAATCAAGGTCTTTGGCGGTTAATTTGGAGCGTCGTGCCTGTATATACCAGGCGGCAGCCTCAATGGAATTACCGTCTGTGCCTATACCATCGCGGTAGAGGCGGGCAAGGCGGGCCATAGCCGCAACATTGCCACCGCGTGCTGCCGTTAGCATCCAGCGAAAGCCGGCCTCGTAATTGCGCTCGCCGCCACGGCCTTCAACCAGCCATGTACCAAGATCAAGCTGAGCAGTGTCATAATTCTTGCGCGCAGCACGCAGCAGATAGTCGCGCGCTTTTGCATCATCGCGTTTTACTTTAAATGTGCCATTGGCCAAAACTTGGCTCACTGCATATTCGGCATCCGCGAGTTGCGCCTCAGCCGCTTTTTCAAACCATGGCCATGCATCATCAAGCCCTTGGGTGCCTGAATGGCGCATCATTAACATCTGGCCATAGTTGAATTGTGCCATAGCATTGCCGGCCTCTGCAGCTTTTTGCATCAGATTCTCGGCTTTTTTTGCGTCTTTTTTTATATAACGCCCCTGTAGCAACATTGCTGCATAGCGGAATTGCGCTTCATGTTCGCCCTGTTCGGCAGCCAGCCCGTACCAATGTGCGGCCTGTTTCTGGTCGGCTTTTAAGCCAAGGCCACGGGCATAAATCTCTGCAACCAGGGTTTGCGCCGCCGGATCACCGGCTTTGGCGCGTTCCAAGCCCAAGTTGAACGCTGTCAGATAAAGACCGCGCTGAAAGGCGCCAAAAGCCGCATCGCCAACTTTGGCTCCAAAACGCGTTTCGTTAAAGACCGGCATCGCGTCTGTGGAGGCAGGTTGCTGCAACATGTCAGACTGATCAGGTGTACCAGACATGGAGCCGGCAAGCTCCGGAATGATGAAGCCGGTTGAAACCGCCGGAACATCCAGCAGGCTGGCTGCATCAGGTATTTTTGCGGTTGCATCCGTATCGGCACCAGATGATTTTGTGGCGCTGGTGCTGTCCTGCTGTTTCTCCGCATCTGTTTTCACAGTCTCGGCGGCCTGTTTCTCGGGCGCAGGTTTAGTTGTTTCCGCAGCCAGTGCAGAAAACGCAAAACAAGACAGCCAGATTGCACAGAGATTCTTAAACAGCAGGTTTTTTTTCAGCATCATTTTACTCTGTGATCATTTGGTTTCGGCAGCCAAAGCGGCAGCTGTTGCTGCTGCGGCCAAAGCATCAAGCCGGTTATTGGCATCGGTAATAATCTGTGCCGGATTTTCCGATGCAAAGACTGCCGCGCCCAGTGCAATAAACTCAGCGCCGGTTGCAAAACATTCATCCAGATCGTCAAGTGTGGCACCAGCTTGCAAAATAGCAGGAATTTCAACCATGGCAGCCCACCATTCTGCCAGTGACAGATTGCGCGGATGCGCTTCCGGCTTGGTATCGGCACCAATTTTGCCGAAGAACATATAATCCGGCTGCAACTCACCAACCTCAAGTGCGGCATGGCGCTCTTTGACATTGCCGGTACCAACAATAAGCTTTGGTGTATAGCGCTCAATCGCATCAGCAATATCAGGGCGGGTGGCTTCAATATGCACACCATCAGCGCCGACACGGCCAGCGGTGCGCGTGTCATTGAGAATAATTGCTGCAGCACCTGCCTTTTGAATTTTCGCAACAGCCGTCGTGGCAAAATTCTGGAAGGACGCTTCGTCAGCTTTAGTATTATCAAGGATGACGCTGGAGATATCACCGGCGGCAAGGGCAGTATCAAGCGTGTTCAGCAGAGTATCTGCTGTGTGACCTTCAGCTGAAGGCGATGGGACGACCAGAACCAGACGCGGACGGTTTGCAGGAAATTTCATAAGATGAGGCCTCGTTGAGGGGGCATGGCTAGCCCATAAAAGTGGCAGAGTTCGGGACAATGCAGCTGTTTTTGTGATGTAAAGCCCGGATCATTACCTTCTGTTTAGAACATAATCACGCAAAGGTAACAGGAATTTTCAAGTGCTTTTGGCGTAAACAGATAAATCATATATTTTACAATGGTTTTCTGCGATTTAGCTTTGGCGTTATACACTACGGAAACTGGTGTTTTTAAGCGCTGAGCCAGACCAATGTGGCATGTAAGCGTTAACGGGGTACGCGCTTGGAGCTGCCCTGTTACAACAGGTCAGCTGTCGTTTTGTTTAACTTCGGAAAATAATGTGATGGGAGTGAGGGGGGATATGCCGCTTTCGTGACCCATTTGGGGCTTATTGTTTTATGAAGGCAAATTGCTTCTGAGACGTGTTTCGCTGCGTTTGCGTGAAACATATTTGCGGCAAGTTAGATAAAGAGCAGGCTGGCAGATGACAAATAGTACCGGACAAAACACGATGGTGAAAATGCGCGATACGCGCCTTGATGTTTTCAGGGCGCTGGCATTGCTTAGTATTTTTATCAACCATGTGCCGGGTACTGTTTTTGAAAAATTCACCCATCGGGAGTTTGGTTTTTCCGATTCCGCTGAGGCATTTGTGCTGATTTCCGGCCTTGCTGTTGCGCTTGCCTATAGCTCTAAATTTGTTGAAGGCAACCGCCTGCTGCTGACCTTAAAAATGGCCCGCCGGTCGATGACATTGTATATGGCGCAGATGATGACGACGTTCATCACGCTGGGTATTTTTGCGTTTACCGCGATTTACATGAAGCGGCCGGAGCTGCTTGAGCAGATTAACATCAAAACAGTTATGGACCAGCCCGCACAGGCATTTGTGGGGCTGGTAACGCTTGGCCACCAGCTTGGGTATAATAATATTTTGTCGCTCTATCTGGTGCTGATGCTGTTTGCGCCGATTATGCTTTATCTGTCACGGATCAGCATTTCGCTGATGCTGACGATTTCCGGCGCGATCTGGTTTCTCTCCGGCTATTATCAGATTGCGCCAATGAATTATCCGACACAGGGTGTGTGGTTTTTGAATCCGCTGTCATGGCAGTTCCTGTTTGCTATCGGTATAGGTGCTATGACTTATGCAAAGCAGGGCGGGCGCTTTGATCAAAACCGACCATTAATGATTGCAGCTATTGGTTATCTGGTGTTTTCTTTGCTGTGGTTGCGTGTGCCACATCCGAACTGGGATATTTCTTTTGGTCTGCCGGTGGTACTGACCGGATTTGATAAGACCTATCTGTCTGCCACCCGTTTGTTGCATGTGCTGGCAATTGCCTATGTGATTGCCGGTATTCCGGCGCTATCGGCAAAAGCGCGCCTTGATATGCGCCACCCGCTGGCATTGCTTGGCAAACACTCACTGCCGGTTTTTATCGCGGGTACAGTTCTGGCGATGATCGGCCAAGTGTTGCGTCAAGTTTATCCGGTCAGCCTGTCATTTGATACATTGCTGATTGCCACCGGTATTCTGGCACAGTTTGCGCTGGTCTATTATCTTGAATGGCTGCCACGCATTGGCTGGAAAGGCAAAGCACCTGCCAAAAGTCCGACGCCGGAAACCCGCCATACCGAGAACCGGCCTAAGGTGCCACAGATACCGGTACGCCCGCGGTCGGTAAGCGTTTCCTGATGTAGTTGCAGTTGCAAACTGGTAAATTAACCAAATATTAAAGTTAACGAAACAATATAGACATATCCGGCATTGTCGGATTCTTACCGAGTGGACTTGTCCCTCTGTATGACGCCTCCCTGTTAAACTTCTGAGAGCCGCTGTTGCGGCTCTTTTTTTGTTTAAAGTCGGGCTAGAGCGGGTAACGTTCAGGTTGGATCGCAGCGCTCGCTCTAGATTCTAGAATTATCGCATTCTCATACCTATCAAGTTGATTCAACTTGATAGTGAAATGCTCTAGAGACACGGGAAGCAGATTTATACCCAGCTTTTGTGGAAAACCAGTCTTGCAAGCCCGCATAGTTAAAGTGTCGCTTTGATATGAGTATCCAAGTCGATTCTATTTAACATATTGAACTTATTGTTTTTATTCTTTTGATACTGCGTATTCGCTATAGCAAGCGGAAAATCAATTTTCATCTTTCTTTAACCATATTATTGCGCGAGCGTGTATGAGCGTGCATTTTACTTGGATAGGTTATGGGCTGACGGTTTTTTCCTGACCCGCTTTATGGTGCAACCAAGCTAGGTGCAGCCTGAATAAAAGGGATTCGCTGGTTTTACGGCTTAAAACCAGTGCGAAACAGTTGAATCTCTTTTGTCCTGGTGCTTGTCAGAAATTGCAGTTGTGCTCATTATGAGCGCTGTTGCCAGTGAGCAGAACAATATGATGGAACAGACACATCGCAGAGACAATATGGGTACGGATAATATGATCCGCCTATCGGAACGGATGGTCTTTTCAGACAGCTTCAAGCCGCTTTACAATGAGGGGATGGCGCTGGTTGAAGAAGCTGCCGCCTATCTCGATGGTGAGGGCAAGGAAGCCGCTAGCCTGTTGTCGCATAAAGCGGCAACGCTTTATGCTGCTGAATCTATGCGACTGACATCACGCCTGATGCATATTGCATCATGGCTTTTGCTGCTGCGCGCCAGCCGATCCGGTGATATGCCACGTGATATGGTGGCAAAAGAAAAGGCTAAAGTGAGCCTTGAAACATTTTCAGCCGGTGAAACGGCCACTGGCTGGCAGGAATTGCCTGACGTGTTTCGTGATATGATTACCCATTCGCTGCATTTTCAGGATCGTGTACGCTGCATGGATGGCGATAGCTATCATCAGCCGATCCGCGATCTGGTTGAACGCAAAGGCAATCCGGTTTCTGACCAGATCGTGCTGCTGCGCACAGCTTTTGGCGGCAACTAAGCTTTTTTAATCGCAATGTTTCCATTTTGTTCACATTTTGATTGTTGAGTGCGCCTACCTCAAGGTAAGGTCAGCATATGAAACAGGCGATTCGCATTATTGGTATTGATCCGGGATTACGGCACACCGGCTGGGGTGTGATTGAATCTGCGGGTAACTCGCTGCATTTTGTGGCATCCGGCACGATTAATTCCGATGCCAAGCTGGATCTGGCCTCACGCCTGCGGCAGTTGCATGAGGGGTTGAGCGCGGTCATGCATCAGATGATGCCGAATGAAGCCGCTGTTGAACATACATTTGTCAATAAAGATGCCGCCGCAACGCTGAAGCTCGGGCAGGCGCGTGGCATTGCGCTTTTGGTGCCGGCACAAGCTGGCTTGCGCGTTGCAGAATATGCGCCGAACGCGGTCAAAAAGTCGGTGATCGGCGTTGGTCACGGTGAAAAACAACAAATCCATATGATGGTTAAAGTGCTGATGCCGCGCGCGAGCTTTGATAGCAGTGATGCGGCTGATGCGCTGGCGATAGCTATTTGCCATGCCCATAACCGGCACAGCCTGTATAATCTTGCAGAACTCAAGAAAAGCGGAAGGATTGCAGCCATATCATGATCGGGAAGCTGAAGGGTGTTGTCGATGAGATTGCTGACGATCATGTCATTCTTGATGTGCATGGTGTTGGCTATGTGGTTTTTTGTTCGGTTCGCACGCTCGGTCATTTGCCGGCAAGTGGTGAAGCAGCAATTTTGCTGATTGAAACCTATGTGCGTGAAGATGTGCTGCGGCTCTATGGTTTTGGCACTGCGCTTGAACGCGAGTGGTTCCGTTTACTGCAAAATGTACAGGGTGTGGGCGCCAAAGTGGCTCTTGGCGTGCTTGGTACGCTGACACCGTCTGAGCTCGCCAATGCGATTGCGTTGCGCGATATTGCGATGGTTTCACGTGCACCTGGTGTTGGCAAAAAAGTTGCCGAACGTATTGTGACCGAATTGAAAAATAAAGCGCCTGCCTTTGCTGGCGAGGCGGCTGGCAATATCGGGCTGAAGCAGGAGATCGGTGCGGGCGTTGCGTCAACTGCCGTGAGTGATGCAGTTTCTGCCTTGAGCAATCTTGGCTATTCCCGCGATCAGGCTGCCAATGCAGTGGCGAGTGCTCTGCATGAAGCCGGTGAAGATGCCGATTCTGCAAGGCTGATCAGGCTTGGCCTCAAAGAGCTGGCGCGATAAAATGAGAGCATTTTCATTGTTTCGAGATTGCTCTTGGTGCCGGCTATGCCGGTATTGCGTATGTTGAACGGTGCAAATTACGGGTATGACGAATGAGTGATGAAGATCGTCTGATTTCCGCAGAAAAACGCGGCGAAGACACAGACACAGCCTTGCGTCCGCAAAACCTTGATGATTTTGTCGGGCAGGCGGCGGCACGGGCTAATTTAAAAATCTTTATTGAAGCGGCCAAAACCCGTGGCGAAGCGCTGGATCATGTGTTGTTTGTCGGGCCTCCGGGCTTGGGCAAGACCACTTTGGCGCAGATTATGTCGAAGGAGCTCGGGGTTAATTTTCGATCCACCTCGGGGCCGGTGATTGCCAAAGCCGGTGATCTTGCAGCTTTGCTGACCAATCTTGAAGACCGCGACGTGTTGTTTATCGATGAGATTCATCGCTTAAGCCCAGCGGTGGAGGAAATTCTCTATCCGGCAATGGAGGATTACCAGCTTGATCTGATTATTGGTGAGGGACCGGCAGCGCGTTCGGTTAAAATTGATCTTGCCAAATTTACACTGGTTGCTGCCACAACCCGTCTCGGGCTGTTGACCAATCCGCTGCGCGACCGCTTCGGTATTCCTGTGCGGCTCAATTTCTATACGGTTGATGAGTTGCAGCTGATTGTGCGCCGTGGGGCGCGCTTGATGCAGATGAATATTTCTGACGATGGCGCACGTGAAATTGCGCGTCGTTCGCGTGGTACGCCGCGTATTGCAGGCCGGTTATTACGCCGTGTACGGGATTTTGCCTTGGTGGCGAAGGCCGAGATTGTTGATGCGCGGGTTGCCGATGAAGCATTGCTGCGGCTTGAGGTCGATAATATCGGACTTGATCAGCTGGATATGCGTTATCTGACAATGATTGCCCGTAATTTTAATGGCGGGCCGGTGGGGATTGAAACCATTGCGGCCGGATTGTCTGAGCCGCGTGATGCGATTGAAGATATTATTGAGCCCTATCTGATCCAGCAGGGGTTTTTGCAGCGCACACCGCGCGGGCGGGTGCTGACAGTGAATGCATGGCAGCATATGGGGCTGACAGCACCGAGCGATCTGGCGGCCAAGCAAATCAATATGTTTGAGGATGAGGTCTGATGCAGGATGAATCATTTTCAACGAGCAACTCTGCCATACTGAATGCTGATGAGGCCGATGTTATTAACGGCACACTGACCGTGCAAGGTCACCGGTTGCTGGCGCGGGTCTATTATGCCGATACGGATTTTTCCGGTGTGGTTTATCATGGCCGCTATCTGGAGTTTCTGGAGCGCGGACGCACAGATTTTCTGCGGCTGAAAGGTGTACATCACACCCAGCTGGAAGAGGGGCAGTTGGGCGAGCCGATTGTCTGGATTGTGCGGCGGATGGAAATTGATTTTCGCTTGCCGGCGCGCATTGATGATTTGCTGGTGATTGAAACAGCTGTGATTGAGGCGACTGGTGCTCGCATCGCGATGCGGCAGGTGATTAAACGCAGCAATGGCGATGTGCTGATCGAGGCGCGCGTTGAGGCTGCGCTGATTAACAAGCAAGGGCGCCCAAGGCGGATGCCGAAAGAGTGGAAAGCGCTATTTGCAGGTTAAGGGCTGTGACGGTTTATTTATATGCCGATTTTTATTGCGCCGTATAAAAATGCCGGTAGCGGGCTAATCCTAACTTATCTTTAACCATAATAGTTCATCTTTGCCTGAGAATAGGGGGCTGACAGGCTGATTTTGCCGATCGCCTTCCTTTCACCAAAATTAACCGTAAAAAGCACATTAACCGGCCAACTATATTATGAGTCCGGCTATGCTGCTGATACGGGCAAAACGCAGGTTTAAGGCGCGTGCAGTACAAATGCATCCGGCCGCTTAAGATAAACATCAGATCGAAATGGTACGCACGCATCGCGAGGCAACCATTTTGTTTTTGCCGCCCGGTGATGAGCCGGGCGTTTGGATTCGAAGACAGGTGACAAATGGAAACGCTACCCATTGCAGCACATAGTGCAGATGTCAGTCTCTGGGGACTGTTCATGCAGGCCAACTGGGTTGTCAAACTTGTCATGCTGGGGTTGCTTGCAGCCTCAGTCTGGACATGGGCGATTATCGTCGACAAAACCCTTGCTTATCGCCGTGCAACCAGTGCGATTGACCGGTTTGAGCAGGTTTTCTGGTCCGGCCAGTCTTTGGAAGAATTATATCGTAATCTTGGCGAGCGCCGAACCACAGGTATGAGCGCAATTTTCATGTCGGCGATGCGCGAGTGGAAAAAATCTTTCGAAAAAGGCGCCCGTTCGCCGATTGCTCTGCAGATGCGTATTGAAAAAGCTATGGATGTGGCGCTGTCGCGTGAAAGCGACAAGCTGGAATCGCGCCTTGGCTTTTTGGCGACCATCGGTACCTCGGCACCGTTTATCGGTCTGTTTGGTACGGTTGTCGGGATTATGACCTCGTTTATGGCGATTGCGGCTTCTAAAAACACCAGCCTTGCGGTTGTAGCGCCGGGTATTGCTGAAGCTTTGCTGGCAACGGCAATTGGTCTTCTGGCCGCTATTCCAGCGGTTATTGCTTACAATAAGCTGACCGCAGATGCCGGACGTATTACTGCGCGTATGGAAGGTTTTGCCGATGAGTTCTCGGCCATACTGTCGCGACAAATTGATGAGAAGCTGACGCCGCGCAGCTAGAGCGGGTAACGTTTAGGTTGGATCGCAGCGCTCGCTCTAGATTTTAGAATTTCGCATTGTCATATCTATCAAGTTGATAGTGAAATGCTCTAGAGCGGTGTCATGTCGTAAGTTTAAGACCGGAAGGTTGCACTATGGGTATGTCATTAGGAAGTCGGGGCGGGTCAGGCGGACGCCGCCGTCGTCGTGGTAAAAACGCCCCGATGAGTGAAATCAACATCACGCCTTTTGTGGATGTGATGCTGGTCTTGCTGATCATTTTCATGGTTTCCGCACCGCTTTTGACATCAGGTGTGCCGATTGATCTGCCGGATACGCAGGCCAAGGCGCTGAATGCGGATACGCAGCCAATCACTGTCTCGGTGAATGATAAGGGGCAGGTTTATTTGCAGGAAACAGAAATTGATATCGCCGAGGTGGTTCCGAAACTCGAAGCCATTTCTAAAACAGGGTATGAGGAGCGCATTTTTGTGCGTGGTGACAAGAATGCAGATTACGGTACGGTCATGAAAGTGATGTCGCGTATTTCTGCCGCCGGATATAAAAATATCGGCCTTGTGACCCTCCAGGAGCAGGATAGCTGACGCCATCATGAAGGCAGGTCTGACATCCTCGGCAATTATCCATGCAGTCATTATCGGCTGGGGACTTTTTACGTTCTCATCGCCGAAACCCTTTGACATGACCGATACTGAATCCTTCCCTGTTGATATTGTGCCGATCAGCGATCTTTCGCAGGTACAGCAGGGCGATAAAAAAGCACCGATAGCTGAAAAAGCGGCTGCCAAGCCGACTACAAAACCACAAACCGTTGAACAGGCGGAAAATGCCGGTGACAATGATCTGGATTTGAAAACGCCGCCAATGCCGAATGAAAAACCGAAACCGGTTGAAACGGCTGAAGCAGCTAAACCGGAAGAAAAACCAGCTGAAAAGCCGGCACCGGAACCAGAGCCGGTTAAAGAAACCAAGCCGGAGCCAAAACCTGAACCGGTAAAGCCGCCGGAACCGGTAAAGCCGCCAGAGCCTAAAATTGAGCCTAAGGCAGAGGTCAAGCCGGATGCGGTTGCCGAAGCAATTGAAAAGCAGCCTGAAGAAACGCAGGAAGTGAAGCTGCCGGATCGGGTGCCGGCACCGGAAGCCAAGCCGAAGCCGGAAAAGACTGAAACCGCCAAAGCTGAAGATAAGAAAAAAGACGAAAAGAAGCCGGAAAAACCAATATCAACCGCGCAGAATAAATCACAGGATAAAGATGCAAAGGCCGATGAGGTTGCTGCGCTATTGAACCGTGAAAAGGCTGCCGGCGGCGGTGCTAAACGCACGACTGATCAGGCCGCTTTCGGTGCTAAGAAAACCACTGGTGGTGCCAAGCTCAGCCAAACTGAAATGGACGCTTTGAAAGGCCAGATCAGTGACAAATGGAATATTCCGGCAGGTGTTGCTGACGCCTCCGATTTACGGGTGATCGTCAAAATGAATTTGACGGAAGCCGGTGAAATTTCGGGCACGCCGGAGGTGACATTTACAGGGGGCGATTCAATCGTCGGCCGTGCCGCAGCAGACAGTGCCCGACGGGCAGTGATGCGCGCAGCGCCATATAACTTGCCACGCGATAAATATGAAACATGGGCAACGGTCATTGTTAATTTTGATCCGAGCGAAATGTTTTAAAGCCGGCTAAGCCAGATATAAGACTGCAGCTGTATTAAAAAGCGGTTCAGCTGTAGTCTTTCAATACGCAATGTGGGATTTCTCACAAACCAATTATGATCAGGACAAACGAGGTCCACGCCATCATGAAGACACTGTTTAGAACGTTATTTTCATTGTTTACTGTCGCGGCAGTTGTGAGCACCATGGCTGTGCTTCCGGCGCGTGCGGTTGTGGAGGTGAACATTAACAAGGGTAATGTTGAGCCGCTGCCGATTGCTTTGACAGATTTTCTGTCCGGTGATCAGCTGGGTGCCGAGATTACCTCTATTATTGCAGCGGATCTTGAGCGTTCGGGCTTGTTTGCGCCGATCGACAAGAAAGCATTTATTGAGAAAATTACCAATCCGGATGTCGCGCCGCGTTTTGAGGACTGGAAAGTTATCAATGCACAGGCACTGGTTACCGGCCGTGTAACCAAGCAGCCGGATGGCCGACTTAAGGCAGAGTTCCGCTTATGGGATACCTTTGCCGGGCAGCAACTTGCCGGACAGCAGTTTTTCACCACGCCTGAGAATAAGCGTCGTGTAGCGCATATCATCGCGGATGCGATTTATGAGCGCCTGACCGGTGAAAAGGGCTATTTTGATACGCGTATCGTGTTTGTTGATGAATCCGGCAGCGCCCAGAAACGTGTGAAGCGTCTGGCGATTATGGATCAGGACGGCGCTAATATCCGTTATCTGACAGATGGCCGTGATCTGGTTCTGACACCGCGCTTCTCACCAAGCCGCCAGGAAATCACCTATATGTCTTTTGCAGGTGATCGTCCTCGGGTTTATCTGTTGCAGCTTGAAACCGGTCAGCAGGAAATTGTCGGGAATTTCCCTGGTATGACAATCGCACCGCGCTTTTCGCCGGATGGACAAAAAGTGGTTATGAGCCTGCTGCAGGATGATGGCAGTGCCAATATTTACACTATGGATCTGCGCTCACGCACCACAACGCGGCTGACCAGCAGTCAGGCGATTGATACATCGGCATCCTATTCGCCGGACGGTTCAAAAATTGCTTTCGAATCCGACCGTGGCGGACGCCAGCAGATTTATGTGATGGGTTCTGATGGTTCAAACCCGCAGCGTATTTCTTTTGGTAATGGCAGCTACTCAACGCCTGTGTGGTCGCCACGTGGTGATATGATCGCCTTTACCAAACAATCCGGCGGTCAGTTTTCGATTGGCGTGATGAAAACCGATGGTTCGGGCGAGCGCTTGCTGACAACCGGTTATCATAATGAAGGCCCGACCTGGGCGCCGAATGGCCGCGTGCTGATGTTCTTCCGTCAGGCATCGGGTGCAGGTCCGCGTCTTTTCACTATTGATCTGACAGGACGTAACGAGCGTCAGATTCAAACGCCGAATTTTTCGTCTGATCCGGCATGGTCACCTTTGCTGAACTAGAGCGGGTAACGTTCGGGTTGAATCGTAGCGCTCGCTCTGGATTTTAGAGTTTTCGCATTCTCATACCTATCAAGTTGATAGTGAAATGCTCTAGGTGAGAGTGAACGATATTAAATGGAGACAAGGCCCGTTACTTATAGATGCGGGCCTTGTTTTAGCAATCTCCCCATATTCCGGATTTTTGCATTAAAAAAGCCGTGTTTATGCCGCATTGCTGTTAAATCACTCTGCTTCCTGTTTGATTATGCAGCTCATATTTTGCGTTGTTGAAGAATAGGTTCTTGATATTTTATGCCGCGCAAGACAAAATTAACCATGTTTTTTGTGCGGTTTTTAACCTAAATATGATTAATCATCTGCTTGGTCATATTTGATATAAACGCAATATTCTTAAGGAGTACGGGCCATGCGCCGTTCCCAGTCGATTGCCCGCAGCCCGTTTGCTGTTGCCCTGTTCCTGGCACTTGCCGTTGCCGGTTGTGCCAATAAAAAGAACCTGCCTAACAATGCCGGAGACCTTGGTCTCAACGGCGGTATGGGTGCCAATGGTGCCGTTGCCGGTTCAGCTCAGGACTTTACTGTTAATGTTGGCGACCGCGTGTTTTTTGATCTCGATTCTTCTGTGATCCGTGGTGATGCACAGCAGACTTTGTCACGTCAGGCACAGTGGCTGGCTCGTTACCCGAATTATTCGATTACCGTTGAAGGTCACTCGGATGAACGTGGTACACGCGAATACAACCTTGCACTTGGACAGCGCCGTGCGGCAGCAGCCCGTGATTACCTTGCTTCACGCGGTGTGCCGGTTAATCGTATGCGCACTGTTTCTTACGGTAAGGAACGTCCGGTTGCAGTTTGCGACAATATTTCCTGCTGGTCGCAGAACCGCCGTGCGGTTACTGTGCTTAACGGCGCCGGTAGCTAAGTCTTTTGTGCCTTGTTATAAAGGCGCGGTAAAAAAGACACAGAGTTATGGGAAAAGCGGCCTTCGGGTCGCTTTTTTCTGTTTGAATATAAAAGTCAAAATTTGGCCCTACTCAATTGCACCATCTTAACTGAGATTATAAAGATTGAGCGGTTGTGGTGAATGGCGTGCTTTTCATTACAATCATGGCTGTAAAGCTTGATATGAAATTTGGCACATGAGGTGTTGTGAATGAAAAAAGCGATGAAGAAACTGGCAGTAACAGTCAGTTTGCTGTCTTTTCTGGGAGGGGTTGCAGGCATAACCTCAGCCCATGCGCAGGTTAATGATCAGCGTGTGAACCAGTTGCAGGAGCAAGTGCGTGACCTGAGCGGCAAAGTGGAAGAAATGAATTTCCAGATTTTGCAGATGCAGGAACAAATGCGCAAAATTCAGGAAGATAATGAATTCCGCTTTGAAGAGTTGGAAAAGAAGAAGAAGGCTGATGCCGGATCATCAGAAACAACTAAAACAGCGGCGGCAGATTCTGCCGCTGCCACTTCTTCGGCAAGTGCTCAGACTACAGAGCCGGAAGCTGTTACGACTAATGACCGTTCTGCACAAAATGATGTCGCTGATTTGCAGTCGAATACAGTTGTAAATTCAGGGTCAGCTTCGGGCAATGGTGCCGATTCCGTTGCTACTGGTAATCCATCATTGGATGATACGTCTTCGCAGGCTCCGCGGGCGTTGGGTTCAATCCGGTTTGATTCCAGTGGCAATGTAATCGGCGGCAGTTTGAATCAAGAAGCGCCAACCGAGCAGATAGCTTCCTTGCCACCAACAGATAATCCGAATGTGCTATATCAGGGGGCATATCAGTTTATTCTGGCCGGTGATTACCGCGCGGCTGAGGTGGCGTTTCGCTCACATATTGACCGTTTCCCTGCCGATCCTATGACCTCCGATGCCCGTTATTGGCTGGGTGAGGCGCTTTACGGTCAGGAGCGCTATGCCGAGGCCGCAACGGTCTTTATCGATAATCAGCGTGATTTTCCTGATTCCAAGCGCGGTGCTGAGAATATGCTGAAACTTGGCATGGCGATGGCCAAACTCAATGACCGTGAAGTGGCCTGTGCTACTCTATCAAAGGTCGCTACGCGTTTCCCGACAGCAGCACCAGCAGTGTTGAAACGGGCTGAGGACGAACGCAAACTCAATCATTGCTGAGTGATGCAGTGAACACAAACCACGGCAAAGCTGACTTTTTGAAACAAGCCTATGCAGGGTTCGATGCTTGTTACCCTGCCGGAAAGCAATCTGCGGTGATTGTTGCTGTTTCCGGCGGCAGCGATTCCATGGCGCTGTTATTACTGGCTAAAAGCTACCTCACAAAGCATCACACTGATTGCCGGCTGATAGCAGTTACAGTTGATCACCAGTTACGCCCGGAATCAGCGCAGGAAGCTGCCGGTGTTGCTATTTTTTGCAAACAATTAGGGATAAGCCATCAGATTCTCTGCTGGGATGCGGCAAAGCCTGATACCGGCATGGCATCGGCTGCACGTGATGCCCGCTATGGCCTGCTGGTTGAAGCAGCGCATGCCAATAGTGCAAAAATTATTCTCACTGGCCACACCGCGGATGATCAGGTGGAAACCTATCTGATGCGCAGTCAACGCAGCATGGTTGATACTGATGAACCAAGTGAAATGCGTGGGCTTGCGGCTATGGCAAGTCAAACATTGCTGCAAAACAGAGTTTTGCTGTGCCGCCCGCTGTTGAAAATCTGGCGGCAAACATTACGCGATTATCTTCAGGCCTGTGACACCGCATGGTATGATGATCCGAGCAATGACAATCTGACTTATGAGCGACCACGCATGCGGATGCTGGCAGCACAGACCGATAAGCAGGCTGTGCTTGATGCGGTGCATCAGGCGGGCTATCTCAGGCAGCAAAACAACCGCCGCGTTGCAAAATTACTGAAGCGTAATCTTGGTCGTATCAGCCTGCTGTCAGGCGGTGGATTAGTGCTGCCGCATGGCTGGGATGAGGGTGACACCGGGGTGGCGCCGCTGGCGCTGGCTTATCTGCTGGCAGCGATAGGCGGGCACCCCCTGTTACCGCCGGTCAGAGAGGTTGCAGCTTTATCCAGACAGTTGCAGTCTGCCCCGCTTACAGGCCGGTTCCGGCGGACTTTGCACCACTGTGTTGTTGAAAAATCTGCAAAGAGTTTAAAAATCTGGCGTGAGCGCCGCAATTTACCCACAGCAATGCTGCAAGCGGGAGAAAGCATGGTTTGGGACGGGCGGTTTCATATCAGTAATCACGCTGAATTTCCGGTAAAGATTATGGTGCCGACAGCACCACAATTATCCGGATATTTGAGGGGGCATCAGATTAAAGTGCAGCAAATTCATCGGGATTGTCTGATGTCAGCGCCCGCAATTTTGCGTGATGATGCGCTGGCAGAGATTCCCGCACTAGCAGATTTGGTGCCGCAAAGCCTGCCAGTGGTGCTGCTGCGCAGCTATGCCTGCTTCGACAAAGTACTCTCAGGACATGATTTCGAGGTTGTGCCGGTTGTGAAGGAGCTTTTAACCATGCCTCTCAACCATAAATACAGGTAAAGTCTGCAAAGAATGCAGAAGAATCACATATGAAGCTTTGCTCTACCTTGGCAAGGCAGTTCTTCGAACCTATGTTAGGTTTAAATATTTTTCGGATTGCGCCAAGACGGGCGTTTAAGGCCGGAACGACGTTGGTAATCGATTGGACCCGAAATGAATCCAAATTATCGCAACTTCGCCCTTTGGGCGATCATTGCTCTCCTGCTGGTTGCATTGTTTAATCTGTTTCAGAGCCCGGCGCAGCGTGCGTCGTCTCAGGAAATTCCTTATTCGCAATTTATCGATGACGTATCGGGTGGACGGGTTAAATCTGTCACCATTACCGGTCCGCGTATTGTCGGTGTTTACACGGATAATAATGCAAGCTTCCAGACCTATTCTCCGCCTTCAGATGCCAATCTGATCAGCCGTCTTGAAGAAAAAAATGTTGCAATAACCGCAAAGCCTGAAAGCGATGGTTCGGGGTCGCTGTTTGGCATTCTGCTGTCATGGCTGCCGATGATCCTGATCCTCGGCGTGTGGATATTCTTCATGCGTCAGATGCAGGGCGGCTCACGCGGCGCTATGGGTTTTGGAAAGTCCAAAGCCAAACTGCTCACTGAAGCCCATGGTCGTGTAACGTTTCAGGATGTTGCCGGTGTGGATGAAGCCAAAGAAGACCTTGAAGAAATCGTAGAATTTTTGCGTGATCCGCAGAAGTTCCAGCGTCTTGGCGGTAAAATTCCGCGCGGTGTGCTGCTTGTGGGCCCTCCGGGTACCGGTAAGACTTTGCTGGCGCGCTCGGTTGCCGGTGAAGCCAATGTACCGTTCTTTACGATTTCCGGTTCTGATTTTGTTGAAATGTTTGTCGGTGTTGGTGCCTCGCGCGTGCGTGACATGTTTGAACAGGCTAAGAAAAACGCCCCTTGCATTATCTTTATCGACGAAATCGATGCTGTTGGCCGTCATCGTGGTGCCGGTGTTGGTGGCGGAAATGATGAGCGCGAACAGACGCTGAATCAGTTGCTGGTTGAGATGGATGGTTTTGAAGCCAATGAGAATATTATTCTGATTGCTGCTACCAACCGCCCTGACGTACTGGATCCTGCTCTGATGCGTCCGGGTCGTTTTGACCGTCAGGTTGTGGTGCCTAATCCGGATGTGTCCGGCCGTGAGCAGATTCTTAAAGTGCATGTTCGCAATGTGCCATTGGCGCCGAATGTGGATCTGAAAGTACTGGCACGCGGTACACCTGGTTTCTCGGGTGCGGATCTGATGAACCTTGTCAACGAAGCTGCTTTGATGACCGCGCGCCGTAACAAGCGTTTGGTAACAATGCAGGAGTTTGAAGACTCTAAAGACAAGATCATGATGGGTGCGGAGCGCCGTTCTTCGGCGATGACGCAGGAAGAAAAAGAACTGACAGCCTATCATGAAGCCGGCCATGCGATTGTTGCAATGAATGTTGCTGCTGCTGATCCGGTGCATAAGGCCACCATTATTCCGCGTGGTCGTGCACTTGGTATGGTGATGCAGCTGCCTGAAGGCGACAAATATTCCATGAGCTACAAATGGATGGTCTCGCGCCTTGCAATTATGATGGGTGGCCGTATTGCTGAAGAACTGAAATTTGGCAAGGAAAACATTACATCCGGCGCTTCTTCTGACATTGAGCAGGCCACCAAGCTTGCCCGTGCCATGGTGACGCGTTGGGGCTTTTCTGACAAGCTTGGCTATGTTGCTTATGGCGAAAATCAGGAAGAAGTGTTCCTCGGTCATTCTGTGTCGCGTACACAAAATGTGTCGGAAGCAACTGCACAGCTGATTGATGCGGAAGTGCGCGAGCTGATCGACAGGGCTTATGTTGAAGCGCGTGAAATTCTCACAAACAAGCATGACGCATGGATTGCGATTGCTGAAGGCCTGCTTGAATATGAAACACTGAGCGGTGAAGAGATCAAGCAGCTGATCAAAGGTCAGAAGCCAACCCGTGATACCGGTGATGATACGTCATCATCACGCGGATCAGGTGTGCCTAAGGCTGGTGCTTCACGCAAAAAACCGGACAGTGAACCGGATGCCGGCAGTAAGGATATGGAGCCTGAGCCGCAGTCATAATGGCAGTCTTTTTAAAAGATTACACTGATTATAAGAACCGGGCTTTATGAGCCCGGTTTTTTATTGATATAATTTTAAAGATAATTTGATTGCAAAATGATCATTTTAGGCTGCCGAATTATGATCAATATTTGACAAGCAGTAGGAAATCGCTGCATTGCTAATACAATATTATGTCTGTCTTTGGCGATTGTTTCGTGTGACGGGCACATTCGACTATATCGTGAAGAAAAGGCTTTGACATGTCCCGTAAATATTTTGGCACCGATGGCATTCGCGGTAAGGCTAATTCTTTTCCGATGACACCGGATATTGCCATGCGGGTCGGGATGGCTGTGGGACTGTCTTTTCGCGATGGCGGGCAGGGACGGCGTGTGGTGATCGGTAAAGATACCCGCCGCTCCGGCTATATGCTGGAAAATGCTCTGGTTGCCGGTTTTACTTCAATGGGCATGGAGGTGTTTTTGCTGGGACCAATTCCAACACCTGCTGTTGCTATGCTGTGCCGCTCGTTGCGTGCCGATATAGGCGTGATGATTTCAGCCTCGCATAACCCGTATTATGACAATGGTATCAAGCTGTTCGGACCGGATGGATTTAAACTGTCGGACGCCCTTGAACTGAAAATTGAAAAATTGATTGATGACGACATGAGCGCTCATATGAGCAGTCATGGTGAGATTGGCCGTGCCAAGCGCGTGGATGGTGATATTTATCGCTATATTGAATTTGCCAAGCGCACGATGCCGCGTCACTTGTCGCTGAATGGACTGCGTATTGTGGTCGATTGCGCCAATGGTGCTGCGTATAAAGTTGCGCCAGCCGCTTTGTGGGAGCTCGGCGCGGAAGTTATCACGATCAATAATACGCCAAATGGCACCAATATTAATGAAGATTGCGGCTCAACACATCCGGAGGGTCTGATCCGCAAAGTGCATGAAACCCGTGCCGATGTGGGTATTGCGCTTGACGGTGATGCCGACCGCGTGCTGATGGTTGACGAAAATGGCACCATTATTGATGGTGATCAGCTGATGGCGGTGATTGCAGAGAGTTGGTCTGCGACCGGACGCCTTGTTGGCGGTGGTATTGTTGCGACCATCATGTCCAATCTGGGGCTTGAGCGTTTCCTTGGCGATAAGGGGCTGACACTGGCACGCACAAAAGTTGGCGACCGTTATGTGGTTGAACATATGCGTAAACATGGTTTCAATGTAGGCGGTGAGCAGTCCGGCCATATCGTGTTGTCAGAATTCGGCACCACCGGTGATGGCCTGATCTCGGCACTTCAAATTCTTGCGGTTATGCAGGAGCAGGGACGCCCTCTGAGCGAGGTTTGCCGTAAGTTTGAGCCTGTGCCGCAGATTTTGAAAAATATTCGCGTATCAGGCGCTAAGCTTTTGGATGATAAGAAAGTTATTCAGGCTATTGCTGATGGTAAAACCAATTTGGGTGATAGCGGACGTGTGGTTATCCGCCCTTCAGGAACCGAGCCTTTGATCCGTGTTATGGCTGAAGGCGATGATTACCAGCAGGTTGAAACTGTCGTTGATGATATTATCAGTGCGATCAGAACTGCCGCTAAGGTGTAAGCAATATTATTAAGTTTATGCAGTGCGATATTGAGAAGCGCATATGTATATATTAGAGCGTAATAAAAAGGGGCATTTATGTCCCTTTTTTGTATAAAGTTATCTGTGTAACTATTAATAAACATCGTGAACAAACAAGGTTAAGCAGCATTTAACTTTTCACAATTATGGTGGCGTTCAAGAATAGTCGTCCCGGTGAGACAAGCCGAGACAGTGCGTTAGGACACACTATGAAGAAATTTAGGAATTTGCTTGTTGCCGGTGTTGCAGGATTGACATTTGCTGTCTCTACAGCGCCTGTTTTTGCCGCAGATATTCTCATTCCGGAAGTGCCGGAAGTGCCGGAAGTGATTGTACAGCCAGCGCCAATCAATGGCTGGTATTTGCGCGGTGATATCGGCTATTCAAAACCCCGCTTTAAGGGCGCGGATTATGGCGAAAGCTGTGGGGACTGCGGAACTATTGTTGATGGTAAGCTGAAAGGCTCATTCCTCATTGGCGGTGGCGTTGGTTATCAGGTCACTGATTATTTCCGTACCGATCTGACACTGGATTATATGACACGTTCGAAATTTACCAGTCAACGCGATGAAAGCCATTTGTCTGCGCTTTCTCTGCTGGCTAATGCCTATGTCGATCTCGGCAATTTCAATGGTTTCACCCCTTATGTCGGTGCCGGTATTGGTGGTACGCGTGTCAAATGGTCGGATGTGGTTGATACAACGAACAATGGTATCTTACCGGGCGAAGCCAATTGGCGCTTTACATGGGCTTTGATGGCCGGTGCCTCTTATGATCTGACAGACAGCTTGAAGCTTGATGCAGGCTATCGCTTCCGTCGCGTTGAAGGCGGCCAAATGTTTGGCAGCAATCACGGTGTTGCCGATGGCTATGATAGAGGCTTCGACATTCATGACGTGCGTGTTGGACTGCGCTATCAGTTCGGCGGCTATGCCCGTCCGGTTGCCTATAATGGCATGAAGCCACCGGCTTTTTGATATCATATTAATTTGCTGCGCCTTAAACGGCGCAGCAAATGTTTTGCTTATAGATATTCTGATTTTATTTATTAATGGTGCGCAAAGCGCGCTTACAAATCCGGATTGTTGCCGGTGTGTTGCACTCATTCAACCAGCGGTCACACACAGTCTGTACCCAGTCAGGGCTGCTTTTGGACGCATCATTCAGCCAGTTTGCCACTGAATCCTGTACATAAACGGATGAATCACTGCGCAAGGCGTCAAGAATTGGCAAAGCCAGTTCAGGTTGTTTTTTCAGCAGGGTGAAATGCGCGCACCATACGCCGCGCGGACGGATAGCCTCGCAGGCAAAACGGCGGATTTTATCCGAACTATCTTTTGTCCAAGGCAATAGCAGGCTCAATGTTTCTTCAGGCTGAGCAATGATATCCTTGCGCATTGCCAGCCATGACCACTCCCGCACACCAAAATGACTATCATTTGCCAGCGGGCGAATTAGGGTGAGCTTTTCAGCTAAAGACATATTGTCTTGCTGCCCGATATAATAACAAGCCCAGCCGCGAACAGTATCAGATGCATGCTTGCTCAACTCTTCAAGGTTGGTTTGAGGATGTGTGTGCAATAACTGTGCGGCCAGAGTCATACGGGCCGTGATGCCGGTTTTAGATGCTTCACTGAGTAAGTGAAGCGCCTGAGGGCTGACAAAAGAGAGAGTATTTCTCATTAATTGTGCAAAATCGACAGCAAGGCATTCAGTGAGGACTGTGGTTTCAACTGTACCACTGTTCAGGGCTGTAATTCGCTGTGATGTTATATCACTCATACGGCGAATAGTTGGTGTTTTAGCCATATGTAATTATTCCTGCGAAAAGTAGCGCTGATCATGTTTCAAATCAGACGGATATAATGCTGCATGACGTAATATCACAAGGCATTTATTCGTTATGATATGTGGTTTTGGCTTTGAGTAAAAATATCGATTTGGTATTTAATGTTTTGCCATTTTGGTATTTCATAACTTTAGTATATTTGTGTTTGATTGATTTTTTCAATCATAAGGGAGAATCACTGCGTTAAAATTCCGGCACTTAGCTCTCAGTTTCTGACGAAGCTAAAAAGCGCATATAGAACAGAACCTGAATTTTTTGCTTGTCAGACAGAGTGCCGATAACGCTCATAATATTGGAATCGAGGTCGTCACCCTTCGGAAACAGTAATCCCTCAGCCGTTATGCCGAGATGGGGGGCAAGACGTTCAGCCCATTGTTTGGTCAGAGTTCTTTCACCATCTTCCAGACGCTTGATCTGAGGTTGTGATGTTCCAGCAAGAGCACCGAGCTCTTTCTGTGTGAGACCTGATTTTTCCCGAAGGCGCTTTAACTGTGACATGCGCTTATTGTATGGGAAGTACTATTGAGCATCAAAAACCATGGTGGTATTTTCAGCTTGATTATTAATACCAATGTGGAATTATTTCTTTCGAGAAACTCCCGTGTTGTTTTGGAAAACATAAAATTCTCCATATTTTCAGAGGGAACAAAATACAGCGGCCATAGACCTTCCGGACTGAAGGGTAATGTTGTGTGTGTGGTGAAATAAATTGGCAGAATAATACTCTGCCAATAAGGCTGTTTGATAGATCAGCTGTAAACACTGGTTGCATTTTCAACCAGTGAGGCCGAGACGATGTCATGCCCCCGCTTGCTCGTCTCGGCCGTCACTTATGGCGATTGCTGGAGCTGCGGAGCAGAATTTCAACGCCCTAATCTTGCTGGATTATACAGCATGTCTTGATATGAATACACAATAATTAGTTGAATGTCTGGTTTTTTAAATCTTAAGTTGCGTATGTATCTTGATAGATGCGACAAAATAAAACGGCGGCTACTCTTGCACTGCGTTTAAGTTTTCTATACCGAGGTCAGTGGGCCACTTCTCCCCAACGGGAAGCGAGCTATCTGTGAGGATAGGAAACATTATGACGACTTTACCAAAGCCGGACATCCGTCCGCTTAATGCACAATTTTCTTCAGGTCCTTGTACCAAGCGTCCGGGTTGGACACTTGAAGCGCTTGCAGATGCACCGCTTGGTCGCTCGCATCGCGCTAAACTTGGCAAGACAAAGCTTAAACAAGCGATTGACCTGACACGTGAAATTCTCCAAATTCCTGATGATTACCGCATCGGCATAGTTCCGGCATCGGATACCGGTGCTGTTGAAATGGCCTTGTGGTCACTGCTTGGCGCTCGCGGCGTTGATATGGTTGCGTGGGAAAGCTTCGGTGCCGGTTGGGTCACTGACGTTGTAAAGCAACTTCAATTACAAAATGTACGCACATTTGAAGCGCCATATGGTGAGATCGTTGATTTCGCCAAAGTGGATTTTGACCGCGATGTGGTTTTCACATGGAACGGCACAACGTCAGGCGTGCGTGTGCCAAATGCTGATTTTATTCCGGCAGACCGCCAAGGCCTGACAATTTGTGATGCCACATCCGCTGCATTTGCGCAGGATATGGATTACAGCAAGCTCGATGTTGTTACCTTCTCATGGCAGAAAGTGCTCGGCGGCGAGGGCGCGCATGGTATGCTGATCCTCAGCCCGCGCGCTGTTGAACGCCTTGAAAGCTATAAGCCGGCATGGCCGCTGCCAAAAATCTTCCGCATGACCAAAGGCGGCAAGCTGATTGAGGGTATCTTTACGGGCGAAACCATCAATACCCCATCAATGCTCTGCGTTGAAGACTATCTGGATGCGCTGGAATGGGCACAATCCATTGGCGGTTTGCAGGGTTTACGAGCGCGTGCTGATAAAAACTTTGCTGTGCTGGATGGTTTTGTAAACAGTCGCGACTGGATTGCCAATCTGGCGATTGATCCGGCTACCCGTTCTAACACCTCTGTTTGCCTGACAATCACCGATCCGCAAGTTACGGCTTTGCCGGCAGACCAGCAGGCTGCATTTGCCAAGGCCATTGTTACCAGCCTTGATAAAGAAGGCGTGGCTTTTGATATCGGTGCTTACCGCGATGCGCCTTCAGGCTTGCGTATCTGGGCAGGGGCAACGGTTGAGGCTTCTGATTTGCAGGTATTATTACCTTGGCTGGACTGGGCTTTTGCAACGCAAAAAGCGCAGCTTTCCTGAACAATACACGCATTTAGCATTTCGGGTCTGATGACCCTGAAGATTGTAATATCTGCTGCAACTGTGTTGGGACAGTTGCGGTATCGCCCTGTTGTTTCTTTTTTCATCTATTACGGAGGCCGTTATGGCACCTCGCGTTCTCGTTTCTGATAAATTGTCGCCAACTGCTGTGCAGATCTTTAAAGATCGCGGTGTAGAAGTGGATTACCTGCCGGATCTTGGTAAAGATAAAGACAAGCTGCTTGAAGTGATCGGCCAGTATGATGGTCTGGCCATTCGTTCAGCCACCAAAGCCACTGAAAAGCTGATTGCTGCTGCCACCAATCTTAAAGTGATTGGCCGTGCCGGTATCGGTGTGGACAATGTTGATATTCCGGCTGCATCGCGCCGCGGTATTATTGTGATGAATACACCGTTCGGCAATTCGATCACCACAGCAGAACACGCGATTGCGCTTATGTTTGCCGTATCGCGCCAGCTGCCGGAAGCTGACCAGTCGACCCGCGCCGGTAAATGGGAGAAAAACCGCTTCATGGGTGTGGAAATTACCGGTAAAACCTTGGGTATTATTGGTTGCGGTAATATCGGCTCTATTGTTGCGGCGCGTGCTATCGGCTTGAAAATGCATGTTGTGGCATTTGATCCGTTTTTGTCGGAAGGCCGCGCGGAAGAGCTTGGTGTTGAAAAGCTGGAACTCGACGAGTTGTTGGCGCGCGCTGATTTTATCAGCCTGCACACACCAATGACGGATAAGACCCGCAATATTATCAATGCTGAAAATCTGGCAAAGATGAAAGACGGTGTGCGGATCATCAATTGTGCGCGCGGTGGTTTGATTGTTGAAAAAGATCTGGTAGCAGCGCTGAAATCCGGCAAGGTTGCCGGTGCCGGTATTGACGTTTTTGAGGTCGAGCCAGCTACCGAATCCGAATTGTTTGATCTGCCAAATGTGGTTTGCACCCCGCATCTGGGAGCCTCTACCTCGGAAGCGCAGGAAAATGTTGCCATTCAGGTTGCCGAGCAGATGGCCGATTATCTGATCAAGGGCGCTGTGACCAATGCGATCAATATGCCGTCGATCACCGCAGAAGAAGCCCCACGCCTGAAGCCGTTTGTTAAACTGGCAGAAGTGCTCGGCGCCTTTATCGGGCAGGTAACTGATGAGCCTATTCAGGAAGTTGAAATCCTGTTTGACGGCTCGACTGCTGCGCTGAATACCCGCGCTTTGATGAGTGCGGCACTGGCCGGCCTTATCCGTCCGCAGGTATCCGATGTGAATATGGTCTCAGCTCCGGTCATGGTTAAAGAGCGCGGTATTGTGGTATCGGAAGTCAAGCGCGATAAATCCGGCGTCTTTGACGGCTATATTAAAGTGACTGTGCGTACCACCACACGTACCCGTTCGATTGCCGGTACATGCTTCTCTGATGGCAAGCCACGGTTTATCCAGATTAAGGGAATTAATCTGGACGCCGAAGTTGGCCAGCACATGCTCTACACAACCAATAATGATACGCCGGGTATGATCGGTTGGTTGGGTACGGTTTGTGGCAGACATGGCGTGAATATTGCCAATTTCTCGCTCGGTCGTGAGCGGTTGGGTGGTGATGCGATTGCGCTGCTCTATTTGGATGAGCGTGTGCCGGATGCTGTGCTTGAAGAGTTGCGTGCCAATGATGCGATTGTGCAGGCACGTCCGCTGGTGTTTGACGTTGCGGCGGATTAACTGATCATCGGGCGGGGCGCTGTTAAAGTGCCTCGCCGGAATATAAGCGAATAAGGCAAAACAAATGTCTGAGAATACAAGACCGCCTGTGGTGGATTACAATGCCGACTGGCGGTTGATGCGGGAAGCTGACCTCAATGCGGTCTATGAGATCAGCTGTGTTGTGCATCCGGACTTTCCGGAGGATCCGGCGATTTTTGCTGACAGGCTGCGCGTTTTTGCTCCCGGTGCATTGGTGTTATCGCGTATTGTTGAGGGCCAGGAGCAATTGCTCGGCTATAGTTTCAGCCATCCGTGGCAGCAGTTCTCAGCACCGGCATTGAACAGCCTTTTGCATAAAATTCCGGACAATGCAGATACCTATTACCTTCATGATGTAGCGTTGCTGCCGCAGGCTCGTGCGCTTGGTGCCGCTCGCAAGCTGGTGGCGCTACTGGTGCAAACCGCGCTGGATCATGGCTACGACTCACTGTCTCTTGTGGCCGTTAACGGCTCGCAGCCTTATTGGGAAAGACAGGGTTTTCAGGTTCAGGATGTGCCGCAGTTGCAGGAAAAACTGCTCAGCTACTCAGATGATGCACGGTTTATGGTTCGAAACCTGCAAAAATAAGCCGGTTTTTATCAAGAGATGTGCGATTTACGGTAATCGGGAGTCGCACTCTTGGTTGTGAGGCTGTATAGAAACTCACGTTCTGTAAAAAAGTCTGCGCTTTGAATAAAAGCACCGGCTTTCAAAAAGAGCGGGCCTAATGCGGCATCTGTCACAGGCTCGATTCAAATTCCAAACAAGCTGTACATATTGTACTGAGGAGTTTTCTTCATGGCTAATGTGATCGTTGTCGGCTCGCAATGGGGCGACGAGGGCAAAGGTAAGATCGTTGACTGGTTGTCGGAGCGCGCTGATGTTATCGTGCGTTATCAGGGCGGCCATAATGCCGGTCATACGCTGGTAATTGATGGTGTGAGCTATAAGCTTGCGCTGTTGCCTTCAGGTCTTGTACGCGGCAAACTCTCCGTTATCGGTAATGGTGTTGTTGTAGACCCGCATCATTTTGTGATGGAAGTTGAAAAGCTGCGCGCGCAGGGTGTTGTTGTTACCCCGGATGTGCTGCGCATTGCTGAAAATGCTCCCCTGATCCTTTCTCTCCACCGTGAGCTTGATGCTATCCGTGAAGATGGTTCTGCCGGTCTTAAAATTGGCACCACCAAGCGCGGTATCGGCCCTGCTTATGAAGACAAGGTTGGCCGCCGTGCTATCCGCGTGATTGATCTGGCTGAGCCACAGAGCCTGCGTCCTAAAATCGAACGCCTGCTGACCCATCACAATGCGCTGCGTCGCGGTATGGGACTTGCCGAAATTTCTGTTGATTCAATTCATAATGAACTGACCGAAGTGGCAGCACAGATTCTGCCTTATATGGATCAGGTCTGGAAAATTCTGGACGATAAGCGCAAAGCCGGTGCCCGTATTCTGTTTGAAGGTGCACAAGGCGCATTGCTGGATAATGACCATGGTACATATCCGTTTGTAACATCGTCAAACACAGTGGCTGGTCAGGCTGCTGCCGGTTCGGGCCTTGGCCCTACAGCAATCGGTTATGTGCTTGGTATTACCAAAGCCTATACAACCCGCGTTGGTGAAGGTCCGTTCCCGTGCGAGCTGGATGATGCGATCGGTGAACATCTTTCAACCGTTGGCCGTGAAGTTGGTGTTAACACCGGCCGTTCACGCCGTTGCGGCTGGTTTGATGCGGTGCTGGTTAAGCAGACTGTGCGCACGTCCGGTATTACAGGTATTGCCCTGACCAAACTTGATGTTCTTGATGGTCTGGACGAGCTGAAAATTTGCGTCGCTTACGAGCTGGATGGCAAGCGGATTGATTATCTGCCAGCTTCTATGGATGCACAGGCACGTGTTAAGCCGATTTATGAAGTGCTTGAAGGCTGGAAAGATACCACGGCCGGTGCACGCAGCTGGAATGAGCTGCCGGCACAAGCCGTAAAATATGTACGCTATATTGAAGAGCTGATCGGTGCGCCGGTTGCCATGCTCTCAACCAGCCCTGAGCGTGAAGACACAATTCTGGTAACAGATCCGTTTCAGGATTAAGTATCCGGATTATGAATAATGATTAAAAAGGCGGGATTTCAAATCCCGCCTTTTTTGTATTGATATTGCTGTTGCCTTTGCACTTGATTGCACAGGCAGACTGCTCCATCTTGGGTCAAGCAAGAGTTTTGGATGAAAACGACACTTTTTTGCCACAAATATTGAGCGAAAGCCCGATCTAAGGCATTGAATTATGCAGTAAACTTTGCATTCGTTAAGACTTATGTTTAATAAAATGAGTCAGGTTTCATCTGATTATTTTCTGAATATACTCTCAGGCCTGTAAAATGAGCATATGAGATAGTCGATTCAGACGTCAGCAACGGATTTAAAAGAGTATGGCAGATTTCGCAGCGGTACTGAAAAAGACAATTGATGCTCAGGCAAATCCTGATCAGGCATTGCGCCAGCGTGTCTATGCGAAGGCTCGTTCAACAATTGAACAGAAGCTTGAAGCCGCAAATGCACCCGATGCGGTGGCGCAGCGTCAGCGTCAGATTTTGGAAACAGCGATTGAAGATGTCGAGGCCGAGTATCGCGCTGCCGAGCGCGCTTTGGCGGAGGCCGAGCAGCCCGAACAGACAACTGACCCGCTGGAAGATTTTCTCAAGGCTGTGCAGGATGCAGGCGTTGTTGATGAGCATAATGCCGATCCGGAAACTTCGGTGCTGCCAGAGATTGATAATGATACTGCGCGTGATGACTGGCAGCACAGTGATAAGGGTGACGGGGATCTTGATCATGACCGTACTGCCTCTTATCAGGACAGAAATCTCAATGATAATGACGATGACAGGCATGAGCGCGGACGTTCAAAGGCTCTGATTGTTGGGCTGGCGGCTGCCTTGCTGGTTGGCGGAGCAGGTTTTGCCGGCTGGAAATATCAGGATCAGGTAAAAGATTATGTTTCCTCTTTGACCAGTGGTGCTGGTGATACCGGCGAAGGTACTGACGCCGGTGAAGATGAAGAGAATGATATAACCGGTGATGGCAATGCTGTAACCACGCCTCCTGCTGATAAGCCTGAAGGCGAGCAGAAACTAACCCAGCGTCTCTTGCCGGATGGTAATGAGGTGGATGAAGGTTCTGCCGGTGATGCACCAAAAATTGGTGAGGGCACATCCAACGCACCGGTTACAGGTACGGCTCCGGCTGGTACCGGACAGTCTGTACCGGCGACGAATACGCCGGCCCAAACCGTACCCGTAGGACAGCGCGCCTTCTTCTATGAAGAGCAGCGCAGTGGCGAAACCTCGGCAGCGGCAACAGGCAGTGTTGTGTGGTCCGTTGTGCAGGATTCACCGGGTGAAGGTGCACCGGATGAGCCGGCAATTCGTGCCGATGCCAATTTTCCGGATGCGAAAGTCAGCCTGCGGATGACCATTCGCCGCAATGCGGATCAGTCTATTCCTGCAAGTCACCTGATTGAAATGATCTATACAGTGCCGGATGATTTTTCGGGTGGTGTGATCGAAAATGTACAGCGTGTGACCTTCAAGGATTCAGAACAGGCTGCCGGTAACCCGCTTGCCGCTATTCCGATGAAAATTGCGGATAATTTCTTCCTTGTGGCATTGAATGATGCCCGCACAGCTGTGGATATGAACCTGTCGCTGATGCGGCGCCAGCAGTGGATTGATATTCCGATTACCTATCGCAACGGTCGTCGCGCTCTGATCAGTATTGATAAAGGTGTGCCGGGCGATAAAGTGTTTGATGAAGTTCTAAAAAGCTGGGGCAATGCTGCACCGGCAGCCAATTGAGGTATTTGACCTTCAAGTGGTTCTACTTAGTCGCGATATAAAAAAACCGCCTTTTGCATAATGCAGAAGGCGGTTTTTGTTTGCAGCATTTAAGCTTTTCAGGCTTTAAACTTTATGCGGCATCGGCAGAGGCCATTACGGCCTCCTGCACTTTTTCAAATGCGCGTACTTCAATCTGGCGCACACGTTCACGGCTGATGCCAAATTCAGTCGACAAATCCTCTAGTGTAATCGGATTTTCAGACAGGCGGCGCGCAGCAAAAATCCGGCGCTCGCGATCATTGAGCTTCGACATTGCATTTTCGAGCATTGAGCGGCGGTTGCTCAGCTCATCGGCATCGATCAGCTGCTGCTCCTGAGAGGCGCTGTCATCAACCAGCCAATCCTGCCATTCGCCGCTTTCACCCTCGGATGCACGAATGGGAGCGTTGAGGGATGCATCGCCGTTCATCCGGCGGTTCATCGACACCACTTCTTCTTCAGAAACATTCAAACGATGTGCGATTTCTTTCACCTGATCCGGACGCAGATCACCGTCATTAAATGCCTGAATACGGTTTTTAGCTTTACGCAGATTGAAGAACAGCCGTTTTTGATTGGCCGTGGTCCCCATTTTAACGAGGCTCCAAGAGCGCAGAACATATTCCTGAATCGAGGCTTTGATCCACCACATGGCATATGTGGCAAGGCGGAAGCCGCGCTCCGGCTCGAAGCGTTTAACTGCCTGCATCAGCCCGACATTGCCTTCAGAAATAACTTCGCCGATCGGCAAGCCATAGCCGCGATAACCCATAGCAATTTTTGCCACAAGACGCAGGTGACTGGTTACAAGTTTATGCGCCGCTTCCGGATCTGCATGTTCTGCATAACGCTTTGCCAGCATATATTCTTCCTGCGGCTGAAGCATAGGGAAACGACGGATTTCATCCAGATAACGTGACAGACCGCTATCACCGGAAGTGATTGCTGGTAAAGTTGCACGGGCCATAGAGCACCCTCCTTTTTATAACAGGCTCCCATTGAGGCGAGCCTTGGTCTGCGCGATGCCTGTATCCGGTCTGAGATGATAACCATTTCAGACAAGTCGTCGCATAAAGTGAGTATATATGAAAAACTGAGGCGAAAAAACGATCAAAATGACAAATCGGTTTAATTTTATTAAAATGACTACAGAATTAAAATATGAAGCGAAATTTTTTATAATTGATTGAATATGATGCAAAAAATTGAAACGAAAAACAGCAGACAAAAAATAATCGGGAGAGAATCACTGTTCTCTCCCGATTATTTTTGTTGCGCATAGAGGTATTTATATAGCTCAACTTAATTAGTCAGCCTTTAAGCCGCCATTGCGAAACGCCTCTAGCAGCTTCTGCATATCTTCCGGCATATCAACGCTGAACTCCATCAGCTCACCAGTCATCGGGTGTTCAAAGGCCAGCAGGCGGGCATGGAGTGCCTGACGCTGAAAGTTCTGCACCGTTTCTTTTAGCTCATCAGTCAACCGGTTGGCTTTGGTTTTATAAGCACCGCCATAATCATTGTCACCGATCAGCGGATGGCCAATATGAGCCATATGCACGCGGATTTGATGAGTGCGGCCGGTTTCAAGACGGCACTCGAGCAGTGAGGCCAGTGCAGTGGCATCATCTTTTTCGCAAAAACGCTCTTCAAGGACATAATGTGTCAGCGCAAAACGGGCATCTTCACGGTCTTCTTTGACAACGGCCTGTTTGGTGCGGTCCCGATGTGAGCGGCCGAGAAAGGCATCAATTGTGCCAGCAGGGCGCTCAGGCATACCCCAGACAAGCGCTTGATACGCACGTTCAAGTGCACCATTTCTGCCATGATCGGCAAATTGTGCGCTGAGATTGTTATGGGCCTTGTCATGTTTGGCCACGACCAGCACACCGGAAGTATCTTTATCCAACCGGTGCACAATACCCGGACGCTTAACGCCACCGATGCCGGACAGGCTGTCACCGCAATGATGTATCAAAGCGTTAACCAAGGTTCCGGTCCAGTTGCCATTTCCGGGGTGGACAACCAGTCCTGCGGGCTTGTTGACCACAATTATGTCGTCATCTTCATAAAGAAGATCAATCGGAATATCTTCCGGCTGTGGAGTAGCTGGTTCGGCTTCGGGTATATGCAGAGCAATTGTTGAACCTTCGCGCAATTTGTGCTTAGGCTCGCTCACAACCCGGCCGTCTACTACTACATGGCCGGCACTTATGAGTGATTGGATGCGATTTCGTGAAAGATCAGGCGTGAGTTGAGAAGCAAGCCACTGATCCAGCCGCTTTCCTGCGGCATTTGCGTCGGCAATTAGCTCTTTCAATCGTCTCTTCCCTTCGTTATCACGCCTCGCGATACCAGTAATCGGAGACCGTAATGCAGGACCATTATTATCAGGAGCACCCTGAACAGCATCAATATGCTGAACAGCAAGCTCAAGAGCCCCAACTCGATCCGGCTATGGAGCGGGTGCGTCGTAAAATGGTGCGTCTGCTGGTTATATCAATCGCCATTATGGTGATAGGTCTAATGGCTGTGCTAGCGGCTGTTGTCTATAAAATCAACAAATCATCCGATCCAGCTGAAACTGAAACAGCTCAATCGGATATTCCGGGGCAAAACTCCGCCGCAAATATTCCGGGGCAAACCCCGACTGCAGTTGCCGAACCGTTACCGCTGGTCGAATCGCAGCTGGAGCTGACACCGGGAACACGTCTGTTATCCCAGAGCCTTTCAGGCGATCTGGTCTCTCTGGAAACCTTATTGCCGGATGGTGGTACTGAAATCATGATTTATGATTACCGCCAATCGCGGTTTGTCGGACGTATGCGCCTCGGCAATCTCGAATAGTTCTGAAAACTCTCAATCATATAGGCTCTGTTCACGGTTGTTGCCGGAACAGGGCCTATTTTTATGCCAATACCAGGTTTTTCACATAATAAACTGGGGTAAAACCATGCAGAATACCGGTCTTTGGGGATCAAGGCTTTGCCTGACAGCCATAAAATTATAAACAATGTCAGTGTATAGGTGATTTGATCGGGCTGCTATTTGACCTCCCTGTCAAGTTTTGTAAAACTGCATGGTCTGCATAAAATACTGTTGCAGATAAAGTTCAATTGCAGCGTGTTTTTTGAAATTATAGTCGGCTGTAAGTCGACAATCATGACTTGTGTGTTTCGCCCGCAATTGCCTTTTATTCTTGTGTACCAGCACAGCTCGGGCGCTATGGGATTATGATAATGAAAAATGATTATAAGAAACAACTTCGTGATGCAGGCGTCAGAATAACGCGGCCACGGCGTGTGATTCTTGATATTCTAGCACAAACTGACGGTCACCCCGATGCGCTGGAAATTTTCCGCCGTTCTGTTGAGGTGGATAGCAGTATTTCATTGTCGACCGTTTACCGTACTATGAAATTGCTGGAAGAGCAGGGCGCTATCCATCGCCACGCTTTTGACGGCGGCCCTTCACGGTTTGAGCAGGCCGGTAATCAACACCATGATCATCTGATTGATATGGAAACCGGTGATGTGATTGAGTTCCATTCAGAGATGATTGAAAAACTGCAGGAAGAAATCGCCCGTTCATTGGGTTATGAGATAATTCATCACCGGTTTGAGCTTTATGGCCGTAAAATCAAAAAATAATTGCCATGTAATTATCGATTTAAGGGTGTTCAGGCACTAGAGCGGGTAACGTTCAGGTTTGATCGCAAGGTGCGCTCTAGATTTTAGAGTTTCCCACTGTCATATCTATCAAGATGATAGTGAAAAACTCTAGAATATTGCTTTTTATGCGCATGCTCAAAATAATCGAAATAAATTACATTTTGTATGAAACTTTTTTTGAACGTGTGCGTTATGTCCTTTGTGGCCGCCGTACTATTTTCCCCCTCACAGTCTGGCGCCACTGATCGCGGATATGCCCCCTAATCCCCGATCCGCGCGCTCCCCGAACATTTCGTGTTCCGGAGCGCGCAATTCGGGGAAAGCTCTCCCTATAATATACATTTAAAAACAACTGATTATTGGCAAAATACTCTCCCGAGATTTCGGAAGTGAACGTGCTGAAACAACTGACAAGACTGTCTGGCTTGGCAATTCGAAAGCGGATTAGTAATCGAAATTCTGGTGGGGGATCCGAAGAAAATATTCGACGCTATGATCAGCGATGGTGTAGCAGGCGGTGCCGTTGACGGCCTGCGGGACAATGCGCTGCAGAACGGCGCTGCCAAAAAAGGATCGTTCGTTAGTTTTGGGGTCAGTATCTGTTTGCTCGGTGTCTGCTTTGTCTCCCAGTTCCGGATTGTCGGGAGGATTGCTTTCCTTCCAGTGGATAAGCAGATCCATTTCGCCTCCATCATTGGGCTCAAGTTCGGCTGTTAAGGACAAATGACCATTATCCCGAGACAGGGCGCCATAAGATGTGGCATTAACGATGAGTTCGTGAAATGCCAGCCCTAAATGCAGCGCGGCATTGGGAAAAAGAAAAACATCCTTGCCGGAAATTGTCAGGCGCGGATCATGTGGGTGGATATATTTTTCCATTTGAGCATGGAGCAATTCCAGAAATGCGGCGCCATGCCAGTTGGAATCCGTTACCAGATCCTGAGAATGTGAAAGTGAATGGATGCGGCCCCTGAACTTTTGCAGGAACTGATCAACAGAGCCGGAAAATCGTGCGGTTTGCATCGCAATACTCTGAATAACTGCCAGCAGATTTTTAGATCGATGGCTAACTTCACGTAGCAATATTTTCAAAACCTGTTCGCGATGTTTAAGCTCGCTGATTTCAACAGCAGTCGTAACAACACCGATAATCGTGCCATGTTCGTCTTTATCGCTATCAATAAAAAACTCATACCAGCGCGGATTATTATTGTCGGGGAAAGAGAGCTCCATTCGCTGAGCTTCGCCGGTTTTAAGCAGTTGTACTTTAGCAGAAAGGAGTTTTTCAGCTGTGGCTTTAGGCATGAATTCGGCTTCTGAAGTGCCGGTCTGCCATGCAGTTTGCCAAAATTCTGGTACATTTTCTGCCCAAGAATAGCTCAAATCAGGCGTTTGGTAAAATACTGAAACATTGCTGTTACGGATGGCGCGGATCATCGTTCGCAACCGGATTTTTCCGATATTGCCATCTCCTGAGACTGAAAGGTTAGGAGCCATTCGTTATGCTTTCTGTTCCTCAGGTCTGATATCCGATGATGCGCATAATTTGCATTTCACCGCTTATATCTAAACGTTGCTGCGGGTTATAGGTTCCTGTTGTTATGGAAAATAACCCGCAGACTGATATGCTGCTTTATGAGTAGTGCCTAAGCAAAAATAATTTTTGTACAAAGCTGATTATGCAGAGGGCAGAGAGCCTTCTTCAAAGAACAGGGCCTGACTGATAAGGGCTTTGACCATATCCGGGTTGAATGGTTTGGTGACAAGGAAAGTCGGCTCTGACCGTTCACCGGTGAGAAGACGTTCCGGGAAAGCAGTGATGAAAATGACCGGTATGGTATCTTCTTTAAGAATATCATTCACAGCATCAATACCAGAGCTGCCATCGGCGAGCTGAATATCTGCCAGAACCATTGCTGGTTTTTGGTCCTGATAGAGTGTCAGGGCTTCCTGATGGGTACGGGCAATCCCCACAACCTCATGGCCGAGACTTTCAACCATCTGCTCTATATCCATAGCAATCAGCGGCTCATCTTCAATAATCATGATACGCGTTGCCACATGGCGTGAAATCTGTTCGGAGGCTTCAGATAGCAGTGCCGAAAATCCGGCTTCATCTTCGTTTAAAATTTCGGTGGCTTCTTTTTCATTAAAGCCTTCAACGGAAATCAGCAAAAACGCTTGCCTTGAACGCGGTGTGAGCATTGCCAGATTACCAGCCGCACGTTTTTCCCAAGGTAGGGCAGACTGGTCATCAGGAATTTTCAACGATGTGCGATCAAAGATACTGGAATACAGGCGATAGAGCGCTATCTTATCTGAAGAACATGCAGGGAAAACGGTGATGTCATCGATCAACGTTTCTAAAATTGCAGCAACATATGCATCGCCTGCTGACTGAGAACCAGTGACAGCGCGCGAAAAACGACGCAGATACGGCAAATGAGGTGCAATACGCGTGGACAATGACATTGAATGCTCCATTTATATGGCTGATATGATGACAGCCTGTTGATGGTTCTAACGGCTGACTGTAAAAAATGTTCCGAAGTTTCGGAACTAATTCCTGATTGCCTCATTGTATAGCAATGTACTTAGCTTACTCGGCAGTTGATTGGTCGTTCGGGAATGATAACCGGAAAAAATTAAGATGACTGACGACAATAAACAGTTTCAGGATTTAGATAAAGATATGACCGCTCAGACGCGCAATAATTATGCGCATGACAACCCGCAGCACAATGGTGCTAATAAAGGCGACGAACTGGGTCCCAATACGGAAATTGGCTCAAAGTTACGCGCACTTTATACCAGTATTCAAGACGAAAGCATTCCGGATCGGTTTCTGGATCTTTTGGAAAAGCTGGATCAGGTTGAGAATAGTTCTTCGACAAGCTCAAGGAATTAATGCGCATGGCGGAGGAGAAAGACGACTTCAAGCGTTTGATGCTTGCTGCTTTGCCGGGTTTGCGTGCTTTTGCGGTTTCACTATCCGGACAGCAGGACAAAGCTGATGATCTGGTGCAGGACACTATCATGAAAGCTTGGGGCAAACGCGATAGCTTTGAAATGGGCACTAATATTAAAGCGTGGCTTTTTACCATTCTGCGTAATGAGTTTTACAGCCAGATGCGCAAGCGCGGCCGTGAAATTCAGGATAGCGAAGGCTATTACACCGAGCGCCTTGCCGTACATCCGTCACAATATGGTGCGCTTGATTTACAGGATTTTCGCAAGGCTCTGAATGAGTTGCCAAGTGACCAACGTGAGGCGATCATTCTGATCGGCGCATCCGGATTTTCTTATGAAGAGGCCGCTGATATTTGTGAATGTGCTGTCGGCACGATTAAAAGCCGTGTCAGTCGTGCCCGTGTGCGCCTGCAGGAACTGCTGGATGTGAAGGGCAATGCTGATTACGGTCCCGATGGTTCATCAGCACAGGTGACAATGCGCTCTTTCTGAACCTGAACGGAGAAATATGTGCGCATTATTGCCGTTTTAAACAGCCAGAGCGGTACGTTACGCACCACTGATATGGATGCGTTTATTGCTGATGCAGTCGCTGTGTTCAAGATGCATGGGCATGATATGGTCTGTGTGCAGACTGATGGTGCTGGTATTGAACGGGCATTGCAGCAAGCGGCAGAAAATAAAGATTTTGATGTTTTATTGGCCGGTGGCGGGGATGGTACAATCTCGGCTGCAGCGGCTCTGGCTTGGGAATATAATAAAATTCTCGCGGTGCTGCCGGTAGGAACGATGAATCTTTTTGCCCGCTCCCTCAATATTCCGCAAAATATAAATACTGCCGTGGAAGCACTCGCGCAATCAGCCATTCATAAGGTTGATATCGGACTCTGTAACAGACAGGTTTTTGTGCATCAGGTGGCAATCGGTTTGCATCCGATGCTGGTTTTGCAGCGTGAAACTTATGATTACGGTTCAAGGGCGGGCAAAATTTGGGCAAATATCCGGTCGATGGGTCTGGTGATCAAAAATGTGCCGCGGATCAAGACGGAAGCGCTGATAGACGGACGGGAAATCAAAGGTGTCTTTTCAGCAATCGCTGTTTCCAACAATCCTTATGGTGACAGCGCCTTACCTGTTGCCCCTGACATACAAACTGGGCGGCTAGGCTTTTATCTGGCGCAGCCATTGCCTGCGAGAGGGATGGTCAAGCTGCTATTTGATGTGTTGCGCGGCAAGTGGCGCAATAATTTGGCAATTGCCGAAGAGCATGCAAAATCTGTGCAGTTACAGTTTTTCCATCAGAAGCGACATAAATATATGCTGCTCGACGGAGAATTACTGCCTTTGCCAATGAAACTTGATATTCAAATTCATGCGGGTATATTGCGGGTTATGGCACCGTTAACAGCCATTGCAAACAAAGCTACTTTTTGAATTATAATAAAAAACACCGCATGGTTTTGCCGTGCGGTGTTTTGCTGTGCATTTTAAACTTGCGACTAGAGCATTTCACTATCAACTTGATAGTGAAATGCGAAAACTCTAAAATCCAAAGCAAGCGCTGCGATCCAAGCTGAACGTTATCCGCTTTAAAGCGTTGCAGCGCCGGTATCGTCGGATTGAGCGCCGAGCTTTTCAAGTGCCAGCTCGATTTCGCGTAAGTCATTGTTCAAGCCATCATCAGGATCCATGCCGCCTTCAGTGGCAGCGCGCTGAATATCACGTGCATCTTCCTGAAGCTTCATCACAGCATCGGTTTTTTGTTGATGGTTCAAACTATTGTTTTTGAGAATATCGTTAAGTTGCGCTTTCGTGGAACTGATCATGGATATATCTCCCTTAGGGATTCTGTTCACTGAACTCTGCGGAGGGTGTTCCCTGTATCTGCATTAGTCCTGTGTTCTGCCGGTTGGCTTTTTGCCTCGTGAAAGCAGGCTAAAGGCCAGAAATCCGACAATGGGCAGGCCGACTGTCAAAAGCGGCTTTTTAAGTAAAGACGGCACGGCTGCAACGGCGGCGGCGGTAAGAGCCGTATTCACATCAATCGCGGCGCGGCGTTGTTCCAGCCGGCGCTTTTCTGCATTATCAAGCACATGATTGACAATATAAGCAATGACCGCGACCACTGCGCAGCCTGCCGCGATTAGTAATGCGCTATGGATAAGACCAAATCTGACAGCCAGTGCAAAATATGTGGCAATGAGCAGGAAGACGACACCAATTAACGCCGCTACGGCGATAATACCGTAGGTAATGGCGCTGCGTTTGGCGCGTTTGGTCGCCGCCTGTACTTCAGTGCTCACAAGTGCCGAGAGGATTGGTGCAAAGAGCTTCAGCATGTCAGCGACGTGTCAGCGCTGAGAACAGATAGCCGACTGCTGCGGCAACGGCGAGCGACGTGATCGGGCGATCCTGAACATAGTCAGTGATTTGCTCTTCATAGGAACATGCACGATCTTTGAGGGCGTTTAACGCGTCTTCACCCTGCTCATAGGCATCATTATATACATCTGATGCATCGCTTTTAGCCTGATTGAGTTTTTGTGAGCCAATTTCTTTGAGGGTAGCAGCAATAGATGCAATATCTTCTTTTAGCTGTGCAATCTGTTCTTGCAATTCAGCTGTGCTTTCATCGGATGTGTCGTTTACAATTTTAGGGTCACGAGCCATTTTTGCCTCCAAAAGCATTGATTAAATCTAAGGTTAGTTCGGTAATATAACGTTCTTTAAAGGTAATGGTTCCGCGCTTTGATCACCAGATCCGGTTTGTTTGGAATGCAAAAAATACAAACCAAGGTTAACCGGCACAGCTGTTTATGAAGCGGGCACCAATGTTGGTGGTCAATATAGGAGGGAGGCTTGTGTTCAGGCGATGATTAAGATCAAGGCGCATACGGTAATGCAGGCGGCAGTCACAAAGAATCCGGTACGCAGCATGGCGAGTTCTTGTTGGGCGGGTTCGTAGGAGCCAGCCATTACAGGGCGGGCGGCAGTTTTAATGGCCTGCATATCTTTGTGCATCATTTTACTGTCTCCGGTGCATTATGACGTGGTGTCAGTCCAACACTGTAATGGCCAGCATTATAAGGCTTTAATGCGTCAGGTTTATGATTGTTCCAGCTCTTGACGAGACAACAGGCTTTTGCAGTATTTTTAATGATGAATTTATCAATATTCGTGATGAGATGCGGGGATCCGCTTGTCTGGGATTTGTCGGTTTTAAACTTACTTTTATTTGTCATGTTATCATTTTGGCGATATAGTTGCCATATTGAGATGGCTGGCGACTCATGCCCTTTATTCAGCTTGCATTGATGACACCACGCAGGCTTGCCCTGAAGGTATGGATTTAAAGTCATTATTTTAGTGAATAAGGCCTAAAATCCGCATAATTCAAAGCCGGATCATCAGTTTTCATTAAACATGACTTGCGCTGTCATGTTTAATGGTAGTATTGCAAGGGCAAGAAAATAGTCACTGGTTGATCTGAGCGGAGCCGTATAAAAAGCCGGACAGTTTTGCCGCTGGGTTAAGCAAGCTTGCTGACTGTGCCTGATAATAAAATGCAGTGAGGTCGTCGTGGTGGTTAAGGCAGTGTCGAACGCAACAATACCATTGAAAACCAGATTGCTTGTGCAATTGCCAGCTCAGTTGCGTGCTCGATTTTCGATGTTGCTAGTAGCGGCGTTTTTTACATGTGCCACGCTGTTCACTGTGACAGTTACCTCTGCAGATGCGCAGGAGGCACCTGCTACCCCGGCTGTTTCCCAGCCTGTTACGATCGCTCCGCAGGATATTCAGCCGCAAGCAGACCAAACTGCAGCAATGCGTGTCGCCGATAATGGTTTGCAGCTACCGCATGATCTTTCGCCATGGGGCATGTTCATGGCCGCAGATTGGGTGGTTAAGATTGTGATGATCGGTCTGGCCATTGCATCGCTTGCAACATGGACAGTCTGGCTAGCTAAAACTCTTGAAATCGCCGGTGCACGTAGCCGCGCAACCCGCGCTTTTAAAGAGGTGTCACACGCAGATACGCTGAATACTGCGGTGGAAGCGCTGGCAAAAGCCCGTGGTCCTGGTGCGCATCTGGTTCGCGCGGCGCAAGAAGAAGTGTCACAATCAGCGGCGGCTGTTGCTTTTATTGGTGGCAATGGTCTGAAAGAGCGCGTCGCCTCACGTCTTAGCCGTATTGAAGCTGGTGCCGGACGCCGCCTTGCCAAAGGTACGGGTGTGCTGGCAACCATCGGCTCTACTGCGCCATTTGTAGGTTTGTTTGGTACAGTGTGGGGGATTATGAATTCCTTTATCGGCATTTCAGAAGCCCAGACAACCAATCTGGCTGTTGTTGCCCCTGGTATTGCTGAAGCTTTGCTGGCCACTGCTATTGGTTTGGTGGCCGCTATTCCTGCCGTGATTATTTATAATGTGTTTGCCCGATCTGTGACTTCTTACCGTCACTTGCTTGCCGATGTCGGTGCCGGTGTTGAACGCCTTGTGAGCCGCGATATTGATATGCGTGCTGCCCGCGAACTGGCGAGAAAACAATCTGTTGCCTCATCTGTCTCTTCCGTTTCCAAAGCTGCGGAGTAGGTGATATGGGCAGCCGTTTACGTGAAGATGCCGGTGATGAACTGCAAGAAAGTCATGAAATCAACGTAACGCCATTTATTGACGTCATGCTGGTATTGCTGATTATTTTCATGGTGGCGGCGCCTTTGGCAACGGTTGATATTAATGTGGATTTACCTGCGGCTGCTGCAACTCCGCAGCCGCGCCCTGACAAGCCGGTTTATTTGACGCTGAAAGACGATCTTAGCATTAGCCTTGGCAATGATGCTGTGAACCGGGATGCTTTGAGCGGCACACTTGACAGGTTGGCACAGGGCAACAAGGACACACGTATATTTTTACGCGCTGACAAAACAGTTGGTTATGGCGAGCTGATGAATGTGATGAACCTGCTGCGTGAAGCAGGTTATCTCAAAATCGCGCTGGTCGGTCTGGAAACACTGGGAACCGGAGCTGCTGGTGGAGATGCAGGCAATGCACCAGCCGGCAATGCAGCTGCCGGCGCGCCGGAAAACCAGCCTCAGGGATCAGGAGAGTAAGACGTGAAAGAATTACCGATTGATCATCCACCGGTGAGGGGCATGAAAAACGCTGCTGGGAACGAACGCTCGGGCGCGGTCTGGAAAGATTTGACACGTTGGCTTGGTGCCGGTGCTGTTGTCTTGATGGCGCATGCTGCCGGTGCCTATGCCATTCATGCATCACAGCCGGAAATGGCGCCGGATGGTGAGCCGCCAGCGGCAATTATGATGGAGCTTGATCCGATGCCTCAGGCACCGGAGGTTGAAGAAAACTCCGTTGCACCAATGGCTGAGGCCTCGCAAAATCCGCAAGAAGCTGAAGCCGAGCCTGAAAAACCTGTTGAGCAGGTTGAAGAGGTCAAGCCACCAGAGCCGGTAGAAGAGCCTGAAGACGTTGCTGAATCTGAACCGGTAGAAGAAACTGTGCCAGAGGTGCCTGAGGCACCGAAGCCTGAAGTTGTGCTGCCGAAAAAGGTTGAAAAGCCGGTTGCGAAAAAACCGGAACCTAAGCTGGAAAAGCCTAAAAAGCAGCCTAAACCTAAAGAACAAGCTAAAAAAACGGTGAAAGCTGAAACGACCCAGCAGGCCGCTGCCCCGCAGATTAATGCACAAAACTCTACCCGTGTTGCCGCCAATACCAATCGTCAGAGCTCAGCTTCTGCAGGTGTAAGCTCCGCTAGGTGGCAATCAAAAGTGCAGGCCCATCTTGAACGCAAAAAACGTGCGGCACAGCGCAGTCTTGGCCGCGGCGCGAAGGGTGTTGTGCAGGTCGCTTTTGTGATTGATGCATCCGGCAATGTGTTATCAGCACGGGTATCGGGTTCATCCGGCAATGCGCAGATTGATCAGGCTGCAGTTGACGCGGTTAAGCGGGCTTCACCGGTGCCTGCACCGCCGCCGGCTATGGCTGCTGCCCGCATTCCCTTTGCTGTGCCGTTTAAGTTTAACTAAATTTTTTTGTTCTGATAGTCAGGTTTAAAATCCTTGATCTGGCTAATGTAAGGGATGTGTAGCAATTTGCACACGGCCTGCTATATTTTATCGATTTCTAATGTATTCATATTGACCCATCGAGATTTTTAATACATGACTTAATTAGTCATATTAAAGTGCATTTATTGTGAAAACATCGATGGGTTTAAAAATGTGCGTTGTCAAAACACTACCGTATAATTTCACACTCACTGTATCATTTTTAGCGCTGACATTACCGGCGGGCGCGCAAGACCAGCAAAAAGCAATTGAGCTCAACCCGATTGTGATAACGGGTGAAGATGCAGGTGCAACTGCCTCCGAACCTGTTCAGGCCGATGGCTATGTTGCCATCTCCGGACGCAGTGCAACCAAAACCAATACGGCGGTTAAAGATGTGCAGCAGTCGACATCAACCGTGACACAACAACAATTGCAAGATCGTGCAACGACCAGTCTTCTGGATGTTTTGTCCTACACGCCCGGGACTTATGTCGGGCAATATGGTTTTGATCCGCGTTTTGACGGGTTTAAAATACGCGGTATTGATGCGACCTATACGGGGGTGTTTCGTGACGGATTACGCCAACTCAGCAGCCCGAATGGTTTATTCAGATTCGAGCCATACGGCGTAGAAGCAGTTAATATTGTGCGCGGACCATCCGGCTCTGTTTACGGTAACAGCAGTACCGGCGGTATTGTCGATATTATCAGCAAGCGTCCAAGCGAAGAAACTTTGCGCGAGATTGAGCTACAAACCGGTTCTTACCAGCGTAAACAGGGGGCCTTTGATTTCACCGGCGCTGTAAATGATGACAAGACATTCCTGTATCGGCTGACGGGAGTTTGGCGTAATGCGGACACTGAGTTGGGTGACGCAGTAAAGGATGACCGTTTTTACATTGCGCCGGCTTTTACCTGGCAACCGGATAATGACACCAGGCTGACGGTTTTAAGCGGGTATATGGATTCAACCACGGGCGGTACGGCTGCCTATGTTAATGAATATGACCCTGTTACCGGTAAGTCGATCGGGGCAACACATGAGTTTGCCGGCGATCCCCGATTTAATGATTTTCGGCAGAAGCAGGGCTGGGTGGGCTATGAGCTGGATCAGCGCCTGACCGACAATGTGACATTGCATCAGCGGGCACGCTATTCCAGTCTTGCTGCCCAGTGGGATTATTCCTTTCAAAACTATCCCGGCACATCAGACGATAAAAATAACGGGCTGGTAGCGGATACTTATCTAGAGGCCGAATTACAAACCGGTGCTGTTGAGCACAAACTGATTGGTGGTCTTGATATCAGCTATGCCCGTACGCGTTCTTTCAGCGGTACCGGTTCCGAGCCTTTCACTCCGGATCATATCTATGTACCTGCTTACGATAAAGAAGACCGGCAGAAACAATCGCAAATCGGTATCTATCTGCAAGATCAGATTAAATTCGATGCCTGGCGACTGACACTCGGCTTGCGCCATGACTGGTCGAAAAGCGATCTGGAGACCGGTGTCTATGGTGAGGCGCTTAGTGCATTCTCCCGTAATGATAGTGAAACAACGGGACGAGCCTCTGTTGGGTATGAAACAGATTTTGGTGTCACACCTTATGTCAGTTACGGCACGTCCTTTGTCACCAATACGGGTGTGCTAAAATCGGACGGTGATGATGCAGTCAGGCAGCAGGCTGTCCCCACTTTGGGCAGACAGGTGGAAGCAGGGATGAAATATGTGCTTCCTAACACCAATGCCTACATTAATGCGGCAGTGTTTCGTCTGGATCAGGATAATGCCACTATTTTTGAAGCTTCTTCCGGTATTAACCAGCAGATCCAGCTGGATCTTCGTTCATCCGGCTTTGAACTTGAAGGTGGCACCACCCTTGATAATGGTTTGAGCCTGATTGCTGCTTATACCTATAATAATGTGAAAATTCGTCGTCTGACCGCAGAAACCGAAGGCAATACGCTCAATGCTTCGCCTTATCACACGGCATCACTTTGGGCTGATTACAGTTTTGTCAGTGGTGCTTTGACAGGCCTAGGGGTTAGTGCGGGGCTGCGTTATACCGGCTCGAGTTTTGGCGATAACAGCAACACGCCGGTGCTGGATAACAAGGCCCGGCTCTTACTGGATGCCGGTTTGCGCTATGATCTGGTTAACCTCGCGCCGTCGCTTGACGGGATGCGTCTGCAGGTCAATGCCAGCAATCTTCTCAATGAGGTGAAGCAGGTTTGTACAAGTGGTTTTTGTTACTGGGATGAGGGTCGTAAAATTACAGCTTCAATGCGCTACCGGTTCTGATTGCTGAGGGATGGAAAAGCCTGCATCTCACGTCCTTCCTTCCGCTGTGTTTATTGCTATTGGCGGCGTTTATGTCGGACAAAGTGTGATTGGCGGACTGACCTATACCGGTTTGCCTGCGATTTTACGTCAAGGCGGTTTTTCGCTTGAACATATCGGCTTGTTGTATCTGGTTATTATCCCATGGGCGCTGAAATTTTTATGGGCGCCTATGGTCGAGCAGTTCCGCTTGCCTGCACATGGTAAAAACCGCTCGGGTATTATTGTTTTAACGGGCGGGCTGATTGCCGCCGCAGGCCTGTTTGCGATCGGGGCACTCGGGCCGGTTCCCCTTGTTTTTACCATTTCATGTCTGGTGATGGTAGGGTTTGCTGCCGCAACGGTGGACATTGCCTGCGATGGCTTTGCTGTTGAAACATTGGCACAAAAACATCAGGGTTGGGGAAATGCCGCACAAGTAGGCGGCGCCTATCTCGGTTCCGCGATCGGCTCCGGTGTGTTTCTGGTGCTCTATGCCTATCTCGGCTGGAGCTTCTCTGTCTTTGCAATGGCTGCAACAATGCTATTGCTGATCTTGCCGTTTTTTATTCTGAACCGACGTATACAACATGTGCAGTTGCGCCATCACATGCCGTCTTTACAAACGGCTCTGCACCGCCCCGAGGTGCGTAAAGGTATCGTATTGGCCGTGTTTTTTGTGGCGGCGCAAAAATGGGGCATTGTCATGCTTGGCCCTTATATGATTGATTCAGGCATTGATCTGCTGGTGATGGGCATGGTCAATGGCACCGGTGGGCTGCTGGTTGGTTTCTGCGGTGCTTTGCTGGGCGGGCTGGCCGTAAGGTTGCTGGGAACACGCACTGTGCTGCTGATTGCGCTATGTTTACAAAGCGTGATGCTCCTGAGTTTTGCAATTTTTTCCAGCCTGCAAAATGTGCCGCAAATATTGGTGCTGGTTTGTGCTCTGGCTTCGACATCCGGCATTATGGCGTTTGGATTTGTGGCACTTTATGCGCATTTTATGCGCCTGTCTGACCCGCGTCAGGCGGGGGTGGATTTCACCATTTTTCAATGTACAGATTCAGTGATCAGTATGATAGGCGGCGTGGCATCCGGTGCCGTTGCCGGTCGATTTGGTTATTCTGCGTTGTTTTTGGGCGGGATGGGTATAGCAGTAGCTGCGATACCGTTTATTGCCAATCTGACCAAACAAAGTACAGTATCTGGGAACGATGCTGGCCATATTCAAGCGTCTTGATCTAGAGCGGGAAATGATCAGCTTGGATCGCAGCACTCGCTCTAGATTTTAGAGTTTACGCATTATCGTGACCGCCCAATGATTCCATTGGACTACGAAATGCTCTAGCCCGCTGAAGACAGGTCTATCGCTTATAAGGCGCCAGCGGGTTATCAAGTGGCTCGGCATATTGAAAACTCACTGTCTGATCCTGTAAGTTGAGCATCTGACGATTATTTCTCAATTGCAGCCGGTTATAGCAATTTCTGACAAATTGCTTCGGAAACAGATCATAATCCTGATATTTTTGATGGTGTTGTGGCTGCGCAAGCTGGTACTTGTAAATTGTATCAGCCACCAGAGCCCAAAAATCCTGCGCTTTTATGAGTTCATATTCATCGAGTATAGCCGCAAGGTAACGGAAGAAACCGTCAAAAATATCTGTAAATATATAATTGACCTTCAGTGAATCTTCGATTTTGAAATGAATACGGGAAATCTCATCAGGGACTTTGATCGTACCGTTGAGAATACCAATTTCTTCGCCGATATCTTTCATGATCATGTGTTGCGGCATTGCGTTTTTTAAAACCATAATCAGGTTTTCACCATGAGGCATGAAAGCAAGATCATACTCATAAAAGCAATGCAGCAATGGTGTAAGATAGGCTTTGAGATAAGCAGATATCCAGGTTTCAGCAGTTTCACCCGATGCTTTAATCAAATGCTCTAGCAAGGAATTTCCCTGCGGGTCGATATGCAGGAGTGCTGCCATTGTCATCAGGTTTTGGCCGGGCTTCAATTGTGCTTTTGGGCTTTCACGCCAAAGTGCACTGAGCATTTTCCCATAGGCACCGCCCTTAGCAACAGCGGGTCTGTATATCGGATTACGATAACCGATCGCTGCAATTTCCCGCAAAATCGTAAAGCCGTTTTTCTGTAAAAACGCGTCATCACGAAGCAGCCGGTCTATCCATTGATTGATCGCTGGTGTTGCTTCCATATATTCTGGCGAGAGACCGCGCATAAAACCCATATTAAGTATGGATAATGCAGTTTTAACATAGGCTTTATGAGGACAGCTTATGTTGTAAAATGTTCGGATAGATTGTTGCGGCCGATAAAAGTCCGGCGATTTGCCAAGATAAACCAAATCGCGGTTAGCAACCTCGGCAGCAAAGGTAATGGAAATTTTATGACGCCACTGCCACGGATGTACAGGCATAAAAAAATAATCATCAGGATTCAGACTGAAGTCGACAAGATTCTGATGCCATCTTGTCAGTGTTATGCCATCTATTTCCGGTTGTAACAACTGATGGTAGTCTAGATCGTCAATGCTTGAAAATGTGGTTTTATTTTTGTGTGCAGCTAACCATACCAGTTGTAAGGGCGCCGCTGTTTCCGGTGCATATTGGCGGTAATCGGTGCTGCTGAAACCGATACGACCATTATTGGCAATGAAGGTCGGATGACCTTCACTCATGGCCGCTTCGATAGCCTGATAGTCGGCGGATTGCAGGGCTTCTGCGCTGCGCTCGCCATTGCTCAGCTTGTAGCAGCTACCGGCCAGAGTACTGCTAATCTCTTCAAGATAAAGCGGGAAGTCATCATCTCTGATCGGTAGAGAGGTGCGATAAGCAATCAAAAATTCCAGTGCATCGAGGGCAACGGTCTGCTCATTGTGTATTTTTTCAATAGATGCAGGATCAATAAGCCAATGGTCCAAAGGTAGAATCCTGGCCTGAAAACGGTAAAAACTGCCATCTTCAGCGGGGGGTAATTGATAAATATTGCCGCTATCCTGCGTATGAACCAAATGTGGTTTTAGTAGTTGCTCATGACATGTTTCAGCCAGTATTTTACGGAGCAGATCACGATTTGCCTTTTGCCATAAATGAGGCATCAGATGGGAATTGCGCTGTAAATCATCCAAATTTGAATATGTGTTGAGACTATCCGTGTAGTCGTGGTGTGAGCACAGGCCTAAAAGAGCAGTTTTTTGAGGTAGTTCGATAGGTTTGATATGTTTAATGCCCACCCGTTCATTCAGGCGGTGGATTTTATGATTATGAATATCCGGCTCGACAATCACCCGATTTGCCGCAATTTTCTGAAATAAAAACTCCATCACAGTGCGCATAACGGCTAAGGAAAAGCCGGGTTGCCGGATAACGGGGGGCGCAATCAACAGATGCATACCGCAATCTTCCGGCTTGCTTTCAAAGTATTTTGCGAGTTCATGCTGTGCCGGATCATAAATCTCGACCAGAAATGCCGGCTCGCCCTGATAAAAACCCATAAAAGCCGCTTGATGGGAATCTTGCTGCATCGCACTATAAAATTGGTGTAATTGCGCTTGATCGAAATTTTGCATATTCCAGAATTTCGCATAGTCTTTCTGTATCCAGTCACAGACAGGCTGGATATGTTTTTCCAAATCCAGAGCTCTCAAGCTGAATGTGCCAAGCAATTCATCTTGTCTTGAAAAGCTGTAATCATTGGAAAAATAAAGCGTTGATTGAGATTTAGACATTATAATATCTCTTTGATTGGGCGTGGAACAATGCGCAGCCTGTACGCATTGACTGCTAAAAAGCTGGCATTATAAAACGGCTGCCGGATCAAAATTTTGAAACGCAATTCTGTCTTCTGTTTTGTAGATTTTGTGCCCGCAAATATGGGCCAGTATTTTCGAGTTTCTGTAACATCCCATGCCCAGATCGGGCGCTGCAAAGCCGTGACTATGTAGTTCGGCATTCTGGACGTAAATTTCGTTATGATTTTTATCAATCGTATAATGACGACTGACATCATGTTGCCCATTGTCGAGATAGGCTATGCGGGTTTTGATAGGCTTTAAAAATTCCGGTTCTTTATAACCATAACCGGTGCCAAAAATCAGTGCTTCGGTTTTAATGCCGATATGTCGGTCCTGTTCTTTCTGATGAAGCGACAAGTCATAAAGTTTTTGATCATGGTGATAGTGGCCGGAAACCAACTCTGCATTGGTCATCATGGTTACTCTGGGTGTTTCACTCAGGTTTAAAGCGTAGAGCTTTTGATAAATCTGCTCCAGCAAACTCAGATTAATACCTTTAAAGAGCGGCTTTTGTTGATCAAGCAAGTCAGCACGCTTTTTTATGGGTAGGCCGTAAAAGTAATCGACATAGTCCGGCGAGGTCATTTCTAGGGTCAGTTTTGAATAATCGAGCGGAAAGAAACGCGATGAGCGGGTAATCCAGTTAATATGATAAGGGAAACGCTCAATATCGCAGAGCAAATCATAAAAGACTTCAGCAGCGCTTTGTCCGCTGCCTATCACAGTGATTGAACTTGCCTGTTGCAACCGGGGTTTCTGCTCGAGATATTGTGCCGTATGGCAGGCCTGTTGAGCCAAATTTTGGCAGTGATCAGGTATAAATGGCTGGGTTCCGCTGCCAAGCACCAGCCGCTTGGTATAATAGATTGTATCAGTATCATTTTGAGTGTTGCGGGATTTGATCCGATAGATTTTCTCATCTTCGAGAAAATCTATTTCTTCAACATTTTCCTCAAATATAATATTATTGAGCTTTTTGACTGCCCAATTACAGTAATCATTATATTCAATGCGACTGGGGTTAAAATTTTCCAGAATATAAAACTGATAGAGACGGTTATTTTGCTTCAGATAGTTTAAAAAACTAAACGGGCTTGTTGGGTCGGCCATGGTGACCAGATCGCTTAAAAAAGGTGTCTGCAGGGTTGAACCAGGAAGAAGCATGCCCGTATGCCAGCCAAATTGCGGCTTTTTTTCCAAAAATATTGCATTTAGTTGAGACAAGGGTTGCGATAGGCATGCCAGACCCAAATTGAATGGTCCGAGGCCAATGCCAATAAAATCAAATACTTGGCTTTTCATTTTGATGGGTTCATCTTTGCTGAAAATTTACGTTATGTGGGATTGAGCAAAAAATAACATTCGCAATATTAGAATGCGATAATATGAAGATCAAATATGAGTAAAATTGTCAAGTTATAGCGTGCAATTAACATTCACTTTATGTAAGGCCGCAAGTTTACGGCGGTAGGCCGGGCTTAAGGAACTTGGTTATCTAGAGTGTGGTTTCTGCGCGCTGCCGGATAGATGGCCAGCCGCAGTGCGGGACAAAAAAATGCTCCGCCGCAGGTGACTGGGCAGAGCATAAAATTAGATAATCGCTGTGAGGCATAATAAGCGCGATGATTATCTTATCGCAACCTTCGCTCACGGCATTGTATTGTATCGGTTATTTCTGGCCGGTTGAACCAAAGCCACCGGCACCGCGCTGGGTTTCGCTGACTTCTGTGCGTTCTTCAATCTTAACCTGCACAACAGGCGAAATCACTGCCTGTGCGATGCGCATGCCGCGCTCAATACGAAAATCATCATCACCGAGATTGATCAGCAAGACTTTGACCTCACCGCGATAATCACTGTCGATGGTGCCCGGTGTATTGAGGCAGGTAATGCCGTTTTTGAAGGCTAGGCCGGAGCGCGGGCGAATCTGTGCTTCGAAGCCCTCTGCCAGCTCAAAGATCAGGCCGGTCGGCACCAAAGCGCGGCGACCCGGCAGTAAAACGATCTGGCGGTCTTCAGGTACAGCTGCGCGCAAATCAATACCGGCAGAACCGGTTGTTTCATAGGCCGGCAAATCCAGACCCTCGGCATGTTCAAGGCGGACAATTCCGAGCTTCGGGTGGCTGGATGATGAAGAGGAATTGGCGGACATGATGAACCCTTCTCGTCGATAGTGTGATTTTAACAGCACTAAACATATTGAGACGCAATTTGAAAGAGACCAGTGTTTTATGCAGACAGATTTTATTTTCTATGCCAAAATCTGTCATCACTTTTTCTGAAACTGCCCTGTCTTTTAAAAACGCAGCTTCGGATGGATCGAAGCGGGAATAGAAATGAGTTCAGTGAACTGATTTCCCCGCGTAGGCGGTGCCTACTTTTCCTGAAACTGCTTTAACTAAAAAGCGGAATTTCTGTAGAATCCTTGATTTCTTCCATCACGAATGATGCCGAAACATCAGAGAGCGGCACGCGGGTGATAAGCCTTTGATAGAGCTGGTCATAGGCTTTCATATCTTCGATCCGTGCTCGGATAATATAATCAAGATCACCGCTCATACGATAGACGCCCACCACTTCAGGCAATGATGTGACAGCCGTGCGAAACTGCTCCAGCCATTTCGGATCATGCTGGCTGGTTCTGATCAGCATAAACACTGTCAGGCTTAGGCCGAGCTTATCGGCATCAACCAGTGCAACACGGGCTTTGAGAATGCCGTCATCTTCCAACCGCTTCACCCGACGCCAGCAGGCATTGCGCGACAAGTGAATGCGCGCAGACAATGCATCGATCGAAAGGGTCGCATCTTTTTGTAATTCCTGAAGGATGCGGCGGTCAGTATCGTCTATATTTTCAGTCATCATGGGATGATTGTCCCAAATCAATGCTATTTCAAGGATTTTTTGAGATAAATCTTGCGGGTAAGGGTGTTAGCATAACTTTCTAACTGAGGCTTTAAGCCTGTTTTATTGTTTGAGATAAATTCAAATAAGGGGAGGTGCCTGTGCCAGCCAAAATTACCCGCCTGTTTACCGAACATCCGGCCTCCGTGAATGAAACCTATTTTCAGCATATGGTCTTTGCTGGCAAATTTTCATTCACGCTTTTTGCTGCTGGTTTTGCAGCGCTGATCCATGCAATTTTACCATTTTTCTTTGACAAAACGGCGAGCACGCTGGTTGCACGGCTTTATAATAAAACCCACAAACGTAGCGCTGAGTAGATTTTTTAACTAAGTTGATGAAAGATCAGGCATTGCAGTTTTAATCGCTGATAAACTGCAAGTTTAGATTTGAATGTGGTTGAGATTGTTATCAGCCATTATAACTCGTCACGATATTGGCTTGCCAAGGTGTTTTCATGTGCCGCTGGGCTGCGTATTTCGGATCCGATCTTTATCTTGAAGATATTATTTCTTCTCCCTGCCATTCGCTGGTTGCACAGAGCCATCATGCGACAGAGGCAAAAACTGCCACCAATGGTGATGGTTTTGGTGTGGCGTGGTATGGCACGCGTGAAGAGCCGGGTTTGTATCGCGATCTTTTGCCAGCTTGGTCCGATCAGAATTTGCGCAGCCTGTCCCGCCAGATCAATTCGCGGCTATTTTTGGCGCATGTGCGCGCATCTACCGGTGGCGAGACCAGTCGTGCCAATTGCCATCCCTTCGTGTTTCAGCGTTGGAGCTTTATGCATAACGGGCAAATTGGTAGTTTTGACCGCTTGCGCCGCCGCCTTGAATTGCTATTGCCGGATGCGCTTTATGCGCATAAATCCGGTTCGACAGATTCCGAGCTGTTTTTTCTTCTGATGCTGCATTTTGGTCTGGATGAGGATCCGGTGAGCGCATTGCAGCGCACGGTAGAGGCAGTTTATGAAACCGCTGATGCCGCAAAAGTGCCGCCCTTTATCCGGTTGACGGCAGCGTTTTCCAACGGGCATTCCTTGTTTGCAGTGCGCTATGCCAGCGATAAATTGGCGCCGACCCTTTATACTGCGAAAATGGCATCGGCCGCGGGAATTTGCGTGGTTTCCGAGCCGCTTGACGGGGTGGCAGAAAACTGGATGGCTGTGCCTCGCAACAGTTTTGTTACGATTAACAAGCCGAGCCATATTTGTATTGAGCCGTTTATGGATCAGGCGATTGCGGCAAGACCGGCAGCCTCGCTGGTGGCTGTCGGCTGAGTATAATGCGGCCTGCTATTAGGTTTTATTCAGGCATTACCGATCAGGATACCTACGGCCAGTACCAATGCACCGCCGAGAACCACCTGAAATGCTGCGCGCATGAATGGAGTCTCCATGAAGCGGTTTTGAATATAAGCAATGGCCCAGAGTTCAACAAAAACAATAACAATTGCAATGGCTGTTGCGGTCCAGAAGTCGGCTATCAAATAGGGCAGGGCATGGCCTAAACCGCCCAGTGTGGTCATGATCCCGCTGGCAAGACCGCGTTTGACCGGTGAGCCGCGGCCTGAAAGATGGCCGTCATCATGGGCGGCCTCCGTAAAGCCCATCGAGATACCGGCACCTACAGAGGCTGACAGGCCAACGAGAAATGTCTGCCAGGTGTCTTGTGTGGCGAAAGCGGCAGCAAAAATCGGCGCAAGGGTTGAGACCGAACCATCCATTAGACCTGCAAGCCCGGGCTGAATATAAGTGAGGATCATTTGTTTGCGCTCGCTGGCGCGCTCCTGATCCTGCACGGTATCCGGTGTCAACTTTTCTTCCAGCCGGTTGGCGCGATCTTCATGGTGCTTTTCTTCCAGAGCCAGATCACCCAGCAGTTTGCGGGTAGCTGCATCTGACACCCGTTTGGCAGCTTCTTGATAGAAGCGCGCCGCCTGTTCTTCCATCTGCGCCGCCATTGAACGCACTTTGTCGATGCCGAGCGGCCGCACCAGCCAGTCGGCTTTGCGTTCATAATAGCCGCGCACATGTTCACGGCGGATAAGAGGAATAATCTCACCAAAACGCTGACGATGCAGTTCTATCAGCCGTGCGCGGTGGTTATGTTCTTCCTCTGCCATTGCCTCAAATATCTTGGCTGATTGCGGATATTGCTCGCGCAGACCATCTGCGTAACTCAGATAGATGCGGGCATCATCCTCTTCAGAAGATATGGCGAGCGCCAATATTTCCTGTTCGGAAAGGCTATCAAAGGGGCGGCGTGCTGCGGAAAACAGTGAGGAGAACATAAAAACCTCTTATTAGAATTATTCCAAACTAGATAGTTTAGAATAATTCTAAGGTCAATATGTTAGGTCAATTTTGATTGCAGAACCGGGCTCAGATAATGCGTTGCATAAAAATGAGATCCAGCCAGCGGTCAAATTTTCTGCCGACCTGCGGTAATATACCGGTTTGCGTGAAGCCGTGCTTTTGATGCAGGCGCAGCGAAGCCGTGTTTTGCGCCTCAACTGCTCCGAGCAAAACATGGATGTGATGATTGGCGGCTTCTTGCAGCAAAGCGCTCATCAGAGCATCACCTGCGCCTTTGCCACGGGCCTGGGCTGCAATATAAATCGAGAGCTCTGCCGTATGTTTATAGCCCTCAAAAGCCCGAAAAGCGCCATAACTGGCATAGCCCAGCACTTGCATATCCTGCATTGCCACCAATACCGGAAAGCCGTCTTGCCTGCGTGCTGCAAACCATTGCTCACGATTGTGCAAATCCACCGGTTCATTAATCCATACGGCGGTAGAATTGACAATTGCGTCATTATAAATATCGAGAATTGCCGGTAAATGTGCGCTGTCGGCGTGGCTAATGGTCAGCATGGTTTGCCTTAAATATGTAAAAAGGGGGCGTTGAAGCGCGGCCCCCCTTTTGGGAACGTGTTCTAGAGCGGGTAACGATCAGGTTGGATCGCAGCCCTCGCTCTAGATTTTAGAGTTCGCGCATTGTCATAGCTATCAAGTTGATTCAACTTGATAGTGAAATGCTCTAGCCTTGCGCCGCTTTAAATTGCAGGCGACGGGCATGAAGCACCGGTTCGGTATAGCCGCTTGGCTGTTCACGTCCTTTAAATACCAGTTCGCAGGCCGCTTGAAAGGCGATCGAGCCGTCAAAATTAGTGGCCATCGGTTGATAGGTGGCATCACCGGCGTTTTGGGCGTCGACCACTGCAGCCATACGTTTCATGGTTTCCATGACCTGTTCCTGGCTGACAATGCCATGATGCAACCAATTGGCAATATGCTGGGCGGAAATCCGCAATGTTGCGCGGTCTTCCATCAGGCCGACATTATTAATATCCGGCACTTTGGAACAGCCCACACCCTGATCAATCCAGCGCACCACATAGCCCAGAATACCTTGCGCATTATTGTCAATTTCTGCCTGCACATCCTCAGGCGCCCAATTGGTATCACGCGCTACCGGAATGGTCAGAATATCCGCAAGGCTTGCCTTTTCACGGCTTTTCAACTGCTGTTGAACTTCAGCAACATCAATCTGGTGATAATGTGTGGCATGCAGTGTAGCTGCAGTTGGTGATGGTACCCATGCGGTATTGGCGCCAGCTTTCGGATGCGCAATTTTCTGCTCCAGCATGGAAGCCATCAGGTCGGGCATAGCCCACATCCCCTTGCCGATTTGCGCATGGCCGGTGAGGCCGCATTCCAGACCGGTATCAACATTCCAGTTCTCATAGGCAGCAATCCATGCCGCCTGTTTCATTTCACCTTTGCGGATAACCGGACCGGCTTCCATTGAAGTGTGGATTTCATCGCCTGTACGATCGAGAAAACCGGTATTGATGAAGAAAACGCGCGCCTGCGCCGCACGGATTGCTTCTTTCAGATTGACGGTCATACGGCGCTCTTCATCCATAATGCCCATTTTCAGGGTATCAGGTGCAAGACCGGCAAGCTGTTCTGCGCGGGCAAAAATTTCTGCAGCAAAGGCTACTTCTTCAGGCCCGTGCATCTTCGGTTTGACAATATAGACCGAGCCGGTACGCGAATTGAGATGGGTGCCTTTTACTTTGCCATCCGGTGTGCCGATATCATGCACCCCGATTACAGCCGTAAAGGCGGCATCAAGAATGCCTTCCGGGATTTCACGGCCTTCACGATCGAGAATAGCCGGATTGGTCATTAAGTGCCCGACATTGCGGATAAGCAGCAAAGAGCGGCCTGCAAGTGACAGTGGTGCACCGTCGGGCGCCGTATAGCTGCGATCAGTATTGAGTTTGCGGGTAATGGTTTTTCCACCCTTGTCAAAACTTTCAGACAAGGATCCTTTGAACAGGCCGAGAATATTGCGATAGGCCAGAACCTTATCGGCTGCATCAACTGCAGCAACAGAATCCTCGCAATCCTGAATAGTGCTTAAAGCTGATTCCAGTGTGATATCTGCAATATGGGCAGGATCGTTTTTGCCGATTACGTGCGAGGCATCACAGCGGACTTCGATATGCAGGCCGTTATTTTTCAAAAGAATAAGGGTGGGTTTGGCGCTATCGCCCTGATAACCGGCAAAGGCTTGTGGATGGGCAAGCGCTTGTGTGCTGCCATCCTGCAATGTCACCGACAGTACGCCGCCTTCAATATTAAATCCGGTGACCTGATCCCAGCGGCCGGCTTTGAGCGGCGTTGCCCGATCAAGAAACGCCTTTGCCCATGCAATGACCCTGGCGCCACGTGCCGGATTATAGGCTTTGCCTTTTTCTGCGCCGTTGTCTTCACTGATCGCATCAGTGCCATAGAGCGCATCATAGAGCGATCCCCAGCGTGCATTGGCAGCATTCAGCGCATAACGCGCATTCATAACCGGCACAACAAGCTGAGGTCCTGCAAGATTAGCAATTTCAGCATCAACATTGGCGGTGGTAACCTGAAAGGCTTCACCTTCAGGCAGCAGATAGCCGATCTGGCGCAGAAACGCCTGATAATCTGCCATCGTATAAGTGCGGTTGGCTTTGTACCAGCTATCGAGCTTTGCCTGAATGGTATTGCGCTTTTCCAGCAAGGCACGGTTGCGCGGTGCAAGATCGTTGACCATGGCTGCAAGGCCCGCCCAGAAAGCATCTTTGGAGATGCCGGTGCCTGGCAGCACTTCTGTCTCAAGAAAATTGCTCAGTTCCTGATCAACTTGCAAACCTGCATGCTCAATACGACCAATCATAATACAGTTCCCTATCTGTTTGCGGCCGTTCTGGCGGCCTTTATCCGGCGGCAGCTTAATCCGAAGAGAATGTAAAAGGAAAGTCTTGCTGCCGCTTTATCTGGTTCGAGTGTCACCATTATGTTTACATAGATGTCGACAATGTTAAAGTGCCGGCAGCGGCAAATTTATTTTTCAGAGATTATTTGAATCAAAGTGCTAGTTAAAACGTTTGAATGGACAGATTTGTATATAATAAATTTCGTTATTTGCAGGCAAAGTCAGTGAAATCTGTTTGACTAGGAAATGCTGTGGCTTCACAATAATGACATGTGCTGCTTGCATATTATGAGCGGCAAAGCATTTGTTTTTATTCACAGTACAGTCGCTCTGCCTCGTTACGCCCTGCAGTCCGAACGAAAACTGATTCTGATTTTCGCAAAGACTGCATACTCTCTTTGTTTTGATGCAGCCTCAGACCACACCGGATCTGCTTTTTCAGGCTGCTCTAAGGAGGTGTTTTTTGTCTGTTGCCGCATTTGCCGGCAGACTGCCGGCATTGGTTCTGAACGCGGATTTCCGTCCGCTCAGCTATTACCCTTTATCCCTTTGGTCGTGGCAAGACTCGATCAAAGCCGTATTTCTTGATCGCGTCAATATCGTTGCAGAGTATGATGCAGAGGTCAGTTCGCCGACATTTTCAATGCGGTTACCAAGCGTTATCAGCCTGAAAACCTATATTTCTCCGCCAACGCATCCGGCTTTCACACGGTTTAATGTGTTTCTGCGCGACCGTTTTGAGTGCCAGTATTGCGGCGCTCACCATGAGCTGACTTTTGATCATGTGGTGCCGCGTTGCAGTGGTGGTGAAACAACGTGGGAAAATATTGTGGCTGCCTGCTCACCATGCAATTTACGCAAAGGCGGCATGATGCCAGCCAAAGCGCAAATGTGGCCGAGGCAAAAACCGTTTATTCCAACGGTTTATGATCTGCATAAAAACGGACGGCGTTTTCCGCCAAACCATCTGCATGAGAGCTGGATGGATTATTTATACTGGGATGTGGAGCTGGAGCCGTAATTCAGCGCCAGCGTTTATTCATGCTTTACGCGCGGGTGCTTTTTAGTGACGCGCCGTAAAAGGCAATGATTGCGAGTATCAGTGAAGCTACGCCGTTCCATCCGGCAAAAGAAATGCCGAGAAAACGCCCGGCGGCAACATCACAGGCGGCAGGTTTCACTGCATTAAGATCGCCGAGCAGATTGCCTGCATTGGTGGTGATAGATACTGCACCGGTTGCGCAATCCGTTGGGCCCGCCCAGAACTTCCACTCGACACCTGAATGATAGAGTGAAAGTACTAGGCCATAGGCCATTAGCAGACCAATAATGAACAGCAGGATACGGGTGAGTTTTTCAGATTTACCAAATGCTGCCAGAATTGTGCTCGCCACCATCAGTGGTATACCAACATAATAGGGAATGCGCTCATCGAGGCATAATTTGCATGGCAAATAACCGCCGATATACTGGAATGCCAGTGCCGTGCCTACGACACCTGCCATAGCCAGCGCCAGAAACGCTGATAACACCGTATGGTGCTTACGAACGCCCTGAGAATAGAATTTGGCAGATGTGCTGGCTGGCGACACAGTAAATTTCCTTTTAGAGCAATTTCATGAAAAATGGCTACGGTTGCTGCGAGGAAGTTAGTCCGCCGGACTTATTTCTTTCTCGCAAGGATCCATACGAAACTGCGTTTAAACAAAGAGATAGAGAGCTTAAACAGCAAAGACAGCAGGCTGTGGCATAATAAAGGCCACAGAATATCTAATGTTTAAGAGTGACTATATTTCACTGCCGCAAACAGTAAAATCAAAATTATTGCAACAAAAATTGCAATCATGCCGAGACGCTTTTCGATGAAATCACGGATAGGCTCACCATAGCGTTGCAGCAGCCATGCCAGGAGAAAGAATCGCGCACCGCGGGTAATGATTGCCGAGAGAATAAACAGCCAGATATTGACACCTGCTGCACCGGATAAAATCGTAACGACTTTCATCGGCGGCAGATGAGACAGGCCTGATGTAATCAGCAGCAGTAGAATCATATCGGCACTGGTGCTGCCGCGCAGGTTTTCAAAGGTATCGAGCTTGCCATAGAATTCTAAAACCGGCTTGGCCACGGCTTCATAGGCATAATGGCCGATATACCAGCCGAGAATACCACCCAATACCGACATGATGGTTGCGAGCAGCGCGTAGTGCCAGACTTTGCGCGGACGGGCGATACCCATTGGCACAAACAGCACATCTGCGGGGATCAGAAATACCGAGCTTTCAAGAAAAGCGATAATCGCCAGCCAAACAGCGGCCGATTTGCGCCCTGCCAGTGAAATGGTCCAGTCGTAAAGTCGGCGTAGCATGGTAGCCTCAGATTGATATCAGCAAAGATGGATGTGGCAGAGGCCACACGAAGGAATTGCAGTCTGTTTAAAGATAAATACAGTGCGGAGCAATCAATAGAGGGACAGTTAGAGGGGGAAGATTGACGAAATAGGGCAGCTAAAGCGTTTTTGTTGAATTATTATTGAAACAAATGGTTTTGGCAGTTGACGGGAGGGTGGTTCTCATTATATTTCGGCGCAACCAGAGCAGTGCTTTGATTGCAAAGCACTTGCACATGTGCGGGTGTGGTGGAACTGGTAGACGCGCTGGATTCAAAATCCAGTTCCGAAAGGAGTGTCGGTTCGATTCCGACCACCCGCACCACTTTTTCTTTTAAATACAGTGTTATTAATGGTCAGCAGCAGCTGCCATTTGCTATGTGTCGGTAAAGCGGCGCAGATCGCCGCTTTTGATTTCATGCCTATTGTTAGAGCATTTCACTATCAAGTTGAATCAACTTGATAGGTATGAGAATGCGATAATTCTAGAATCTAGAGCGAGCGCTGCGATCCAACCTGAACGTTACCCGCTCTAGCGCTTATAATGTGCCTGCAGAGATCAGTTCGCCCAGAACTTTCTGGTAAGCGCTTTCTGCCTGATCATGCAAATGGTGACGGCCTGCCTGTACCAGCTTTTCACCGCGCACCCATACATCGCTGATCGCAGCTCTGCCGGCAAATATCCAGCCGTCGAGAACGGTATCCTCTGTGGCAAATGGCAGGCGCGCCATATTCAGCGAGATAAAATCAGCCGACCCACCAATGCTTAATGCCTGTTCGCGGTCACCCAGTGCAATATTGCCGCCTTTGAGGGCAGCATCATATAAAAACCGGCCGGTGGAGCCTTGCGGATTTGCCAGCACATTGCGTGCGCGGTGCTGAAGGCGCTGTGAATATTCCAGCTGGCGCAATTCCTGATCAATAGAGATCAGAATATTGGAATCAGAGCCAATGCCAAAGCAGCCGCCGGCGCTGCTGAATGGCGTGCCATTAAACGTGCCGTCACCCAGATTTGCCTCGGTTATCGGGCAAAGACCGGCAATGGCGCCGGTATTGGCCATGCGTAACGTTTCAGCATCGGTCATGTGGGTGGCGTGGATTAGGCACCAGTTTTTATCCAGATCCTGATTGTCGAGCAGCCATTCCACAGGGCGTTTACCGGCCCAGTTCAGGCAGTCTTCAACCTCTTTTATCTGTTCGGCAATATGGATATGGATTGGTGCATCCGGCAGCAAGGCTGTGATGTCGCGCAGTTCTTCAGGTGTGACGGCGCGCAAGCTATGCGGAGCAACGCCCAATACCGCACCGTCAAAGTTTTTGAGTGATGTCTCGCAGCTCTCAATGAGTTTGGCAAAGCTCTCTGTGGAGTTGATAAATCTGCGCTGGCCGTCATTGGGAGCAGCGCCTCCAAAAGTAGAGTGCGCATAAAATACCGGCAGCATAGTCAGGCCAATTCCGGATTGTTGCGCCGCTGCAATGATACGGTCGGCCATTTCAGCAATATTATTATAAAATTTTCCATCGCGGTCATGGTGGAGATAATGAAACTCTCCCACACGCGTAAAACCGGCTTCGAGCATATCGACATAAAGGCGAAGTGCCACCGCCTCTGCTTGTTCCGGAGAAAGGTTAAGCGCAAATTTATACATAATATCGCGCCAGCTCCAGAAACTGTCGGCTGAAGGGCCGCATTTTTCTGCCAATCCGGCCATACCATATTGAAACGCATGGCTGTGCAGGTTGGGCATGCCTGCCAGAATAACCTCATGGCACTCATCAGAAGGCGTTGGATTTACACCTTGCTGGATATTCACAATCCGGCCGTTTTCAATGGTGATGCGGGTGTTTTTTGCCCAGCCTTGTGGCAGCAAGACCTGTGCTGCATGAATGGTTTGTTGTGTAGGCATCACGGCTATTCTCCTCTTTTTATGTCCCCGTAAGCAATGAAGCTGCGCGCGCAGCATGGTGAAATAATTGTGCCGGCAGACAAATGCCCTCTTGCTTTTTCTGTTTTTCAACCATTATTATGTATATACATTATAAGAAAACGGGGAAAGCGGAAAATCGCATGTCTGACAAAACGGCACATATTTTCACCAATGCGCGTATAGCGACATTGAATGAAAAACATGACGGGCTTGGCCTGATTGAAGATGCTGCACTCGTCACCAGTGATGGCAAAATTGTTTATATCGGCACACGGTCAGAACTGCCTGCCAGCTATGCCGGATTGCCGGTAACGGATTGCGAGAACCGCCTGATTACGCCAGGGTTGATCGACTGCCATACGCATATGATTCATGCGGGAAATCGTGCGCATGAGTTTGAACTGCGCTTAAACGGTGCAAGTTATGAAGAGGTGGCACGCGCTGGCGGCGGTATTGTTTCATCCGTTAAAAATCTGCGGGCAGCCAGTGAAGATGCGCTGGTCGCGCAAGCATTGCCGCGGCTTGATGCTCTGATTGCAGAAGGTGTGACCACGGTTGAAGTCAAATCCGGCTACGGGCTTGATAAAGACAGTGAAATCAAATCGCTCAAAGCGGCGCGGCGCTTGGCAGGTGAACGTGATATTACGATTAAAACCACATTTTTGGGCGCCCATGCTTTGCCGCCTGAAATGCATGGCGATAAAGCCGCTTATATTGATCTGATCATCCATGAAATGCTGCCGGCTATTGCTGCTGAGAAGCTTGCCGATGCGGTTGACGGATTTTGTGAAGGCCTTGCCTTCCTGCCAGATGAGATGAAACGGGTATTTGACGCGGCGCAAACGTTTAACCTGCCGGTTAAACTCCATGCGGATCAATTGTCCAACCTGCATGGCGCAGCCCTTGCAGCGTCTTATAATGCCTTATCAGCGGATCATCTGGAATATACCGATGAGGCCGGAGCCGTGGCGATGGCCAAGGCCGGTACTGTCGCGGTTTTGCTGCCGGGTGCTTATTATTTTATTCGTGAAACGCAGAAGCCGCCGGTTGAGCTCTTCCGCAAAGCGGGCACAAAAATGGCGCTGGCAACCGATAATAATCCCGGCACATCACCGCTCACCTCCCTGCTTTTGACCATGAATATGGGCGCTACGCTGTTTCGGATGACAGTGGATGAATGCCTTGCCGGTGTTACCCGTGAGGCAGCACGTGCCTTAGGCATTCTCGCGCAAACCGGCACATTGGAGCTTGGCAAGGCAGCAGATCTGGCGATCTGGAATGTCGAGCGCCCTGCAGAGCTTGTTTATCACATCGGTTTTAACCCGCTTTGGAAGCGTGTTTTTAACGGAAAAATCTGACGCAATATTGATTCAAGCGGTCAAAAATGGCCAAGGAATACCCGAATGAATACTGTTTTTACACCCGGTAAAGTATCACTCACCACCCTGCAGGATATTTATCTGCATGGTACGCCAGCACGCGTTGATACCGGCTTTCATGCCGGTATTGAAAAGGCTGCGGCACGGATTGCCGAACTTGCTGCCGGTGATGCCCCTGTTTACGGCATTAATACCGGTTTTGGTAAGCTGGCTTCGATCCGCATTGCTCCGGAGGATGTGGCGACCTTGCAGCGCAATCTTATTCTTTCGCATTGCTGTGGGGTCGGTGCGCCGCTCGCGGAAAATATCGTGCGGCTGATTATGTCCCTCAAGCTGATCTCGCTTGGTCGCGGTGCCTCCGGTGTGCGCCTTGAAGTGGTGACACTGATTGAGGATATGCTGGAAAAAGGCATTATTCCGGTTATTCCTGAAAAGGGCTCGGTCGGAGCTTCCGGTGATCTTGCTCCTCTGGCACATATGGCCGCAGCGATGATTGGTGAGGGCGAAGTTTTTTATCGCGGCGCGCGTATTGCTGCGGCGCAAGCGTTGCAACAGGCCGGTCTCACACCGGTTATTTTGGCTGCGAAAGAAGGACTGGCGCTGATTAATGGCACGCAGACCTCGACCGCTCTGGCCTTGGCAGGGTTGTTCCGCGCGCATTGTGCGCTGCAATCCGCGTTGATTACCGGTGCGTTGTCGACCGATGCGGCGATGGGGTCAACAGCGCCTTTCCATTCGGATATTCATACCTTACGCGGCCATAAAGGCCAGATCGATACTGCGGCTGCGATCCGCAGCTTGCTGGCAGGTTCGGTTATCCGCGATAGCCATCTGGAAGGTGATCAGCGCGTGCAGGATCCGTATTGCATTCGTTGCCAGCCGCAGGTGGATGGTGCCTGTCTTGATATTTTGCGACAGGCTGCAGTTACGCTTGAAATTGAAGCCAATGCGGTCACCGATAATCCGCTGGTATTGTCTGATAATAGCGTGGTTTCCGGCGGTAACTTCCATGCCGAGCCGGTGGCTTTTGCCGCAGACCAGATTGCGCTGGCTATTTGTGAAATCGGTGCCATTGCGCAGCGCCGCATTGCATTGCTGGTTGATCCGGCTTTGTCATTTGGTTTGCCTGCATTTCTGGCAAGAAAACCAGGGCTTAATTCCGGCCTGATGATTGCCGAAGTAACCTCTGCCGCCTTGATGAGTGAAAACAAGCAGATGTCACATCCGGCATCGGTGGACTCCACGCCAACATCCGCCAATCAGGAAGACCATGTTTCTATGGCTTGTCATGGTGCGCGCCGCCTATTGCAAATGACCGATAATCTCAATGCAATCATTGGCATTGAAGCCATGTCAGGTGCTTTGGGTGTGGAGCTGCGCGAGCCGCTGACAACCAGTCCTGAGCTTAATAAGGTGATTGCCGTTCTGCGGGCTGAAATCGTAACGCTGGATGATGACCGCTATATGGCGACAGATCTGGAAACTGCTGCCAGACTGGTGGCGGAAGGCGCCCTTAACCGCGCAGTCAGTGCCGGAATTTTGCCTGTACTGGAGGCATAAATGTCGGTTGTTGAGGTTGTTCAGGGGCAGTCGCCCGTTATTCTCGGCCTGCCGCATACGGGCACTGATGTGCCAGCTGATATCTGGAACCGGCTGAATGATAATGGCAGGATTCTAGCTGATACGGATTGGCATATTGAAAAACTCTATGATGGCTTGCTGGAGGGCGCGACGACTGTTCGCGCCACCTTCCACCGCTATTGTATTGATGCCAACCGCGATCCGCAGGGCGACAGCCTCTATCCGGGGCAAAACACCACCACGCTTATTCCGGAAACCGACTTTGACGGGCTGGCGATCTGGAAACAGGGTGAGACCCCTGAGGTGGCTGATATTGCAGATCGGTTAGAGCGGTTTCATCAGCCTTATCATGCCGCATTGGCGGCAGAAATTGCGCGGGTAAAAGCCATCCATGGTGTGGCCATTTTATATGACTGCCATTCTATCCGCTCGCATATTCCATTTTTATTTGAAGGCAAATTGCCTGATTTTAACATCGGCACTGATATGGGTAAAACCTGCGCGCCAGTGATTGAAAGCACGGCTGTGGCCTCTGTCTCCGGCGCTGAGGGTTACAGTTTTGTGCTCAATGGCCGCTTTAAAGGCGGTTGGACCACACGCCATTACGGCAGGCCTGAACAAAATGTGCATGCCATTCAGATGGAACTTGCACAATCCACCCATTTGCAAAGTGAAACACTGCCTTTTGCCTATGACGAGCAACGGGCGGCAAGGCTGCGCCCTTATTTGCAAAATCTTTTAGAGCAACTGGCAGCAACAGCATCAAAAATCTGACTTCTGAGGAGGAGCACTATGAGTAATCCACGTCATAATGAGCGTGAAATCCGGCCTGCAACCGGTACGGAAATTACTGCCAAAAGCTGGCTGACCGAAGCCCCGATGCGCATGCTGATGAATAATCTTCATCCCGATGTTGCCGAACGTCCGCATGAACTGGTGGTGTATGGCGGTATTGGCCGCGCGGCACGCACATGGGCTGATTTTGATAAGATCGTTGCGACCCTTAAAGATCTCAATGACGATGAAACTTTGTTGGTACAATCCGGTAAGCCGGTTGGAGTATTCCGCACCCATAAAGATGCACCGCGTGTATTGATTGCCAATTCCAATCTGGTACCGCATTGGGCCAATTGGGATCATTTCAACGAATTGGATAAAAAAGGTCTGGCAATGTATGGCCAGATGACCGCCGGCTCGTGGATTTATATTGGCGCGCAGGGCATTGTGCAGGGTACATATGAAACCTTTGTCGAAGCTGGTCGTCAGCATTTTGGCGGCTCGCTCAAAGGCAAATGGATTTTGACCGGTGGTCTTGGTGGTATGGGCGGCGCACAGCCACTGGCTGCGGTTATGGCGGGCGCTTGCTGTCTGGCTGTTGAATGTGATGAGACGCGTGCTGATTTTCGTCTGCGTACCCGCTATGTCGATGAAAAAACCCATAGTATTGATGAAGCTCTGGCAAAAATCGAAGAATGGACCAAGGCAGGCGAAGCCAAGTCGATTGCATTGATCGGCAATGCTGCAGAAATATTCCCTGAACTCGTAAAACGTGGCGTTAAGCCGGATATGGTGACCGATCAGACCTCTGCGCATGATCCGGTACATGGCTATCTGCCAATTGGCTGGAGCGTAGCTGAATGGCGCGCAAAGCAGGAAAGTGACCCTAAAGGCGTTGCAAAGGCTGCCAAAGCCAGCATGAAAGTGCAGGTTCAGGCTATGGTTGATTTCTGGAATATGGGTATTCCAACACTGGATTACGGTAATAATATCCGTCAGATGGCTTTGGAAGAAGGTCTGGAAGACGCTTTTGCATTCCCGGGCTTTGTGCCAGCCTATATCCGCCCGTTATTCTGCCGTGGTGTTGGGCCTTTCCGCTGGGCTGCATTGTCGGGTGATCCGGAAGATATCTACAAAACCGATGCTAAAGTTAAAGAGCTGCTGCCGGATAACAAGCATCTGCATAACTGGCTGGATATGGCGCGTGAACGCATTGAGTTTCAGGGGTTGCCAGCACGTATTTGCTGGGTTGGTTTGGGCGATCGTCATCGTCTTGGTCTGGCCTTTAACGAAATGGTTAAAAACGGCGAGCTGAAAGCACCGATCGTAATCGGACGTGATCATCTCGACAGCGGCTCGGTGGCCTCGCCAAACCGTGAAACCGAAGCGATGCAAGATGGTTCAGACGCAGTATCTGACTGGCCGTTGCTCAATGCATTGCTCAACACCGCATCGGGTGCCACATGGGTATCTATTCATCATGGCGGTGGTGTTGGTATGGGCTTCTCGCAGCATGCGGGCATGGTGATCTGTGCTGACGGTAGCGATGATGCCGCACGCAGACTTGAGCGCGTATTGTGGAATGATCCTGCATCAGGCGTTATGCGTCATGCGGATGCAGGCTATGATATTGCTGTTGATTGTGCCCGTGAAAACAATCTGCGCCTACCGGCTATTCTTGATAATTAAGGGCAAACATGATGCTTGCGACCCTTCTGAAAGCAGAAACGCACCGCCACATGCCGTGGAAAAACGGCGGTGGTGTTACGGTCGAAATAGCAATTTATCCTGAAGACGCGTCAGTCGATGATTTCGACTGGCGTGTCAGTACAGCCAGCGTGGCGCAGGACGGGGCGTTTTCCAAGTTTGAAAATGTTGACCGGACGCTAAGCGTTTTGTCTGGTGATGCTCTTGTGCTGGAGGTGGAGGACAAGGTTGTGCAGCTCTCACAACAAAGCCAGCCTTTCAGCTTTGCTGCCGATGCAACCACCTATGCGCGCCTGACCGGAGGTGCGATTACCGATCTGAATGTGATGACACGGCGCGGGCACTTTATCCATCAGGTGCATGATCTGCGCATTACTGGTGCGATCACGCAAATATTGTCCTCTGCTACTTGCCTGATTTATTGCGGGGAAGGGGCGCTTACAGTGCAGCTTGGCACTGAGTGCTGGCAACTTAGCCAGCAAGACTGTCTTGTCTTGTCAGATCCGGCTGGAAGTGGAGCGATGATTTCTGGTGCGGGACGCGGCTTTTTGATCAGTTTAGAGCGGGTGGTTTAAGCAAGCCGGTATGATCTGAACCTCACTATCACGCCTCTTGTTCTGAAGCATGAACTGCGGCATAGATAATGGACAAGAGAGCGGGCGTGAAATCCCGCTATTTACTGTTTTAAACCTTTTTATATGTTTAGAATATAGATTATTGAAATTTCAGATTGGTTTTTCAGGCAAGCCTGCATCACAATTTATCTGAAATCCGGAAGGCGTAAGATCTGATGCTTCATGCATTAATAAGAGCACTTATATGACAGATGTCAGTAAGCCCACAATCAGCCTTTCTGAAAAAATTCAGCGCGATATTGAAACAAATATAATCAATGGTGTCTGGGCGCCGGGTGACCGTATCCCTAATGAAAACGAATTTATGCAGCAATATCAATGCTCGCGTATGACTGTTAACCGGATATTATCGCGGCTGGCCGAGCGCGGATTGATTATCAGGCGGCGCAAAGCTGGCTCGTTTGTTGCGGTGCCGCAATCCAATAGCGCGTTGTTTTTGAATATTCACGATTTTGCTAAAGAAGCTGCAGCTGACGGGCAGGATTATGCTTATGAAATTCTCAGCCGTACGGTTGTAAACCTCAATAAGACGCAAGCTTTGAGCCTTAATCTTAAAGAAGGCCATAAGGTTCTTGCCATCACATGTCTGCATCACTTCAATGCGGTGCCGCTGGCTTATGAAGACCGGCTGATCTCGCTAGAAAAGGTGGTGGCGGCAGAAACCGAGCCGTTTGATAGTATACCCCCTGGCACGTGGCTGCTCGGGCATGTGCCTTGGACCGAAGCCAAACACACAATCAGTGCGATTAATGCCGATGAAAAGCTCGCACGCTTGTTAAAAATCAAGCTGCGTGTGGCCTGTCTGGTACTGCATCGTGAAACCTGGCATGATTCAGAATTTGTTACCGCGGTGGATATTACCTATGCGGGCAGCAGCCATAAGCTGACAGGGGCTTTTACTTCTGCACTTGATCACATGAATGCCGGCAGTTCATATTAGATATATTCTCTTTGATCGATTTATGAACTACAGGATAATATGATGCCGGTGAAGTGAGATGCAAACAGAGCGAATATCATTATTGTTACTGCACTTAAGTTAAATTTGATTATAGAGCGTGTTTTAAATTTTTTGCTTCGACCTTTTGTCACGGTTATAAAATTTATTCGATTTGATTATGAAACGCTCTAGACCATTAAATATTAAAAGACTACCCAAAGGATATTGACCAATTAATATTGGTTTTGTCTTGGGGGCAGGGTGTGAATAAACAAATACAGCTTAAAACTTTACAGCAAGGTCGCGGTTTAGCGGCCATGGCTGTGGTTGCTTTTCATCTTTCATTACTTCTTGGAAACGGCCGTTATCTTAATGATGCAGTTTGGCTGAGCTTTACGCATAGAGGGAACCTGGGTGTTGATTTCTTCTTTGTGCTTTCTGGTTTTATTATTGTTTTTGCGCATAACAAAGACATTAATAGGCCAGCTCAGCTGACTGATTATCTGCTGAAACGCTTCACACGGTTATTTCCGGTATACTGGTTGTACACAGCAATATTCTGCGCTTTGGTTGCATTAGGATTTGGCAGCGCCAGCATTGTACCTGAGACATTAAGTCAGTGGATTTCAACGATTTTTCTGATTCGTCTTGATAGTTTTGAATTGCCGATTACACCTGCATGGACTCTTATCCATGAATTGGCGTTTTATCTCGTTTTTGCTACCCTTATTTTTAACAGGGTATTTGGTGTGGTGATTTTATTGTTTTGGCTAATGGCTGGGGGTATCGTCTTTCAGTATCCTGATGAGGGGGCCAGGCTGCCATTAACGACATATTTTTCACCATTGAATTTTAATTTTATAATCGGGATGGCTGCATTTTACATTTTAACAAAGTGGCAGAGTAAAATATTAAAAGCGGCATTTCCATTCGGTCTTTTGCTTTTCAGTTTCATATATGCATTGGAGGCGAAGGGCATTGACTATCAGTATGTTCAGATTGCTTATGCTGTCAGTTTTGGGCTGCTCATTGCCGGTGCTGCGGCATGGGAAAGAGATGGTTTTCCGGCATCTCGTTTTAAAACTCTAAGTTTGATAGGAGATGCGTCCTATACAATTTACCTGACACATCTTGCTTTTCTCGGGTTGTTTTCAAAGATCCTGATGAAAATATCGCAGCAATTTGCACTCAATCATTATGTAATTTACATGGCTGTCTTTGGTTTAACCATAGTTTTTGGCTGCTTGTTATATCTCTATGCAGAGCGTCCATTGCTCAGGGCCTGCCGAAAACGTATCTTTAAAGACAAGCGCCTCACACAGCGGTTTGCCAGCTGATGGCCGACTTCACAGAAGGCAAGCCAATTGCCTTCTGTGAAGTTCTATTCTGATCATATTTATTGACAGTCAACTTGATTTTTACGGATTTTTCGTAAGTAAGGATTGTAAGAATATCTCGGTTACTGCCTGCATAAAGCGTTGATTGTCTTCAGAGCTGCCAATGCTGACACGCAGATAATTATCATATCCATGCTGTTTCCACGGCTTAAGAATGACGCCGCGATTCAAAAACTCTTCTGACAGATCTGCTGCAAGTTTATGTACTTTAAAGAACAGAAAATTTGTACGGGACGGGGCAACTGTAAAGCCGTTATCTTCTAAAAAACAGCGCACTTGTTCGCGTTCAGCACTATTATGGCTGATAGTTTTAGCCAGATGCCCGTCATCTGAAAGTGCAGCTAATGCGGCAGCCTGCGCCATGGTGTTAACATTAAACGGCGACCTGACCCTGTCAAACATGTCGATCAGCTGTGCATTGCTGGCAATACCATAACCGACACGCAAACCTGCCAGACCATAGGCCTTTGAAAAAGTTCTGAGCACAATCCATTGCAACGAACTGTTTTTGAGCAAGGCTAAAGAATCCGCATAATCAGCACCAAAAGCATATTCTGCATAGGCCTCATCCAATATTAGCAGCGTTTCAGGTGCTACGCTCTCCAGCAGGTCTGTGAGTTGCTGATTGTTGAGCCAGCTGCCAACCGGATTAACAGGATTAGCAATCACAAATAGCTTGGGCTTGCTGAGAAGGGCTGTTTTGAGGGCTGCAACATCCAGTTCCAGATGCACATCCAGTGGCACGCGGCTGACATCGGCGCCCTGTAGGGTGGCATAGTCCTCATGCAGTGGAAATGACGGATAGGGTGTTACAATATGCTCGCCGGAATTCAATGTAGCGCGATAGATAATGCTGAGCAGCTCTTCTGAACCATTGCCAAGAATAATGCGATCCGTGGGCACTTTATATTTTTCTGCAAGTGCGTGTTTGAGCAGGCGCCCTTGGGGATCCGGATAGAGATTTAAGGTTGCGGCCTGTGTCTGCAGAGCCTGAGCCACCAGAGGTGAAGCGCCCAATGGATTTTCATTGGAGCCGAGCTTTACAACTTTGGCGCCGTTGCATCTTTTCTCAACATCGGCAGAAGAGAGGCCGGCATTATACTTGGCTATTTTATAAACTTCCGGACGCACTGGTAACGTAGCGATATTCATATTTTCCTCCCGATAAATACCACTATTATGTATATACATATTTATGATGTTCGCAATAAAAACTACGCTCGGCAATGCCGGCTTGTGCTGTTTTGTAATATGTATTTTGAAAATAAAAAGCGCCCCCGGATATGGCTATCCGAGGGCGCGTTTGTTGAATAGTTAGGCCAATGCTTGTAGTGGATACGCCTGTGATTATTGCAAATCAGGAATATTGCGATAAAGCTCGAGACTTTCCGGATTGGCCAGTGCCTCAAGGTTTTTAACCTCACGACCATGCACCATATCGCGTACTGCAAGTTCAGTGATCTTTCCGGATTTGGTTCTTGGAATATCCGCCACAGCAATGATTTTTGCGGGCACATGGCGTGGTGTGGCGCCAGAGCGGATTTTGTCTTTAATCTTCTTAATCAGCAGATCATCAAGGGATGCCGCTCCTGCTAAGCGGATAAATAATACCACCCGCACATCATCTTCCCAGTTCTGCCCGATGCATAAAGCTTCCGTTACTTCCGGAATTTGCTCAACCTGATTATAAATTTCAGACGTGCCGATGCGCACGCCTCCGGGATTGAGCGTTGTGTCAGAACGACCATGGATGATCAGGCCGTTATGCTCTGTACGCTCGGCAAAATCACCGTGGCACCAGATATTGGTGAAGCGCTCAAAATAAGCCGCCTGATATTTACTGCCTTGCGGATCACTCCAGAATTCTAACGGCATACAAGGGAAAGCCTTTGTGCAGATCAGCTCGCCTTTCTCACCTGTCACCGGTTTGCCATCATCATTCCACACATCAACAGCCATGCCTAAGCCTGCGCTTTGTATTTCGCCAGCCCAGACCGGCAACACCGGCACGCCCAGCACAAAACAAGACACAATATCAGTACCGCCGGAAATGGAAGCCAGATGAACATCGTGTTTTATGCCGTCATAAACAAAGGCGAAACCATCGGGTGATAATGGCGAGCCGGTTGACGAGATGGTGCGCAACTGGCTGAGATCGTGGCTGTCTATCGGCCGTAAGCCGGCTTTCAGCACGGCATCAATAAATTTAGCCGATGTGCCAAAATGGGTTACACGTTCAGCCTGCGCATAATCGAATAATGCATTGCCATCGGGATAAAATGGGGAGCCGTCATACAGCACCAATGTGGCGCCACTTGCCAGCCCTGAGGCCAGCCAGTTCCACATCATCCAGCCACAGGTGGTAAAGTAGAAAAAACGGTCACCATCACGTAAATCCGCATGCAATTGATGCTCTTTAACATGCTGCAGCAAAACGCCGCCGGCGCGATGCACAATACATTTGGGAATACCGGTGGTGCCGGATGAAAAGAGAATGCATAGCGGGTGATCAAAAGGCAGACGTGTATAAGTCAGGGGTTGCGGGGTATAGTTCTGCAACAATGGACTTAAGGCAAATATTTTTTGTTCAGGAGCGGCAGGGTTTTCAGCCTGACCCAGATAGTCGATCAGAACAGTTTTTTGTAAGCCGTGCAGTTGCTGTGCAACAGCACTTACTTTGTCGATGACATCGATTTTCTTGCCGTTATACCAATAGCCATCACAGGCAAAAAATAGTTTGGGTTCAATCTGGCCGAACCTGTCTAAAATACCTTGCGCACCAAAGTCGGGTGAGCAGGAGCACCATACGGCGCCGATAGAGGCAGCGGCCAGCATCAGCGCCACAGCTTCCGGCATATTGGGCAACATACCGGCAATACGATCGCCGGGTTGTATATTCTCAGCTAATAAAAATTGCTGGAGTTGTGAGACCAGAGCCTGCAGCTCATTCCAGCTCAGACGGCGTTCTGTTTTATCTTCGCCACGAAACACAATCGCCGTTTCGCTGCCGGTTTTGCGCAGCATGTTTTCAGCAAAATTAAGTTCAGCCTGCGGGAAAAACTGTGCTTCACGCATGGTTCCGCTATCAATGAGGCTGATATCGCCTTTTTTGCCGATGATAGAACAATAATCCCAGACTGCTGACCAAAAACCGGCACGATCATCAACAGACCATTGATACAGGGCTGCATAATCCGTGATATCGCGTTGCAGATTTTTGCTGATATAATGGCGAAATTTTTCTATGCCGCTTTGGGAAATCCGGTTGTTATCCGGCTGCCAGAGCGGTTGAGAGGCTGATGGCGTTATTGAGGGTTTCAGGGTGTTTTTCGTACCTGCATTGGTATTGGAAACCATCATAACAATTGGAACCTCCGGTTAGCGCCTTTCAATCAACGGTTTATTTGAACTTATGAAAGTCGGCTTAACAACAATATGTATAGGAAAGATTTGGTTCGTGCGGAATGCAGGCAATTTAGCAAAGGGAGCTAGTTGCGCTCGGCAAGACGTTTGAGGTCATGCATATTGGGTGTACCCAGCAGACGTATAAGCTGCTCCTGTACGTTTTTTGCTTCTTCCTGCAGCCAAAGGCCGATTTGCGCGCGGCGTTCTTCATCCATACGCGTGGTAATCGCACCAACACCAAGGGCAGCGATAGCCTTACCACTGGCATCAAAAATCGGGGCGCCGAGTGCTGTCATTCCCGGAGCAACGCGACCCGGATTTAAGGCAATGCCTGTCTTGCGTGTTGCCTCAACAAATTTGAACAGTTCCGTAGCTTGAATACCCCACTGATTTTCAATCCGCTCGGTATTCGCGCTGACCGCTTTTTCAACGAATTCATCAGATTGAAACGACAAGATCGCGAGACTGCCAGCACCAATACCCAGCGGGCGCTGGTCACCGACATGCAAGGTCAGGGTTTTGATAGGGTAATCACCTTCAAGCCGCGATACACAGACCGCATCATAGGCACGCAGGATCGACATATAGACAGTGTCGCCGGTCAGTTCCACCAGCCGTTCCATTGCCGGTAAAGCCAAATCTCTGAGGTTGAAACGATTGCCGGCAACAGCACCAAGATGGGCGAGATCCATACCAAGGTAATAAAGACCGGAATCCTCATTTTGATCGAGCAGGTTGAGCTGTGCCAGGGCCACTAAAAACCGGTGTGCTGTGGATTTGCTCAGACCGGTCTCTTGTGCCACATCTGCGAGACGCACACCATGCGGGCCCAGCTTTGCTACAGCGCGCAAAGTGAGCATTGCACGCTCAAGACTTTGCATCCCTGATCCTGTTTCTTTGCCGGACATGAAATCCCCTTATTCAAATTCTGCGTCATTACCCGTCTGCGACAAGACTAATGATTATTTTATTTAATTATACTCAAATTTTAGTCTTTAACTCATTGCTATGCGCATGGTTCTTACGCAGAACCGAGCAGCACTTTTCAGAAACATAGAGTGGGCGTCAAGTTAAAAGACTAAGGTGTGAGCGGCCTGCGCCTAAGATCAGTATCTCTCAGAAATCTGGTTAAAAATCCGGTTAGAGGTATCGTATTCAGTTTTTCCAGCTGGGATTTGTTTTGCCAAAAAAAGCATCAATACCTTCTTTGGCGTCAGCGGTTTCCCAGGTATCGGCCAGTTTTTCCAAAGTTAAATCTATCAAATGGTCATCCAGCTTTGCACCCACCGCATGCACCAGTTTTTTTGCGGCAGCAATGGCTTGCGGGCTGGCAGAAAAATAAGGTTTCAGCTCGGTTTCAATGGCGGCATCCAGACTTTCACTTTCACAGATCCCATGCAACAAACCGCATTGCCGGGCTTCTTTGGCATCAAACAACCGCGCAGATGTGAAATAGCGCATAGACTGTGCAGCGCCGATACGCGCAATGACATAAGGGCTGATTGTTGCCGGTATAAGCCCCAATCTGGTTTCAGTCAGGCCGAAACGGGCAGTATCAACACCAATTGCAGCATCACAAACGCTGATCAAGCCCACACCGCCGCCAAAAGCCTGCCCGTTAATACGACCGATCAGTGGTTTTGGCAGGTCACGTAATGCCTTGAGCATCAGTGCAAGCTTACGGGCTTGTTCAATGCGTTGGAAACGGCTTGCCAGCGCTTGTTCCCGCATCCAGCCAAGATCACCGCCAGCGCAAAAACTGGCACCGTTGCCGGTTAAAATGACCAGTCTTGTTCCGGTGTCCGCTGCCAAATGGGCGGCTACTTGTGTTATTTCATCAATCATCAGGCCGGACATAGCATTATGCTGCTCAGGCCGGTTGAGTGTTAGTGTGGCTACCCCCCGCTGATCATGGTTCAGAAGAATTGTTTCAAAAGACATTGTTTTCTCCTGTTACGCGCTTGTCTCTGCGACAAGCGAGCGTGCAAAACCGGCGGCAGCGGCAAGCTTTTCCCGGTCGAGACCGGTTTCAAAACCAAGGCTGTGCACAAGATCATAAACCGAAAGGCTGTCTACATTGCCTTTGGCACCCGGTGCATAAGGACAGCCGCCAAGACCACCTGCAGAAGCGTCAAACACCCGTAATCCCATATCAAGGCTGATGCGGATATTATCGAGCGCGCGCGCACCGGTATCATGGTAATGACCGGCAAGATTTGATGCGGGTACATATTGTACAACGCTTTCAAGCATGGCGCCAATTGCGTGCGGTGTGCCATGGCCGGTTGTATCGCCGAGGCTGATTTGATAGCAGCCTAGCTGTGATAACCGGTCGGCGAGTATGGCAACCGCTGACGGGGCGATCTGTCCGTCATAAGGGCACTCCACTACACAGCTTATATAACCACGCACCGCTATGCGGTCAGCTGTTGCCTGTGCAATAATCGGCTGAACGCGGTTCAGGCTCTCTGCTACCGAGCAATTAATATTGGCGTGTGAAAACCCCTCTGAGGCTGAAATGAAAATGGCAATCTCATCAGCCTGCGCCGCAATAGCAAGCTCATAGCCTTTCATATTGGGCACCAGCACTGAATATTGTATGGCTGGATAGCGCTGTATGCCGGCCATAAGCTGGGTAGCGTCGGCCAGTTGCGGCACCCATTTAGGGCTGACAAAGCTGGTTGCTTCAATATGTTTAAAGCCGCATGCGGAGAGCTGATTAATCAGCTCTATTTTCCGGGATGTCGGAATGAGCTGCTTTTCATTCTGCAAACCATCACGCGCTGCCATTTCAACGATTTCAACATATTGGCTCATTACTCTTCCTCAAGCTCAAGAAGAACAGCGCCGTCGCTTACCTGATCACCTGCCACCACATTCAGCGCTTTCACGATGCCGTCACGTGGTGCGCAGAGTGACAATTCCATTTTCATCGCCTCCATAATGATCAGTGTATCGCCTTTGGTAACCATGTCACCCTCAGCAATATTGATCATGGTTACCACACCTGGCATTGGTGAAATTAAGCGGCTGCCTCCACCGTTATCATCACCGTTTTCTGCCACGGTTTTGACCTTTTGAAAGGTGAATTCACAGCCATCACGCATCACAAAAACTGCACTGTCATCTTGTGAAATATATGCGTGTTCAGTCTTTTCCTGCAGGCTGAAGGTGAATTGATTACCGGTGTTGCTTTTGATTTTCAGCGCACCAAAATCAAAACGGAATGCGTTGTTGCTATCTATGCCGATTTTGATGTGGTGGCGCTGATTGTCAAAATCCAGAGCGACATGCTGACATGCAGTTTCCCACAACCGGAAACCGCGCAGACTATGCCACGGATCAGTACCTTGCGGCGGTGTCAGCAAATTAAGCGCCGCCAAAGCGGCCAGCGCCAGTGTGATATCGTCCGGTTGTGGTTTGACAAACAGCACATCATGATTGCGGGCAATCAGGCCGGTATCGACATCGCCCTCAGCAAATTCCGGCAATTGTGCGAGTTGCAGCAAAAACTGCCGGTTGGTTGTCAGGCCGGTGATCTGCGTTTGTTTGAGGGCAGCTTTCAGTTTCGCCAAAGCTTCCGCACGATCACGGCCATGGGTGATGAGTTTAGCGATCATCGGGTCGTAAAACGGCGTAATATTATCTCCGGCCTCAACGCCGGTATCAATTCGTACATCGTCAAAGCCGACATCAAAACCGGTTAGCGCACCTGTGGCAGGCATGAAATCGCGGTTCGGATCTTCTGCATAGATCCGGGCTTCAAATGCCCAGCCTTCAATACCGAGCTGGCCTTGTGTTTTAGGCAGGGTTTCACCCGCAGCAACGCGTAACTGCCACTCTACCAGATCAAGGCCGGTAATCGCTTCGGTGACCGGATGTTCAACCTGTAAGCGTGTGTTCATCTCCATGAAAAAGAAGCGGTCTTCACGCAACCCCTCCGACACATCGGCGATGAACTCGACCGTTCCGGCACCACAATATTCAATGGCTGCTGCTGCCTTAACCGCGGCAGCGCCCATCAATGCTCGCATTTGCGGGGTCATCTCAGGAGCAGGTGCTTCCTCGATGACTTTTTGATGGCGACGTTGCAGCGAGCAATCGCGCTCGAATAAATGCACATGATGCCCATGGCTGTCGCCAAAGACCTGTACCTCAATATGGCGCGGTTTGGTCATGTATTTTTCGATCAGAACCGCATCATCACCAAAAGAGGCTTTGGCCTCACGCTTGGCGCTTTTCAAAGCTGCAGAAAAATCTTCAGCATTTTCTACCAGCCGCATGCCTTTGCCACCGCCGCCGGCACGGGCTTTGATCAGGACCGGATAGGTGATCTGGTTGGCCTGCTGCTGAAGAAAATCTTCATCCTGCTGCTCACCGTGGTAGCCCGGAACAATCGGTACACCGGCTTTTTCCATCAGTGCTTTTGCGGCATCTTTGAGCCCCATTGCGCGGATGGCACTGGCTGAAGGACCGATGAAGGTCAGTCCGGCTGCTTCGGTTGCCTCTACGAAGGCAGGGTTTTCCGAGAGAAAACCATAGCCCGGATGTATCGCCTCAGCACCGGTGGTGAGGCAGGCTTTGATGAGTGGCTCAATATTAAGATAGCTCTCGCTCGCCGGAGCTGCGCCAATATAAACCGCTTCATCGGCGAGTTTAACATGACGTGCATTTTCATCTGCTGCCGAATAAACTGCAACAGTGCGAATACCCAGACGCCGGGCAGTTTTGATAATACGACAGGCAATTTCACCACGATTGGCGATCAGAATTTTATTGAACATAGTCGCCCCCTACATCCGGAACACGCCAAAACGGGTCTGCTGGATGGGTGAATTTAATGCGGCTGATAAAGACAGAGCCAGGATTTCGCGGGTTTTGCGCGGATCAACAATGCCGTCATCCCACAGGCGGGCGGAGGCATAGAGAGGGTGGCTTTGCTGCTCGAACATTTCGAGGGTCGGGCGTTTGAATTCGGCTTCTTCCTGTGCCGACCATGAACCGCCACTGCGCTCAATACCGTCGCGTTTAACTGTTGCCAGCACACCGGCAGCCTGTTCGCCGCCCATCACTGCAATCCGGCTATTCGGCCATGTCCATAAAAAGCGAGGTGAATAGGCGCGCCCGCACATACCGTAATTGCCGGCACCATAAGAGCCGCCAATCAGCATTGTGACCTTGGGCACATTGGCAGTGGCCACTGCGGTCACCAGTTTGGCGCCGTTTTTGGCAATGCCTTCGGTTTCGTATTTTCTGCCAACCATAAAGCCTGTGATATTTTGTAAAAATACCAGTGGTATGCAGCGCTGTGCGCAAAGTTCAATGAAATGGGCGCCTTTGAGTGCAGCTTCAGAAAACAGCACGCCATTATTGGCAATGATACCGACAGGAATACCGTGAATAGCCGCAAAGCCGCAGACTAAAGTTGTGCCAAAGCGGGCTTTAAATTCGTCAAATTCCGAACCGTCCACCACACGGGCAATGACCTCGCGCACATCATAGGGTGTGCGGGTATCTGCCGGTATAATGCCCAGTAAGTCTTCCGGATCATAAAGCGGGGCAGCCCCTTGTCCTTTACGGATAAGCTCGGGCTTTTGGCGGTTGAGATTGGCCGCCACTGCACGTGCAAGTTCCAGCGCATGGGCATCATTTTGTGCAAGATGATCGGCCACACCGGATAACCGGGTGTGCACATCACCACCGCCCAGATCTTCCGCACTCACGACTTCGCCGGTAGCGGCTTTAACCAAGGGTGGGCCTGCCAAAAAGATTGTGCCCTGATCACGCACAATAATCGTCTCATCACTCATGGCAGGCACATAAGCGCCACCTGCAGTGCAGGAGCCCATGACAACGGCAATTTGCGGAATACCGGCGGCAGACATTTGTGCCTGATTATAAAAAATTCTGCCGAAATGATCGCGGTCGGGAAAGACCTCATCCTGATTAGGCAAATTAGCGCCGCCTGAATCAACGAGATAGATGCAAGGCAGATTATTCTCTGCGGCAATCTCCTGCGCACGCAGATGTTTTTTGACCGTGATAGGGTAATAGGTACCGCCTTTAACGGTGGCATCATTACAGATCACCATACATTCCTGTCCGGCAACCCGGCCGATACCGGCGATCATGCCAGCTGCAGGTGCTGCACCATCATAAAGCGCATGTCCGGCGGTCAGACCGATTTCCAGAAATGGGGATCCGGCATCCAGAAGCCCTGCCACCCTGTCTCGTGGCAACAGCTTGCCGCGTGATAAATGACGCTCGCGTGCTTTTTCGCCGCCGCCTGCCAGAGCGGTCTGCACGGCTGTATCAACATGTGCCAGTGCAGCAAGCATTGCCTTGCGGTTTGCTTCAAAAACGGCGCCGCGCGTAACAATTTCGGAACGCAGAACTGTCATGAACGCGTCTCCTGAAATATCTCGCGGCCAATCAGCATACGGCGCACTTCCGAGGTGCCGGCGCCGATTTCATAAAGCTTGGCATCGCGCAGCAACCGGCCGGTCGGATATTCATTAATGTAGCCGTTACCGCCCAGTGTCTGAATAGCCTGCAGTGCCATCTGGGTGGCTTGTTCTGCGGAATAGAGAATGCAGCCGGCGGCATCTTTGCGGGTGGTTTCGCCACGGTCACAAGCGGCCGCCACAGCATAGACATAAGAGCGCGAGGTATTCATCGCGACATACATATCGGCCAGTTTGCCCTGCATCAGCTGGAACATACCAATCGGCTGGTCAAATTGCTGGCGCTCATGCAAATAGGGAACCACAATATCCATACAGGCAGCCATAATACCAAGAGGCCCGCCGGCGAGCACAACACGCTCGTAATCAAGACCTGACATCAGAATGTTAACGCCGCGGCCTTCTTCACCCATCAGGTTTTCAGCGGGTACCTCACAGTTTTCAAACACCAGCTCACAGGTGTTTGAACCACGCATACCCAGCTTGTCGAGTTTTTGTGCGGTGGAAAAACCTTTGAAACCTTTTTCGATCAGAAAAGCGGAGATGCCGCGTGATCCGGCCTGCGGATCGGTTTTGGCATAGACCACCAAAACATCGGCATCGGGACCATTGGTGATCCACATTTTGTTGCCGTTGAGAATATATTTATCGCCGCGCTTTTCGGCACGTAATTTCATTGAAACAACATCAGACCCTGCACCCGGTTCTGACATAGCCAAAGCGCCGACATGCTCACCTGAGATCAGCTTCGGCAGGTATCTGGCGCGCTGTGCATCAGAGCCGTTACGCATAATCTGGTTCACGCAAAGATTGGAATGGGCGCCATAGCTCAGTGCTACAGCGGCCGAAGCGCGGCTCAGTTCCTCTACAGCAACACAATGAGCAAGATACCCCATATTGGCGCCGCCATAGGTTTCAGAAGCGGTAATACCGAGCAGACCAAGTGCACCCATTTCACGCCACAAATGCTGCGGGAATGTATTGGTTTGGTCGATTTCAGCGGCAATGGGCGCAATGCGTTCTGTGGCAAAGCGGCGTGTCATATCGCGCAGAGCTTCAATTTCTTCGCTGAGGCCAAAATTTATGCCTGATAAATACATGTCCTGTTCCTCCCGTCAGTGTGGTCTGAGATTGCCCGCTGCAAGTTTTTGAAACCCAGTCTGGCATCCCAGTTATGATTTTATGCGGATGCGTTACTATGCTGGCTACGGTTACAGCAGCCTATTGGGTTGCTTCAGAATGGCGGAAAATTCTGCCATGAACTGGCTGGCAGGCAGACCGCTGATAATACGGTGATCGAAGCTCAGACTTGCACCCATTTGCCAGCCAATTGCTAAGGCGCCATCGCGGATAACCGCGGCTTCACGCACACGCCCCAGAGCCAGAATGCCACATTGCGGGTGGTTCACAAGCGGTGTTTGCCACAGCGTGCCCGGCACAGCGCCGACATTGGAAACCGTAAATGTACCGCCGCGCACATCTTGCAGGCCTGCTTTGCCGGCAATAGCATTTTGCGCCAGCCGGTTGGCCTCGGTTGCCAGCTCAAGAATGGAAATTTTATTTACATTGCGGATAACCGGCACAATCAGATTGCCGTCCGGCATGGCCACGGCCATACCCAGATTAATTTCATCGAGTATATGAATATCGTCATTTTCGATTGTGGCGTTGAGCAGCGGAAACTTCTCAAGACAGGCGGCAATAGCCTTTAAAACAACATGGGTAATTGTAATTTTAACGCCGGTTTCAGCGCTCATACCGTCAAGTTTTTCAGCTTTTATAGCGACAAGAGCATCGGCTTCGATATCAGCAAATACGCTGACTGAGGGCACTTGCTGGTGGCTCGTCACCATGTGATTGGCAATCATGCGTTTCATGGCAACCAGCGGAATAGTTTGCCTGATCGCAACACCGGCCTTAGAAATTTGTGTGGTTTGATCGCTCATTATAACGCTTACCTTTATTCGCTTGCCATATGTGGCCGCCGTTAGCTCTGAGCCTGCCGGATGGCTCCTGAAGAGCGGGCAGGCTTCAGTTTTACGGGCAAACAGTGTCATTCGGAGGCAGTGCGTGCTCCGTTGAAAAGTTTAAACTCTATATGCCTATCGTTGGTTTTCCTGCCCGCACGGGCTTTTGAGGATATGCGGGCAGGAGTGCGGCTTGGAAGGATTTACAGAGCTGCCTGTACCTGCCGGATGGAGGTTTTGACGATATCAATCACCTCATCCAGATCATTTTCAGTACAGGTGAAAGGCGGTGCCAGATTGATGTGATCACCGTTAACACCATCAATACCGCCTTTGCCTGCGCCAACAATCAAACCGTTGCGGAAGCATGTATCTGCAACCTTACCGGCAATATTATCTGAGGCGGCAAAAGGTTTGCGGGTGGTTTTATCCTGCACAAATTCCAGCCCCATGAAAAAGCCTTTGCCGCGGATATCGCCCACAATATCAAGCTCGTAGAGCTCTTGCGCTTTTTCAAAGAAATAGGTGCCCATTTGTGCCACACGCTGCACCAGCTTGTGGTCTTCAATATATTTGAGCACAGCACTGCCAACGGCGCAGGACAGCGGATTGCCGCCAAATGTATAGCCATGTGAGAAGCCGCGGCCGGTGCGGAATGGTTCAAACACTTTTTCTGCAACGATTACGGCGCCCAGCGGTGAGTAACCGCTGCTCAGACCTTTACCGGTGCAGATAATGTCCGGAATAACGCCCCAGTGCTCAATGCCGAAATTACGCCCCGTCCGGCCGAAACCGGTAATCACTTCATCAACGATCATCAAAATATCATAACGGTCACAGATTTCACGGATAACTTTGAAATAACCGTCCGGTGCAGTCAGGCCACCACCAGCAGCACCCACAATTGGTTCGGCAATAAAGGCCGCGATATTTTCAGGCCCTTCACGCAGGATGATCGCTTCGAGATCTTCTGCGCATGGCATGTTACAGGACGGATATTCACGGCCAAACGGGCAGTGATAGCAATTGCAGGCCGCAATTTTAGGGAAGTCCTGTAGCAGCGGGGCAAAAATATCACGGCGCGAGCGCATGCCTGTCATCGACAGGGAGCCAAGTGTATTGCCGTGGAAGCTGCTCCAGCGTGAAACAACTTTATATTTGGAGATATTGCCGCGTTCCACATGATACTGGCGCGCCAGTTTCAAGGCGGTTTCGGTTGCCTCTGATCCGCCGGAGCACATGAAAACCTTGCTCATGCCTGCTGGCGAAAAATTTGCAATACGCTCGGTCAGCTCCATATGTGGCTGGTTTTTCCAATGAAACGGATGGGCGAAGCTGACTTTCTCCATCTGTTTCAGCGCAGCTTCGCGAATTTCCGGCACATTATGGCCGATGCTCACAACACCAACGCCACCCATGCCATCAATATAGCGCTTGCCATCCTCATCGTAGCAATAAATGCCATCGGCTCTGTCAATGACCGGATTAACACTACCGGCACTACGGAAGAAAATATGTTCACCGTTACTCATGTTTTTCACACCGTTCTTAGTTTTTTGCAGCTGGCATCACGGAGCGCACGGCGTCGCTGATCGACTGCACACTTGGCATGGATGCTCTGGTTAAAGGTATGGCAAAGGGACGAGGGGTTTCCTGCAAGCCAGCGCGTGCAATATTCAATGCGCCGTGTTTGCCCAGTTCTTCCGCCACAGTTGCTGTGAGCGCTGAAAGCGGGTCGCCGGTTTTCCAGGTTTCTGAAACGATAACCAGACGGCGGGTTTTAGCGACCGAGGCAAGAACCGTGTCATAATCCATTGGAACGATGGTGCGCGGGTCAATAACCTCTACGGAAATGCCGTCTTTTTCCAGCTGTTCGGCAGCTTTCAAAGATTGCTGTACCATCAGGCCGGTGGCCACAAGAGTTACATCACTGCCTTGGCGTTTAATGTCTGCAACGCCGAGCGGGATGACATAATCTTCATCCGGAATTTGCTGGCGTGAACCGTGATAAATGCCCATATGCTCATAGAACACCACCGGATTATTATCGCGGATAGCAGCCTTCATCAGGCCTTTTGCATCATAAGGGCAGGAAGGCATCACAACTTTAATGCCCGGCACACTGGTAACCCATGCCTGATAATCTTCAGAATGGCCACGATGCGGACCGGCACCAAACAGTGCCCGAATAACCAGCGGCACACAGGTCTGGCCGTCCGATTTATACCACATGGCTGCGGCATCACAGGCAAGCGGCGTAATGCCGAGGCCTAAAAACTCTGCGAACATGATCTGAACGATCGGGCGCATGCCGCCAATGGCTGCACCAATACCGGCACCGACCATTGCGCCTTCACTGATCGGCGTTTCAATAATACGATCCGGACCGAAGAGTTCACCAAGGCCTTTGGCTGAATGCATGGCACCATTATAGGTGGGGCCGATATCCTGACCTAAATGAAATACATTCGGGTCACGTTCCATTTCTTCTGCAATGGCTGCGACTACAGCTTCCTGAAAAGTCTGATTTTTCATTTCGCCAACTCCAATACATTATCGCCGGCATAAAGATCTTCAGGCCCTAATGCTTCCAGCCCTGCATCCGGATCATTCTGCGCATCGCTGATGGCGGTGGCGATTTCTTCACGAATGCTCAGTTCGGTTTCTTCAATCTGGCTGGCACTCATCACACCGGTTGCGAGCAGCTTTTCTTTGAGGCGCTTGAGTGGATCTTTATCAAGCCATGCCTGTCTTTCTTCAGCAGGCTGGTAAAAATTGGTATCGGCACTGTAATGGCCGCTGATGCGATAGGTGAGGGCATCAATCAGGGTTGGGCCATTGCCGGCGCGGGCGCGGCTCACCGCCTCTTGCACCGCGTCATACATAGCAATGACATCATTACCATCAACCTGAATGCCCGGAATTCCGTAGCCCAATGCACGATTGGCAACGGAGCTGCCTTTCACAGAATATTCTGTGCGGGTCGACATCGCATAGCCGTTATTATGGCAGACATAGATCACCGGCAAAGACAGGCAGGCGGCCAGATTGATGCTTTCATGAAAGGCACCGAGATTGCTGGTGCCTTCACCAAAGCTGGTGACAACCACTCCGTTTTTGCCTTGCATTTTTGTTGAAAGACCAAGGCCGGTGGCAATATTCATCGGATTGCCAAGCACGCCCGAGAACATGCCGAGTGTTTTGTATTTTAACGGCAGGCAGATATCGCCACGCACGCGCCCCCGCGAATAGGAGGTTGTCTTACCCAGAACACCGGCGACAAGGCGGCGAATATCAGCGCCGCGCATATGGGCTGCCAGCAGCGAACCACGATAATGGGGGGCAATATAATCATGGTCGCCAAGACCAAAGAATGCTCCGACCACAACCGCTTCTTCACCCACGCCCGGGTGAAAGCCCGGCAGTTTTGTCAGCGCTTCTTCAAGCTCGCGGCCTTTGACCACGAGATGAAAAAGCGATTTCAATAAATTATCTTCTGATGTCACAACTATATCTCCTCCCGGGTATCGCTGCTTAATGTCCGACGGGACAGAAGCTGCAAAGGCCAGCCAGTGATGCGCGGATGCTTGTTAAGAGCACATCTTTGCGCAGACGCTGGCTGCCTTAGCCGGCTGTTTCTATACGGGCAATGATGGTGCCGGGTGCGATTTCATCATCTGCCGGCACGAGGATTTCTACGAGCTTGCCTTCAATATCGCTGGTCACTTCAATATTGACCTTTTCGCTCATCACTTCGAGCAACACATCATCCTGAGCGACCATGTCTCCGACCGATTTGCACCATGTAATAATGGTTGCGTTTGGTACTTCTTTACCAAGCTCCGGAAGTGCAAAATCAACTATCATCGCCATTATCCTTGTCTTCAATTCGTTCATTATCAGCGTAGCGCTGATTTATAGTCTCTCGAGTGCAGCACCACTGACTTCTTCAATTACAAGCCAGCACAGCGCTGATTTTTAGATTGAGGCCAGCACAGCGCCGACTTTCCTTAATTAGAGGCCAGCACAGCGCTGTCCGGTAAACTCTCGCCGGTCAGTTTTTCAAATCTGGCAAGCAGTGCAGGAATAGTCAGGCCTGCTTTTTCATCGCTGTTCAAATCCATCGCGATATTGCCGCGATGCATCAGAATGAGCCGGTCAGAATGCTTAATTGCGTGCCCCATATCATGGGTGATCATCAGTGTTGCGATGCCCTGGCGGCGGGCAATCGCTTCTGTCTGCTCCATCACCACGCGTGCGCGGGTCGGATCAAGGGCTGAAACATGCTCATCCAGCAGCAAAAGCTCCGGATCACGTGCCGTTGCCATAGCCACAGAGACTGCCTGACGCTGCCCGCCGGACAGGGTGCCCGCAAGGCTGTCGAGGCGGTTTTCCAAACCCATTTCAAACTGCTTCAATGAGTGGAAAGCGATTTCTCGTACATCTTTGCTGGCTGCAGGTTTAAGATTGAAACTGCGGCTTTTACCGGCATTGGACAGCGCAAAATTCTCGGCAATGGTGAGTGCGGAAAACACATTATGCTCAGGGTTCTGCCGAACAATCGCAACTCTTTCAGTGCGTTTCCACGATGGCAGGTTGGTCACATCCTGTCCGCCGACCAGAATGGTGCCGGAATCAGGCTGCAAATTACCGGCCACCATTGAAAGTAAGGTGGATTTGCCTGAACCATTGGAGCCAACAAGTGCAACGATGGTTTTAGGCTCAATCGTCAGGTTGATGTGGTTGGCAGCAACCACAATATCGTCACGGCCAAATCCTTTGAAACGCTTGACGCAATCCTTGACCTGCAATGCCGGCATGGCAGTTTTAAGTGATATTAACGACACGGTCATTCTCCAGATATTCGAGGCGTTCGCGGGCGTTTTTCTTAGCGGCTTCGGTGCCGGGCAGGGCAAACAGGCTAAAGCCATGGCTGCGCAATGCGACGATAGCGAAGACAACCACAGCCGTTACCAGCTTGACGTAATAAGGCGGCAAACCAAGTTTGAGTGCTAATGTTACGACAATGCGGTAGACCAGAATGCCGACGATGACGCCGATAACGGATGGAATAATGCGTGAGGTTTTGAAAACGCTCATGCCGATCATCAGGGCGGCAAGGCCGACCACGATCACGCCGGTCTGAATGGAGACATCCATAAAGCCCTGACTTTGTACCACGAGGCCACCAGAGAGAGCTGCCAGACCATTGGCTATGATCAGGCCTATAATCTGGCGGGCTTCGGTGCGGATGCCCATAGCTCTGGCTGTTTGAATGTTGAGGCCGGAAGCACGCATGGACAAGCCATAATTGGTGCTCAGGAACCAGATCATCAACAGACCTAATAAAACGGAGAAGGCAGCGCCAACGATAATAGCTGACCATTGGGCGTTGAAACCAAAATGTTCTACCCACGAGAAGATTGTCGGTTCATTCAAGAGTGAAATATTACCGGCACCCATGATCGCGAGGCTGATAGACCACGCGGCGGTGGTCATCAAAATACCTGCCAGCAACACATTCATACGCAGGCGAACATGCAGCAGGCCGGTGATCAGGCCGGCAGAGCTACCGGCCATTATGCCAACCAGCAGGGCTGTTGCTGGATCAAAACCTGCAACCAGCATAACGGCTGTGCTGGCACCACCGATGCCAAAAGAACCTTCAAGTGTAAGATCTGGTAAGCTCATCACGTTGAGAGCAAAATAAATCCCGAGCGCAAGCGGGCCGTAAATCAGCCCAACTTGCGCACCAATAAGCAGAATGCTCATGGCGCTGTCTCCGATTATTAATAAGTGCGGGTGGCGCGGCGTAACAAGTCTTCCGGAATATCCAGACCGAGCTTCTTTGCCTGTGTCAGATTGATTTCAAAGTTACTTGCATCAGGCACAACCACCGGAATATCCGCAGGTTTTATGCCTGAAAGAACCTTGGCAACCAGATCAGAAGCCAGCTTGCCGACTTCTGTGTAACTATAGGCTGCTGAAAGCACAGAGCCTTTACTTACGGCCTCACTAAGAGAGCCGAAAACCGGAATTTTGGAATCATTAGCAACACGCAGGACGCCGGCAATACCGCTCATCGTGGTAGAATCGCCCGGCAGGTGGATCGCATCCACTTTGCCAACCAGTGCTTGTGTTGCTTGTGTGGTTTCGCCGGCATTGGCAATTGTCGCCTCAACGACCTTCAGTCCCAGCTTTTCTATGTGCTCTTTAGAACGTTTGGCAAGAAAATCACCGGCAGGATCACCAGCCTTATAAACAAGCCCAATGGCTTTGATAGCTGGCAAAACTTCACGCATGGCATCGATGTCGGCTTCAATCGGTGCAGGGTCGGCAACGCCGGTGAAGTTGGTGCCGGGCTTTTCAAAGGATTCAACCAGACCTGCTTCAACTGGGGTGGAGGAGCCCACAAAAATGACTGGAATATCAGAGGTCAGGCGGCGGAAAATCTGTGCACCCGGTGTGGAAATCGCAACAATGACATCACAATTGCCATTGATGAAGCCTTGCGCCAGTGTTTGCTGAGTGGCAGCATCGGCTTCAGGATTCTGTACCGACATGCCGTCGGTGGAAATATTCTTTTCTTTCAGACCTTCTTTGAGGCCATTCAGTATGTCGGTAATAACGGTTGCGCTGACATATTGATTAACGCAGATTGACGGGTCTGCCGCATAAGCAGACGTATAGGAAAAGCTGGAAAATGCTAATGATAATGCAAGTGATGTAGACGCTAAGAACTGAGAAGCGCGCATCATAATTCCTCCTCCAAGGACACAGAAAACAGATGATTAATTGGATTAATCGCCGTAATCTCGTATCCGGTTGTTGATGGCGTGCAGTCGTATTTTATATAATACTTACGGCAGCCTTTTTCATATTCCCCAATATGCGTCCCTTTTAATGGGACTGTATTTTATCTAATGAAACGAGAATATGATGTCAACCACTGAAATAGCATTCTAAAATTATTGCACAGGGTTTAGCCTTTACAGGTCATTTCTTTGGCTATGCACAATTGTAAATCTTATTTGCCCGCGTTATGCAGTGACGATAAATGTCGCCGGGGGGCTTTGTAACATTGAGTGCTTCATCGTTTTATTTTATCGCAGATGCGCTATGACAGACACAGTGCTGGGCATTGTCACATTCGCAGTTATTGCTGCGCTTGTCGTGGTCTTGATGCTGCCATTTTAACGGGGATAATTTCTCAGGTCATGATAGTGCAATGATCTGATACGCCTCTCCCTGCAAATTTACTTCCGTAAAATGATCTTGTTTCAAGGGAAACTATAGTGAAAGCTTATCTTATTAATCTGGATCGTTCGCCGGATCGTCTTTTGCGTATGAAAGCGGAATTTGCAAAAGCGAATATCAATTTTGAACGGGTAACCGCCGTGGAAGGCAAGCTTCTTAGTAATGCTGAAGTGGCGGGTATCAAGACAAATCCCGGTTGGAAGCAGCCCTTAAACAGAACTGAAATCGGGTGTTTTCTCAGCCATCGCAAGTGTTTGGAACTGATTGCGCGGGGCACAGACAAGTTTGCCGCGGTTTTTGAGGATGATGTCAGACTCTCCAAGGATGCGCACAGGTTCTTTATTTCTGACGTCTGGGTTCCTGCAAATGCTGATGTGATAAAACTAGAAACGCATGAGCGTAAAGTTCTGATGGATGAGACTGAGGTCCTTGTAGGCGAACGCTATAGTGTTGCAAGGTTGCGCAGCCAGCATATCCTGTCAGCGGGCTACATCATTTCGCGACGTTGCGCTAAAGATCTTCTTACCCGTATGAATGATGCTGCCGCACCTGTCGATCATTTTTTCTTCACGCCGGCCTGCGGATTCTTCAATGAGTTGGTAATTTATCAGGTTAGCCCGGCAATTTGCGGTCAGGCTGGGCTTGCCAGTACTCTGGGAGCAGACCGGAGTTCAGAATATCAGCGCCCACCGGTCTGGCGTCGGATTATACGGGAAACAAAGCGCCCGTTTCAGCGTTTGAAAACGGCGCTTTGGGGTGCCTATATCAACCGCTTTACCAAGCAAAAATGGGCAGTTGTTCCACCGGTTAGCGACTAAAACGGGTGAATTTCATTGTGCTTTTAAGCGAGCCTTAAGGCTGCGTATCGTATTACGCAGCCGGTCATAGCGCTGTAGCTGACTGCTTATCTTATGTACGGATTGTTGGCTCTGATCTGTAAGGCCTAAAATGATGGTACCAAAGCTTTGGCGCTGATGAAACAGCCGTGACATCACTGGGTGATCAGGAATAGCGCAAGAATCGGTTATTCTTATTTCAGGCTTACCGAGCTGGTTTTTTAAAAATTCGATCATCAGCAAAACGCCGGGTGAAAAAGCCCTCAAGGTTTCATCATAGGCAGTTTTCCACGTCCATGCCTGATCTCCGGCTGTAAAAATGATCAGGCTGGCGATGGTCTTACCATTAAGCGCCAATGAGTGGATATTTACCTGCTCTTGTTCTACCAGATTACTAACGGCTATGCGGATAAAATCGGTATGCTGCGGCTTGTTTAAAAATGCGGTGCCGCGTTTCCCTTTCCAGCCAGATGCTTCCAGTTTCAAGAAAGCCTCTAAAGCTTTGAGAATAGCGATTTTATCCGTTGCTATTTGATATTCAAGCGTACCGGTTTCACTTAACCGCCGCCATAGGCGGCGATAATCCCTGTGGTGGTTTTTACCGATTGCATTGGTGAGATAAAGTTCGGGGGGCACATAAAGTTCGTTCTCCCCACCGGATAAAAGGACAGGGCGCACTTCTTGACGAATCAGTTGCAGTGGCAAATTGTGCTGATTTGCATATGCCAGTAGTGCTTTGGCAAATGCACCATCAAGATTTATATCCGGCAATAATAGCGTATCCGGTAATTTGTTCTGTGGCTGCGCAAGGCCATTTAGCAAACGTGTAAGTGTTTCGGACACTGTATGTTCAGCAATCAGCGGGGTGCCTTGTGTGCTGTAAATATTGCTCCAGCCATAGATGGTTTTTACAAAGCCTAGGCCCGCTCTTGCCACCTGAAACGGCATCAGAAACTTGGTCTGCTGGTTTTCAATGCTTATTAAGCCGCAAGTTGAGTTACCAAAATATTGCAGTGCAGGTTGCAAAAAAGCCGGATGATTGAAAATATTATCTTCGGCAGGCTGCGCTATTTTCAAGCTATTCAAGCGCTCTAAGGCTTCAGCTCTTCGGTAAATATGCAGCATATTTTATTATCCTGCCAGTTGTTTGCGCGCGGTAAAGACGAACATGCTGACACCCAAACGTGTGCGAACCGCATAGGAGAGCGTTGCTGCTTCGGCGATCATGGCGATAGTGGTGGCAATGGCAGCGCCACTCAAGCCTAAAAGCGGAATTAAAGCCAGGTTGAGCCCGATGTTGATAATCAGGGTTAGTGCATAAAGCAGCGCGCAGATATTCTGGTTGCCGGACATTGCAAGCAGGCTCTCGCATGGCCCCACACTGGCACGCGCAATCACGCCAAGGATCATAATGAACAGCAATGGATAGCCGGCGGTAAAACCACCGCCGAAGAGTGCCAGCAATGGCCAGCCAATAAGCAGCAGCAGCATTGCCAGCAGCACTGTGGGCCAGAAAGTCCAGCGTGCAGTATTGCGCGCAAAGCTCTGAAATGCCTGCGTATCATCACTATGCAATAATTGGGAGTAACGCTGTGCAACGCTGGATTTAACTGCAAAATATACAAAATGCGCCAGCGCCAGTATTTTGGTTACAGCAAAATACATTGCCACACTGTCGGGATCCATCAGATGTCCAACCATCAGAACATCAATATTGATCACCAGAAAAAAGAAACCTTCAATCAGAAAAATCGGCAGCGAAACCTTCAGCCACTCCTGCATGTGATAATTTTTTGTACCGGCAGGTAATATTTTTCGCAGCCGCCGGCGCAAAACAAACTGCTGTCCGATAAAGGTGATTGCGGTGCCGGCAAATGCCGCGAGCAGCGCTGTTGTGGCTTGTGGTTCAAAGCCTGCTAACAGCAAGATAAAAAATACGCTCAACATCACCAGCGGACGGATAATATATCCGGGGCTGAGGGCTGCCAATATCCAGCCTTGAGATCGTGCTGTACCATCAAGAATATTGCTGAGTGCCATAGCGGGAATGCAGCACAAGCTGATAATAAAAGGTGCCCAGTAATAGGCTTCAAAACTATGAGCAAAACGCGAGAGCAACAGCATGCTGATCAGGGTGACTATGACGGCACTGATCAAGGTAAAGATCGAACCGGCGCGCAAAATTCCCCGCGCAGAATTGGCTTTATGTTGCTGCAAATATTGCGGTACATAGCGGATAATGGTGGTGTGGAAGCCGAAACAGGCCAGATCACTGAGAATGAGCGTGATGGTCCAGACCAGCACATAAATACCGAATTCAAAGCTGCCCATTAAACGTGCGAGTGCGACCTGAGTAAGCAGAGCCAATGCCGCACCGGCAATGCGGACGCTAAACGCCTTGATAGATGAGCGCTTGGCTTTGCCCTGCTCATCATCCGTTGAGAACATATTGTCTGCCCGTTGCAAATACGGCCGCAAGCGTTCCGTCAGCTGTCTCGGCAGCAGACGTTCACAAAATGATGTGATTTCAAATCCGGCGGGCAAAATGTCCTCGCAACTACATACAACTTACAAATAATTGTTCTGACACAGATAAGTTTATAAGTCAGCTGATAGAATTACAGATGAACAGGCAATAAAAAACACCGCCTGTATTTTTCAGGCGGTGTTGATATTGACTAGAGCGGGTAACAATCGGATTAGATCGCAGCGCTCGCTCTAGATTTTAGGCTTCTCGCATTTTCATACCTATCAAGTCGATTCAACTTGATAGTGAAATACCCTAGCTTGACTGATCAGGCAAAAGAACCGTGGCAATGTTTATATCGTTTGCCCGAGCCGCAAGGGCAGGCTTCATTGCGGGCAACACGCCCCCATGTTGCCGGATTATTCGGATCACGGTTCTCTGGGGCAACAAAACGGTCATTGTCAACCAGCTGGGCACCTTCACCAAAATCATCTTCGCCGGTGCTGCCATCAATATGGTGGCCCTGCATTTCAGGCAGTTCCGGTAATTCGGTTTGCGGTTCATCGCGCATGATTTCAACGCGCATCATCTGAGATGTCACAACCTCACGAAGATTGGTCAGCATAGCCTGAAACAGTTCAAAGCCTTCAGTCTTATACTCATTGAGCGGATCACGCTGCGCATAGCCACGGAAACCGACAACTGAACGCAGATGATCAAGATTGACCAGATGCTCACGCCACAGATTGTCAAGCGATTGCAGGACAACAGATTTCTGCACATATGTCATTATCTGCGGGCCGAAGCGCTCAGCACGTTCTTGTGCAACCTTATCGGCAGCTTCTTTGACGCGTTCTTCAATTTGCTCTTCGGCAATGCCTTCTTCTGCTGCCCATTCTTCAATCGGCAAGTCCAAATTCAGAACTTTTAGCACTTCTTCTTTGAGTTCAGCGGTCTTCCACTGTTCTGCATAAGCGTTTTCAGGAATATGACTGCGAACCAGATCCTCAATCACTTCATGGCGCATTTCATTGATGGCATCCGTCAAATCTTCGGCATCCATCATTTCCAGACGTTGTTCAAAGATCACCTTACGCTGATCATTCATCACATCGTCGTATTTGAGCAGGTTTTTGCGGATTTCAAAGTTACGGGCTTCAACCTTTTTCTGAGCCTTTTCCAGCGCCTTATTGATCCACGGATGCACAATGGCTTCGTCTTCTTTCAGACCAAGCTTTTGCAGCATATTGTCCATACGGTCCGAGCCGAAAATACGCATCAGATCATCTTGCAATGACAGGAAGAACTTGGATTTGCCCGGATCCCCCTGACGGCCTGAACGACCGCGGAGCTGATTGTCAATACGACGGCTTTCATGGCGCTCTGTGGCCAGAACGTAAAGGCCACCGGCTGCCAGTGCTTTTTCTTTGTTGCGGGCAATATCGGCTTTCAGCTCGATAATTTTAGCATCGCGTTCCGGGCCTTCCGGCACATCTGCCAGCTCGACCTTGATACGCATTTCCAGATTGCCGCCGAGCTGAATATCGGTACCGCGGCCGGCCATATTGGTTGCAATGGTGATAGCACCCGGCACACCGGCCTGAGAAACGATATAGGCTTCCTGCTCATGATAACGGGCATTCAAAACCTGAATGTTTTTTACGCCGTCGCTTTTCAGGCGCTCTGCCAGAAGTTCCGATTTTTCAATCGAGGTTGTACCAACAAGAACCGGCTGATCTTTATCATGTGCTTCGCGGATATCGCGGATAATGGCTTTATATTTTTCGTCAACCGTACGGTAGACTTCATCGTCGGAATCAATACGTGCAATCGGCATATTGGTCGGGATGATTGCAACTTCGAGGCCGTAAATATTGCCGAACTCTTCTGCTTCTGTTGCAGCTGTACCGGTCATACCGGCAAGCTTGGTATACATGCGGAAATAGTTCTGAAAGGTGATGGATGCCAGTGTCTGATTTTCAGGCTGGATTGTCACATGTTCTTTGGCTTCCAGCGCCTGATGCAGACCTTCCGAATAACGTCGACCCGGCATCATACGGCCGGTAAATTCGTCGATAATCACCAGTTCGTCGTTACGAACGATATAATCTTTATCGAGCTGGAACAGCTTGTGAGCGCGCAAAGCATTGTTGAGGTGATGCACCACCGACACATTTTCGATGTCATAAAGGCTTTCACCTTTAAGATGACCGGCAGCTTCCAACAGTTTTTCGATTTTTTCAGTGCCGATTTCGGTGAAAATCGCAGTTTTCTGCTTTTCATCGACTTCAAAATCCTCAGCTTCAAGCTGAGGAATAAAAGTATCGATCAGTGTATAAAATTCAGAACGATCTTCCAGGGGGCCTGAAATGATCAGCGGTGTACGCGCTTCATCGATCAGAATCGAATCAACTTCATCGACAATCGCGTAATTATGCTGGCGCTGCACCATCTGTGCGCGCTCATATTTCATGTTGTCGCGCAGGTAGTCGAAGCCGAGCTCGTTATTGGTCGCATAGGTGATATCGCAGGCATAAGCCTCCTTGCGCTGATCATCATCCAGACCATGCGCAATCACGCCAACGCTCAGACCGAGGAAATTATACAACACGCCCATTGTCTGCGCATCACGGGTGGCAAGATAGTCGTTAACAGTAACGACATGCACGCCTTTACCTTCAAGTGCATTGAGGTAAACCGGCAAGGTTGCCATCAGGGTTTTACCTTCACCAGTGCGCATTTCCGCGATTGAGCGCTCATGCAGCACGATACCGCCGATCAGCTGCACATCAAAGGGGCGCATACCGAGGACACGTTTTGCCGCTTCACGAACCGTAGCAAATGCATCCGGCAGAAGGTCATCAAGTGTCTTGCCGCTCTTGAGTAAGGCGCGGAATTCATCAGTTTTAGACTGAAGTTGGGCATCAGTCAGGGCTTCATAGTTTTTCTCAAGCGCAGTAATTGCCTCTGCGCGAGGACGAAGACCCTTGATACGGCGCTCATTGGATGAGCCGAAAATCATACGGGCGAGACCGCCAAAGCTGACCATTGCTGGTCCTTTCTTAAATCTTCAGCCAAGGCTGTCGCCACATATGCGGCGCGCTGTCATCGGCTTTATTTGTTTGTGCGAGACTTATGGCAAGAAATCACGCACTCGAAAAGACATTTCGCGCAATTTCTGTTTGGCAGCTCTCTGGACGCAAAGCCGATGGACAGATAAGAGGAGAGGGCGGCGATGTCAATGATTTGGCAAAATAGATGCTCAGATTTAGCAACAGAGATGCTTGGGGCAAAAGCAAAGATATTTGCTGCATTGAGCGGGTCACTCTGAGTTTTACAAGAAATTGGGAGATCTATTGTGACTAAAATTGTCGTATTGCCTATATATTAAACTGCTCTGATTAAAGCGGAGCAGTGATGTGGAACCGCTTTGATTGTTATTTGTGCATGATCGTGACCTACAAATGTGTTCATTTGACTGCGAAATGCTTGAGTTGGGGCGAAATAGCAAAATTCTGCCTTATTCATGGGACGGTACTTCGTTCCGAAGGAGAAATTCACTGATGACACGTACTCGTAAAATCCTGATTCAACTGGCCGCTGGTTTGCTGCTGAGCACTGCTGTCGGCAGCGCCTATGCACAGGATGCTGCTGCAAAGACTGAAACAACTGCAAAGCCGGCTGTTAAAAGCGATCCGAATAAGGTGCTTGCCACCGTTAATGGTGTGAAGCTGACTGAAGGTGAAGTTGATCAGGCATCGAGCGATCTTGATCCGCAGTTCTCGCGCTTGCCGGATGATCAGCGCCGTCTGGCTGCGCTGGCTGCCTTGGTAGACATTAAAGTTCTGGCCGCTGCCGCTAAAGCTGACAAGCTGGATGATGATGCAGCGTTCAAGCAGCGCCTTGAGTTCTTGAAAGACCGCGCTCTGCACAATGAGTATTTCCAGACTGCTATCGTTGACAAGATCACCGATGCGGAAGTGCGTGCACGCTATGATACTGAAATTGCAGCAATGCCTGCGAAAAACGAAGTGCGTGCCCGTCATATTCTGGTTAAAACCGAAGATGAAGCCAAAGCTATTATTAAAAAGCTTGAAGGCGGTGCCAAGTTTGAAGATCTGGCTAAAGAAAGCTCAACTGACGGCTCGGCCGCTCAGGGCGGTGATCTTGGCTATTTCGGTGAAGGCATGATGGTGCCGGAATTTGAAAAAGCTGCATTCGCACTTGACGTTGGCGGCTACACCAAAGAACCGGTTAAATCCCAGTTCGGCTACCATGTTATCAAGGTAGAAGATAAGCGGCAGCAGCAGCCACCGGCGTTTGATCAGGTTAAAGATCAGGTTCGCTCGATCGTTATCCGTGAAAAATACATTGAAATGATCAAAAAGCTGCGTGAGGCGACCAAAATCTCTTACGAAGATGAAGCCGTTGCCAAAGCAATGAAAGAGGCGGCAGACGCACAGGATGCTGCTGCAAAAGCCCCACAATAACCAAACTAATAAAATTGTTTGATAAATACATCACCTGCCCCGAAATTTCGGGGCAGGTGATTGCATCTGGCGGCCATTCATTCTTTATTATCCGCATCTACCAAAGCGGTTTCATGTTTCTTTGAAACAGCTTTTGACCAATCATCAGCATTTATTTTGAGGCACTCATGTCTGCGTCTGTTTCTCCGCTCGCTCCAAAACATTACCCTGCAATGCCGGTGATTACCGGTGTGCGAATGGCGACCGCTGAGGCGGGGATCAAATATAAAAACCGCACCGATGTATTGATGATGGTTTTTGACAAGCCTGCAGCCGTTGCCGGTGTCTTTACCCGCTCCAAATGCCCGTCTGCTCCGGTTGATTTCTGCCGTGAGAGCTTGAAACATGGCCAGACCCAGCCTTCTGCGAAAGTTGTGATTGTTAATTCCGGTAATGCCAATGCATTTACGGGTAAAAAAGGCCGTGAAACCACAATGGCGACAGCCAAAGCTGCCAGTGAAGCGCTGGGCTGTCAGAACCATGAAATTTTTCTCGCCTCAACCGGTGTTATCGGTGAACCACTTGATGCCGGCAAATTTTCGCATTTGTTTGATGATATGAATGCCCGTGCCGATGCTGATGGCTGGCTGGAGGCTGCCAAGGCCATCATGACCACCGATACTTACCCGAAAGTGGCGACAGAAACGGCACTGCTCGGTGGCGTGCCGGTGACGATTAACGGTATTGCCAAGGGTGCAGGCATGATTGCCCCCGATATGGCGACAATGCTGTCATTCATTGTAACAGATGCGCCGATTGCCTCCGATATATTGCAGGGGCTGCTCTCACAGGCTGTGGATTCGAGTTTTAATGCGGTGACAGTGGATAGCGATACCTCCACATCCGACACGCTGATGCTGTTTGCAACCGGCACTGCGGCTGAACGTGGTGCAGTTGCCGTGACATCAAGCGATGATGCGCGATTGGCGGAGTTTGATCGTGCACTGCGCAAAGTACTGAAAAACCTTGCCTTGCAGGTTGTGCGTGATGGTGAAGGTGCGCGTAAAATGCTCGAAATCACTGTCAAAGGTGCGGTTTCGGATGTTTCTGCCAAGCGCATTGCCATGTCCATTGCCAATTCACCGCTGGTTAAAACTGCGGCTGCCGGTGAGGATGCCAATTGGGGACGCGTGGTTATGGCTGTGGGTAAAGCTGGCGAGCCTGCGGATCGCGATCTGCTGGCGATCAGTTTCGGCCCTATCCGCGTTGCGGTTAATGGTGAGCGCGATCCAGCTTATTCAGAGCAGGCTGCATCAGATTATATGAAGGGTGAAGACATTGTCATCACTGTGGAGCTTGGTATGGGCGAAGGCACAGCCACTGTGTGGACCTGTGATCTGACCAAGGAATATGTTGCCATTAACGGCGATTACCGCTCCTGAGGTTATAATGCCTGTCAATGGCAATATTGCTGATCTGCTTATCATCCGGCAGATAGAAGAACTCGGTTTTCGTGCATGGCCTGCGGCTCAGGTCGTGCATGAAGGCAGCTGGGTGGTTCAGACAACATCTTATTATCCGTCAAAACGCGGTAATTCGGTTAATCTGCTTGATCCTGCTGATGATGCAGATCTGGAGATGCGGATTGCCGCCTGTGAGCAACACTTTATTGCGCTGGGGCAGCAACCGGTTTTTCGCCTGACACCATTGGCTCCAAAAGCACTTGCGGGTGGCTTGCATGCGCGGGGCTATCAGGCGCTTGGTGCATCGCTGGTTATGGCCTGCGATCTGCGTGAACACAGCTTGCTGAAGATGCCGCCAGCGCGTTTACCGCTACGGCTTGTGGCTTTCAGGCACGGGCAGGAAAGCGGTTATAGCCGTATTTCTGCGGCATTTCATGCGCGCCCTGAACCGCTGATTGAAGGGCTCGCACAATTATTGCGTAGTATTCAGCCACAAAAGTTTATGCTTGTCGGTTTTGCCGGTGCAGAACCGGCTGCGACATTGCTTTGCGTGAGTGATAAAGGATTTACCGGCTTGCTTGATCTGTGTATTGCTGAGAATTTCAGGCGGCGCGGATTTGCAAAGGCGCTGGTATTGCAGACACTATATGAAGCCCGACAACGTGGTGATCATACTATGTGGTTACAGGTCGAGGCCGATAATGCAGCGGCACAGGCGCTCTATCAGGCGTTAGGTTTTACGCCGGTTTATGATTATATTTATTATTGCAGATAGGCTTTTCTGATGAGTGATGGAAAAAAGATTGTTCTGGTTGTAGCCTGCGCATTGATTGACGCAGATGGCCGCATTCTTTTGGCGCAGCGGCCTGAAGGTAAAAACCTTGCCGGCCTGTGGGAGTTTCCCGGTGGTAAAGTTGAAAGCGGCGAAACCCCTGAAGCGGCGCTGATCCGTGAGTTAGAAGAAGAGCTTGGTATTATCACCAAACCGGCCTGTCTCGCCCCGCTGACTTTTGCCAGTTATGCTTATGAGAAATTCCATCTGCTGATGCCGCTGTATATTTGCCGCCGCTATGAAGGTATTGCCCGTTCGATGGAAGGGCAGGCATTGAAATGGGTTCGACCGCAGGATTTACGTAATTATCCTATGCCACCGGCAGATGAGCCGCTGATCCCGTTCCTGATCGACCTGTTGTAAAAAATTAACCATTTTCATATCATTAGGGCATGTTTTATCACTGACGCGAAATTTAAAACGGCTTTGTTAATCTCTGATTCACCGTCATGCCGCATGGTAGGATGACAAGGCCGGAGTATGACAATGAGCAGTGACCGCAGTCAGTATCAGTCTGAGTTTTTGACTGACTTTTTCAAAGAAGATACAAAGACCTCAACCAGATTTATGCCCGGTGCAAAAAGTGGTGTGATGCGCTTTGTGTTGTTGTTTGGCTCGGCAATTCTGGCTTTAGCCTTAGTGATCGTTCCGATTTTGAACGACAAAGCCAATAAAAAATCCGCACAATCCCTGTTTCCGACCAGCGTTGACATGATGTCGACCGCTTCGATAAAGCGCTAAACCCGTTTTAATCCGAAACCGAATGAGGGTAATAACAGGGCGTTTTTCGCTTAAAGCAAAATTTAAAACGCTCTGGAGCAGGTCGCAATCAACCTAATCATGCGACCTGCTCTTTTATTTTTTACCTCAGAGGTTTCTCACAATTCGTGAAGCGGCTTTAGGTTTTTGGTTTATTGGCCGAGGCCATCAGTGCATCAGCAAGAGATGCTTTGGCAGAGCCCGGTTTTAATGGCTTCTGCTGTGATTCATGCGGCGCCCAGCCCGACAGCCAGATAAAAGAAAATGTTGCGCGGATACGGCCATCCGGATCGCTGAAGCGCTCGGCATAAATCTCGGCAGCTCTGACAAAAAACGTGCGGCTGACCGGCCTGCGTGAGCGGCCAAGCAGGCTGTTGGCCATGCCCATGGCGCGGATATCAGCCATCAGTGCAAACATATTATCATAACGCACTGTTACATTTTCCAGATCAGTCACTGGTAATGCCAGACCTGCGCGCTGCAACAGGCCGCCCGCATCACGCACATCAGCAAAAGGTACAACACGCGGGCTGACACCTGAGTTCAGCTCGGATTCTGCCTGCAACAGTGATTCACGCAGTTCGCCCAAGGTTCCGGCACCGGCCATAGCACCCAAAAACAATCCGTCAGGTTTGAGCGCACGTTTGATCTGCATCATCAGCCCCGGCGTATCATTGGTCAGATGCAGTGATAATAGTGAGACGATCAGATCGGCACTTTGCGGCTCCAGCGGCAGATATTCAGTTGCCAGATTTGCGGGCGATTGCTGCGGCTGATAGTCGACAGTGTCGATTATGCCGGTCTTGCCGGAATTTTGCAGGCATTGTGCAATGGACTGTGTGTAGGGATTGATAATCACAGCGCGGTTAAATTTGCGTTCAACTGTGGTCAGCCGTTCGCCGAGATCCTGAATACAGCGCTCGAGCAAAAAATCAGCGCCATATACAGCACGTTTGCGCGCACGCTCCAGACGCTGGCGCAGCAATGCACTGTCAAAAATGGCGTTCGGATTGGTGTCCGTTCCCTGCATGGTTCCGTATCCCGTATAGTTTCAGCGTCGGTATCACAGGCCATATTGCTATGCATGATTGTCTTGGACAGTATCACAGCCTGTGGCATGGTGTTGTAGATGCGTTCAAACGGGGATGAATGCAATGGGGGAATTACCGGTCGCGCAGGAAACTATGACCTTTCATGCTGCAGGTATGGAAGAGAAAACGGCTATGAAACGCTTGCAGCGCAATCGCTTCATCAACGGATTATCACTGTCTTTAAAGCTCATTGCCGGACGCATTTTTCCACCCTTATGCTGGGGTTGTGATGCGCCTGTCTCGGATAATGGTACTTTGTGCGGGCATTGCTGGCAGGAGGTCGGCTTTCTGGAGATGCCGCTCTGTCCGGTTATGGGTACACCCTTCAGTCATGATCTGGGCGCTGGTTTTCTCTGCGGTGAAGCAATTGCCGATCCGCCGGTTTTTAAGCGTTTGCGCTCGGTTGCCCGCCATGAAGGGGCAATCCGTCATGCCAGTGTTGCGCTTAAATATTATGATAGGCTTGATCTGGCGCCATGGATGGCAAGATGGATGCAGCGCAGCGGGCATGCATTACTGGATGATTGTGATGTCATCATACCGGTGCCGCTGCACCGTAAGCGCTTGTGGCGCAGGCGGTATAATCAGGCGGCAGAGCTGGCGCGCAATCTGGCAAGACTGAGTGGTAAAGCCTATGAGCCAGCTGTGCTGATACGTCATAAAGATACACGCCAGCAGGCCGAGCTTAGCCGGAGTGAGCGCCAGCGCAATGTTGCGGGAGCATTTCATGTGCCGGATAAAGCACTGGTGAAAGTGCAGGGACGCAGAGTTTTATTGATTGATGATGTCTATACCACCGGCGCTACTGTTAAGGCTGCGTGCCGGGTTCTGCTCAAAGCAGGAGCAACGGATGTGGATGTTTTGACCTTCAGTCGTGTTTTATCTGAGACAAAAATTCAATAGATGCTGTTTGATACCAATAAATTAGCTAGCATATGCTTGGATGATCGCGCTTGCATGGTTATATATATGCAGGAATCTGGAGACTCTGATTATGAATGTTGAAATCTATACCCGTGATGGCTGCGGCTACTGCACCCGTGCTAAAAAGCTGCTTGATGTCCGTGCGCCGGGCTATACGGAATATAACGCTACGGTTGAACCAAAATACCGTGAAGAAATGATGACCCGTTCGGGTGGCACTACATTTCCGCAGGTATTTGTCGGTGCTGTGCATGTTGGCGGTTGCGATGACCTTTATGCGCTCGACCGGGACGGTAAACTAAAAACTTTGCTGGAAACAGGCGCGCTTGCCTGATTAACCGGACATTTGTCTGCTAGAGCCAATCCAGAGCGGGCGCTGCGATCCAATGTGACCGTTACCCGCTCTCATTTTGATTTGGCAGGCAAATGTTTGAAATTGTAAGGGGAGAAATAATGCCGGTAAATAATACAACTTTCAAAGCCGCAGCCATACAAATGCGCTCTAATGGTGATATGTCCGCCAATATTGAAGCGCTGAGCCAGATGGTTGGTGAAGCCGCCGCTAAAGGTGCTGATTATGTGCAGACACCTGAAAATACCGGTATTATCCAGAATGACCGCGCGCTGTATCGCGCGAGCCTGCATGGCGAACAGGATGATCCTGTGGTGCGCGAGGCGGCACTTCTTGCCAAGCGCTACGGCATTTATCTGCATATTGGTTCAACGCCGATTAATGTAGAGGGTGGTCTGATTGCCAATCGTGCGTTTCTTTTCGGGCCTGATGGTTCAAAAATTACGACCTATGACAAGATTCACATGTTTGATGTGGATTTGGACAATGGTGAAAGCTGGCGTGAATCCGACACTATTTCTGCAGGTGAGCGCGCAGTGATTGCCGAGCTGCCATTTATGAAGCTCGGTTTTGCCATCTGTTATGACATCCGTTTTCCGCAACTGTTTCGGGCGCAGGCTCTGAGTGGCGCTCATGTTATTACAGCACCGGCCGCGTTTACCCGCCAGACCGGTGAGGCACATTGGCATATTCTGCAGCGTGCCCGTGCGATTGAAAATGGTGCGTTTCTGATTTCTGCTGCACAGGGCGGCTTGCATAATGGGAACCGTGAGACTTACGGCCATTCCCTGATTGTTTCTCCTTGGGGTAAGATTTTGGCTGAGGCTGATCATGATAATCCGGCGGTGATCTATGCCGATATTAATGTTGCTGAAAGTGCAGCGGCACGCAACATGATCCCTAATCTCAAAAATGCCCGTGAGTTTAAACTGGAAACCATCAATGCGGGAGGCGTTGCGGCAAAGCTATGATGCGGTTTTCTCTGCACTGTGATCAGGCTCATGAATTTGAGGGCTGGTTTCGCAATAATGAGGATTTCGATGCCCAGACCGCGCGCGGTCTGGTGCAATGCCCGCTGTGTCATTCACCCAAAGTTACCAAGGCGCTGATGGCGCCTTCGGTAACAACAGGCCGTATCAAGGATAAAATAGCGGCGACTATGGGGGAAACCCAGCGTAAACTGCTGAATGAAATTCGTGAGATCAGCCGTAAAGTTAAAGAAAATGCTGATTATGTCGGCGATCGCTTTGCTGAAGAAGCCCGCAAAATTCATCACGGTGAAACCGCTGAGCGCGGTATTTACGGTGAGGCAACGCGCGAAGAAATTACCGCGCTGGTTGAAGACGGCGTTGAAATTATGCCGCTGCCAACTGATCCGGAAGATTACAACTGATCCTTTAATGCGGATCAGTTCTCTCCGGCTAGAGCGCAAACCGATCAGGTTGGATCGCAGTTCTCGCTCTGGATTTTAGCTTTTTCGCATGGACATAACTATCAAGTTGAAACAACTTGATAGTGAAATGCTGGGACCAAACACCTAGAGCGCTTCCGGTTTAGATTATAATATCGGAAACGCGCTACTTTTTTGTTCTTACGACTGATGAAGCGCCGGCTGTTATTTTCTCTGTGCCAGAACCATGTAATTCACATCAAGATCACGTGAGAGCTTCCAGCTGTCATTGAGCGGATTATAGCTGACGCCGGATTTTTCCAAAATCGTCAGGCCTGCTGCGTTCAAAGGCTTTTCCAGTTCTTCAGGACGCACCAGCTTGTCATATTGATGGGTGCCCTTCGGTAGCCAGCGCAGCACATATTCCGCGCCGATAATTGCCAGACCCCACGCTTTCAGCGTGCGGTTAATTGTGGCAACAAACATCAGCCCCTGCGGCTTTACCATTTTAGCGGTTTCAGACATGAATAAATCCACATCTGAAACATGTTCAACAACTTCCATATTCAACACGATGTCAAATTGTTCATTTGCATCGGCCAGTGCTTCAGCGGTTGTGGCACGGTAATCAATATCAATGCCCATTTCCTGAGCATGGATTTTGGCAACTTCAATATTGGTTGTTGACGCATCTGCGCCAATAACTGTTGCACCAAGCCTTGCCATCGGCTCACAAAGCAGGCCGCCACCGCAACCAATATCGAGAATACGCAGACCTTCGAACGGTTTGGCCGATAAAGGATCGCGGTTAAAATGCTTGCAAATATGTGCTTTGATATAATCGAGACGGGTCGGATTGAACTTATGGAGCGGGCGGAACTTGCCTTGCGGATTCCACCATTCACTGGCAATGCGGGAAAAATGCGCAATTTCAGCCGGATCAATCGTCGTGCGGCCAGATACAGCTTCGGGCTGATCCTTTTGGGACATATTCGACATTGTCATCTCCATTTTCTGATATCGGACCTGATCACAGAAGGCTCTTGTCCGTTGGCTGGTTAAAGTCAAGTATCTTTTAGCGCAGATTTGCTTGCGAAGTGAGCATAATTTAGGTATGTCAGCTTCACTCACCTGACCGGAGTACCGGCGGGTTCTTGTTGGTTCTCATTTTCATTCAGGACATGTCGACGTAATGGCACGCATTGTGATGAAGTTCGGCGGCAGTTCTGTGGCCGATATAGACCGGATCCGGAATGTGGCTCGTCACGTTAAGCGTGAAGTCGATTCCGGAAACGAAGTAGCAGTGGTGGTTTCGGCTATGGCCGGAAAAACCAACGAGCTTGTGGGTTGGACACGGGAAGCATCACCTATGCATGATGCCCGTGAATATGATGCTATTGTGGCATCAGGCGAGCAGGTCACTGCTGGTCTTCTGGCAATTGTATTGCAGTCAATGGGTGTTAATGCCCGTTCATGGCAGGGTTGGCAGATTCCGATTAAAACCGACACAACGCATGGTGCAGCACGCATTACCGATATTGACGGCTCGTTTCTGATCAAGCGTTTTGGCGAAGGTCAGGTGGCGGTGATTGCCGGCTTCCAGGGTATAAGCCCTGAAAACCGTATTTCGACGCTCGGACGTGGCGGCTCGGATACCTCAGCGGTCGCAATCGCGGCGGCTGTCAAAGCAGATCGCTGTGATATCTATACGGATGTGGATGGTGTTTATACCACCGACCCGCGTGTAGAGCCTAAAGCGCGCCGTATGGCAAAAATTTCATTTGAAGAGATGCTGGAAATGGCATCACTCGGCGCCAAAGTGCTGCAGGTTCGCTCTGTTGAACTGGCTATGGTGCATAAAGTGCGCACATTTGTGCGCTCAAGCTTTGAAGATCCGCATGCGCCGGGCATGGGCGATCCGCTCAACCCTCCCGGAACGCTGATTTGCGACGAGGAAGAAATCGTGGAACAACAGGTCGTTACAGGTATCGCTTTCGCCAGAGATGAAGCTCAGATTTCCCTGCGCCGTGTGGCTGACCGCCCGGGCGTATCGGCTGCGATTTTCGTGCCGCTGGCCGAAGAGCACATCAATGTTGATATGATTGTTCAGAATGTGTCGGAAGATGGTTCCAAGACCGACATGACCTTTACCGTGCCATCGGGCGATATGGATAAAGCTGTGCATGCGCTGGATAAGGTTAAGGCTGAAATCGGCTGTGATTCAATCCAGTCTGAAACCGGCCTTGCAAAAATCTCGGTGATCGGCACCGGCATGCGTTCACATGCAGGTGTTGCCGCGACTGCATTTAAAGCACTCGCCGAAAAAGGTATCAATATTCGTGCGATCACCACATCCGAGATCAAAATCTCGATTTTGATCGACAGCGCCTATACGGAGCTTGCGGTACGTACCCTGCATTCGGTTTATGGGCTTGATAAGCACTGATCTGCTCTTAAGTTTTAGAATTTCTGGAAGGCAGTGCTTACGGGCGCTGCCTTTTTTGTTGCCGGTGCTGTCTTTGAGGGTTTCACGTAGACTAAGCTTAGATTCGAATGCCCATACAGGGTGTAGGAAATCTTTGAGCTATGCAAATAACGCATAGCTCAGGCGTGGATATTTCAGTTAAACTCTCATTGATAGCTGTGAGGCTGGGTGAAAGACGGAGCATCCGGTTCTGGCGATGATTTGTTGATAGATAAGATTTAATCGTTTTATGCCACATTTTAAGCACCTGAAGTGACATAAGAGCATAATCACAACGAAGATTTGATGATTTGACTCTAGACGCTCGTGCTAAAAATGCTCACAAGCAAAATAAACTGAGCTATGCACATGCGGGGTGATTCGTAATCAGATAACCCGTGGCAGATTTTAGGGGCTTTCAGGCAAGAGCCTTCAATCTGTCGTGATGATAGTGGTGATGATATTGGGCATGTGATAATTTCGCATGGAATATCTGGAGGAGCATTGAGATCCTATGCGTGAGCTGACAGCCGGACCCCGGATTTTGCTCAAGCGTCTTCGCGCCCTGATGGCTGAAGCGCTCGAACCGCAGGAACGCCTTGACCGTATTGTGCGTGCAATCGCGCAAAATATGGTGGCGGAGGTCTGTTCTTTTTACGTACTCCGATCCGACGAAATTCTTGAACTTTATGCAACAGAGGGATTGAACCCGCAATCTGTGCATCTGGCGCAATTGCGGCTGGGGCAGGGGCTTGTCGGCACAATTGCAGCAACCGCGCGCCCGCTCAACCTGACGGATGCGCAGAGCCACCCGGCTTTTACCTATCTGCCTGAAACCGGCGAAGAAGTTTATAATTCATTTCTGGGGGTTCCGGTGCTGCGCGCTGGCCGCACCATGGGTGTGCTGGTGGTGCAGAACCGCACCAAGCGCGCCTATCGGGAAGATGAGCTGGAAGCGCTTGAAACCACAGGTATGGTGCTGGCTGAGATGGTGGCATCAGGCGATCTGACTCGTTTGGCGCGCCCGGGCGTTGAGCTGACCAATGGCCGCTCCGTGAGTTTTAACGGTCACGCCTATAATGAAGGTGTGGGGCTTGGCCATGTGTTACTTCATGAGCCGCGCATTGTTGTGACCAACCTCTTCAACGAAGATATTACGCATGAAATTGCCCGCCTTGATGAGGCAATGGGCTCTTTGCGGTTGTCGATTGATGATATGCTGACGCGTCGTGATGTGGCGATGGAGGGGGAACACCGTGATGTGTTGGAAGCTTACCGGATGTTTGCCCATGACCGCGGCTGGATGCGCCGCCTTGAAGAGGCGATCCGCAATGGTTTGACAGCGGAAGCTGCGGTTGAAAAAGTGCAGAGCGACACCCGCGCCCGTATGATGCATCTGAGCGATCCTTATATGCGTGAACGCCTCAGCGATTTTGATGATCTGGCAAACAGGCTGATGCGCCAGTTGATGGGCTATGATCCGGCAGTTACTGCCGAGGTTATGGCCAAGGATTCAATCATTGTTGCACGCTCGATGGGGGCTGCGGAATTGCTGGATTATCCGCGCGAAAGGTTACGTGGTCTGGTGCTGGAAGATGGCGCCACCACCAGCCATGTGGTGATTGTGGCGCGCGCTATGGGTATTCCGGTTGTGGGGCAAGCCAAAGGGGCGGTGGCGCTGGCTGAAAACGGCGATGCTATTATTATTGACGGCGAAGATGGCCGTGTGCATTTGCGCCCGCAAACAGATGTGGAATCTGCTTATGCCGAGAAAGTGCGATTTCGCGCCAAGCGGCAGGCTTTGTATCGCGAGTTGCGGGATGAGCCTTCGGTTACCAAAGACGGCCAGTCGATTGCCTTGCTGATGAATGGCGGCCTGATTGTTGATTTACCACAGCTGAAAGAATCTGGCGCTGAAGGTGTCGGGCTGTTTCGTACCGAGTTGCAATTTATGGTGGCCTCGACTTTCCCGCGCTCGGGCCAGCAGGAAAAGCTCTATCGTGCGGTGCTGGAAGCTGCTGGCGATAAACCGGTGACATTTCGTACGCTGGATATTGGCGGCGATAAGGTCTTACCGTATTTTCGCTCCAATGCTCATGAAGAGAATCCGGCTATGGGCTGGCGGGCAATCCGCTTGGCACTTGACCGGCCGGGGCTGATGCGCACCCAGATCCGCGCATTGCTGAAAGCGGCAGGCGGGCGTGAGTTGCGCATTATGCTGCCGATGGTAACAGAAGTGGCCGAGGTCAAAGCCACCCGTGAGATTATCGAGCGTGAGGTCAGCTATCTGACGCGTTTTGACCATGCTTTGCCAACCGCTTTAAAAATCGGCGCCATGATTGAAGTACCGTCCTTGCTGTGGCAGCTGGATGAGTTGATGGATGTGGTGGATTTTGCATCGGTTGGCTCAAATGATCTGTTTCAGTTCATTATGGCTGTTGATCGTGGTAATGCGCAGATTGCAGATCGCTTTGATCAGCTTTCTCCGGCGTTTTTGCGTGTGTTGCTGCAAATTGCCGAAGCGGGCAAACGCCATGGCAAGCCGGTGACACTCTGCGGCGAGATGGCCGGCAAACCTTTGACAGCTATGATGCTGATCGGACTTGGTTTTCGCTCTATTTCAATGTCGGCGGCGGCTATCGGCCCGGTGAAAAACATGTTGCTGTCATTGGATGCTGAGGCATTGAATGTGATGCTGAAAGAGCTCGTGCACCGGCCGGATGCGAATGGTTCAATCCGTGAAAACCTGGTTCGCTATGCTGCCGAGCATCATATTCAGTTATAGAACCACTTTTATTACTGGCTTATATTTCGCAATCAAGGGTTTCCACTTGATTGCGAAATGCTTTATGGGTGCAGGCAACAGGGCGCAAACCGCCAAATTTTAACACTATAAGCATATTTCAGGGAAATCGGATGGTTGCACTGCCGCAAGACAGAATGGATCAGGTGTTGAAGCGCTTCATGATGCTTGAAGCGCAGATGGCCGATAATCCAAACCCTGAAACCTACGTAAAACTCGCTTCAGAATATTCGGGTCTTGAAGATGTTGCGCTTAAAATTCGTGAGCTACAGCATGCACGCGATGAGCTGCGTGATCTGAAAGCTATGCGTGATGATGTGTCTGGCGATGCCGAGATGCGTGCATTGGCTGAAATGGAAATTCCGGATATTGAAAACCGTTTGAGTGCGCTCGAAGCGGAGATACAGATTTTGCTGCTGCCCAAAGATGCGGCAGATGAGAAAAACGCAATTCTGGAAATTCGCGCCGGTACCGGGGGCAATGAGGCTGCGTTGTTTGGCGGTGATCTGTTTCGGATGTATGAGCGTTTTGCTGCTAATAAAGGCTGGAAGGTTGAGCTGGTTTCCGCCAGTGAGGGTGATGCCGGTGGTTATAAAGAAATTATCGCGACAATTTCCGGTAAGGGCGTGTTCTCAAAGCTGAAATTTGAATCCGGCGTGCATCGTGTGCAGCGTGTGCCTGATACGGAGGCCAGCGGGCGTATTCATACATCAGCGGCAACAGTTGCTGTGCTGCCTGAGGCTGAAGATATTGATATTGAAGTGCGCAATGAAGATATCCGCATTGATACGATGCGTGCATCGGGCGCTGGCGGCCAGCACGTTAATACTACGGATTCCGCCGTGCGTATTACCCATATTCCCACCGGCATTATGGTGGTTCAAGCTGAAAAATCCCAGCATCAAAACCGCGCGCGCGCAATGCAGATTTTGCGGGCACGACTTTATGATATGGAGCGCCAGCGTGCAGATAATGAGCGCTCGGAAGCGCGTCGTACGCAGGTTGGCTCCGGTGATCGTTCCGAGCGCATCCGCACATATAATTTTCCGCAAGGCCGTGTCACCGATCATCGCATTAATCTGACACTATATAAGCTTGATCGGGTGATGATGGGGGAGCTGGACGAATTGGTGGACGCACTGATTTCTGATCATCAGACCGCATTGCTGACCGAAATGGGTGATAGTTGATCGTGATGATACACACTCCGGACGTGAATCCCGAGACGCCTGAAATGCCTGCCACACTTGGCCAGCTTATGACTTATGTGCGGCTTGCACTGCGTAGCGCAGATATTGCCAGTGCTGATATGGATGCCCGTTTGTTGGTGCAGGCTCTCAGCGGCTGTGACCTTACTGATCTTGTGATCCGTCAGGATTTGCCTGTATCTGCTGAAATTTATGAGCGTCTTAATCATGCAATTATGCGCAGAGTGGCCGGAGAGCCGGTACACCGAATCATCGGTGAGCGTGAATTTTACGGTCTGATTTTTACACTGAATGCCGACACGCTGGAGCCGCGCCCTGATACTGAGGCATTGATTGGTCTGGTTTTGCCATTTCTTCGCGATAAGGTTTCGGAAAATACTTTTGCCGATCTTCTGGATATGGGCACCGGTAGCGGTGCTATCGTTGTGACCCTGCTGCATGAAGTACCGCAAAGCCGTGGTGTTGCTGTGGATATTGCTCACGGCGCTCTTGAGGCTGTGCGTATCAATGCCAGTCGTGCCGGCGTTTCATCGCGTTTAGCAACATTGCAGAGTGACTGGTTCCGTGCTGTTCGTGGAAAATATGACCTTATTGTCTCGAATCCGCCTTATATTCCGGCCAAAGTTGTACTGGAACTTGATAAAGGCGTAAAAGATTATGATCCGCGGATTGCGCTTGATGGTGGTGAAGACGGATTGAATTTTTATCGGTCTTTAGCGCAATATAGTGGCGGGCATCTGCGTGAAAACGGGATGGTAGCCGTGGAAATCGGGGCCGGACAGGCTGATGATGTGGAAGCTATTTTCGCAGAACACGCCTTGCGGTTGACTGGTACTGCAGACGATTTGGGCGGGCATAAGCGGGCTTTATCATTTCAGCGTTGACTTTAATGCTGAATACGCTCAAAAAAGACTTGGAATTTGCCGCGAACACGGCTAATTTCCCCGCACCGCTACTGTTTACACTTTCTGATGAATGTGTAAGAGATGCAGTAACACTTTGGGATGCTGTATATATTCCCTTTAAACCGGTTTCGATTTAAAGAATTATGCGGTAGTGCGTCGGACAGAGTTGTCAGCCTGAAGCCATATGTTTGAAAGCATATACATATAAATGCGCATTCGATGATGCGGAATTATATTGATGCTTCAAGGGTTTTGATCAGCGAGCTGTCTGGTGTTTTAACTGACCTCCTTTGCGGAGTTGCTGAAACGGCAGCACAAAACTTATATAAAATCATAAGCTGAAGGTGCGGGGCGCACTTTCCGTCATTGTAGTTATGAGATCGATCAGCTTGAGAGCTGAGAGGATTTCTTCGCCCCTAATCTGAAAAGAGATGAGTATGAGGCCAGCACAGCAGAACAGGCGCATGCGTGGACGGGGTAGCAATAATAATAATAACAATAACCGCAAGGGCCCTAATCCTCTGTCCCGTAACTATGAAAGTAACGGGCCTGATGTGAAAATCAGGGGCAATGCGCAGCATATTGCCGAAAAATATACGACCTTGGCGCGTGATGCGCAGGCGACCGGCGATAGGGTTATTGCAGAAAATTATTTGCAGCACGCTGAACATTATAATCGTATTATTCTCGCTGCGCAGGCGCAAAATCCTGTGCCATTACAGCGCGAAGAAAATTTCGACGACGATAATTATGATGATGACGATGTGATGGAACAGGGCAATTCCGGCCAATTGCATCAGGTTGTGCATCAGGAAGTTTATGACGGCAGCGGCCCGCAGCCGGTGATTGAAGGCACGCCTGCCGAAGTTATGTATGGCGAAGAAAACAGCCGGACATCAAACCGCAATCCGCGCCAGCAGAACAATCGCCCAGATCGCAGTAGTGACCGCAACTCTGATCGTAATCAGGGTGAGCGCAATTATAATGAGCGTAATGCGGGTGATCGTAACCAGAATGATCGCCAGCAAAATGACCGGAACCAAAATGACAGGCAAAGCCGCATGCAGCGTCCGCGCCGTCATCAGCGCCCGGACTATAATGCTGAACAAAGCAATGAAACAGCAGCGGTTAATGCTGCGCCGTTTGATTCGTCTTCTGAGCAGCCTGTTATTCATTCTCCAGTCTCAGCGCCAGTTCAGGCTGCAGCACCGGTTGTGACATCTGTTTTGGCCAGCCCTGCACCTGTTTCTGCGGCACCTGTTGCAATAGAGGCTCCAGCACCGGTTGTTGAAACACAGGTTGCGGAAGCGCCGGTTGTTCGCCGCCGCCCGCGTGTTGCAGCTGCCGCAGTGCGGGATGCAGATACTGCGACTGCACCTGTTGCTGCCGCTGCTCAGGTTGATGCGGATCAGGATGCCGGTAGTGAAGATACAGAAACGCGCCGTCCGCGCCGGGTTTTGCGCCCGCGCCGTACTGTGCGGACTGCCAGCGCCGATAATGAAGCGCAGGATCAGGACACCGCTTTGGCTAAAACCGAGTAATCGGATTGGTCTCATGTGCTTTTTAAAAACCGGCGGTTTATTCCGCCGGTTTTTTTATAATTGTGCCGAAAATGACCGGCTTTGAACTGCTGATATAAATGCTGGCTGTTCAAGCGGCTCTTAAAATGATTTTATAAATTATTCTTTTTCGCCAACCCCTTGCGAGGGCACCGGCACTGCACCATATCAATTTCATAAACAAGCTGCAGAATATAAAGCGCAGCATTTTATAATGGCTTCTGCCTCTAAGGGGGAGCCGTCACCAATGATCTGCCGGTGCCTTAAAGGGCTGGCAGGCGAGAAGGAGACATTTATGAATATTGAGAAATACAGTGAACGCGTTCAGGGCTTTATCCAGTCTGCACAAAGCCTCGCGTTGAATTCAGATAATCAGCAATTTATGCCTGAGCATTTGCTGAAGGTTTTGGTGGATGATGAAGAGGGTCTGGCATCGGGGCTGATTTCCCGTGCAGGTGGCCGTGTCACTGATATAAAAATTGCTTTGCAGGGTGCGCTTGCTGCACTGCCGAAAGTAACCGGTGGTAACGGTCAGCTTTATCTGGCGCCGGCACTTGCCAAAATTTTAACAACGGCAGAAGAACTGGCGACCAAATCCGGTGACAGCTATGTCACGGTTGAACGCTTGCTGACGGCTTTTACGCTGGAAAAAAGCGCGAAAACCTATGATATTCTGACCAAAGCCGGTGTAACTGCTAAGGCGCTTAATGAGGTGATTAATCAGATGCGTAAAGGCAGAACAGCTGACAGTGCATCTGCGGAAGCCAACTTTGAAGCACTGAAAAAATATGCCCGCGATCTGACAGAAGATGCGCGCAATGGCAAGCTTGATCCGGTTATTGGTCGTGATGATGAAATCCGCCGTACCATTCAGGTTTTGTCGCGCCGTACCAAAAACAATCCGGTGTTGATCGGTGAACCTGGCGTGGGTAAAACCGCTATTGCTGAGGGTCTGGCTTTACGTATTGTCAATGGTGATGTGCCGGAATCGCTCAAAGAAAAGCGGTTAATGGCGCTTGATATGGGCGCGCTAATTGCCGGTGCAAAATATCGTGGTGAGTTTGAAGAGCGTCTGAAGGCTGTGCTCAATGAAGTGCAGTCGGCGAATGGCGAGATTATTCTGTTCATTGACGAAATGCACACATTGGTTGGTGCCGGTAAATCTGACGGTGCGATGGATGCCTCTAACTTGCTCAAGCCTGCGCTTGCGCGTGGTGAGTTGCATTGTGTGGGCGCCACAACATTGGAAGAATACCGCAAATATGTGGAAAAAGATGCGGCGCTTGCGCGTCGTTTCCAGCCGGTATTTATTAATGAGCCGACTATTGAAGATACGATTTCGATCCTGCGTGGTTTGAAAGAAAAATACGAACAGCATCATAAAGTCCGTATTTCCGATTCTGCATTGGTTTCGGCTGCAAGCCTGTCAAACCGTTATATTACGGATCGGTTTTTGCCAGATAAAGCGATTGACCTTGTGGATGAGGCTGCCGCGCGTTTGCGGATGCAGGTGGATTCCAAGCCGGAAGAGCTGGATGAAATTGACCGCCGCGTGATGCAGCTGAAAATTGAACGTGAAGCTTTGAAGCTTGAAACCGACACCGCCTCGAAAGACCGGTTGCAGCGCCTTGAAAAAGAGCTGACTGATCTGGAAGAGGGGTCTGCTGAACTGACCGCGAAATGGCAGTCGGAAAAGCAGAAGCTTGGTTTTGCCGCGGATCTGAAAAAGCAGCTTGAAGACGCCAGAAATGCATTGGCTTCGGCACAGCGAAATGGTGAGTTCCAGAAAGCCGGTGAATTGGCTTATGGTACTATTCCGCAGCTGGAAAAACAGCTGAGCGATGCGGAAGCACAGGAAAATACCGGCACAATGCTGGAAGAAACTGTGTCGCCGGATCATATTGCCCAGATTATTTCACGCTGGACCGGTATTCCGGTTGATCGGATGTTGGAAGGCGAACGTGAAAAACTGCTGCGTATGGAAGATGAAATCGGCAAGCGGGTGATTGGTCAGGGGGAAGCTGTGCAGGCAGTATCGCGGGCGGTGCGCCGTGCCCGTGCCGGTCTGCAGGATCCTAATCGCCCGATTGGCTCGTTTATCTTCTTAGGCCCGACAGGTGTGGGTAAAACTGAGCTGACCAAAGCATTGGCCAGTTTTATGTTCGCTGATGATACGGCCATGGTTCGTATTGATATGTCCGAGTTTATGGAAAAGCATTCCGTATCCCGTCTGATCGGCGCGCCTCCGGGCTATGTCGGTTATGAAGAGGGTGGTGTGCTGACGGAAGCTGTGCGCCGTCGTCCTTATCAGGTGATCTTGTTTGATGAGATCGAAAAAGCGCATCCGGATGTGTTCAACGTGTTGTTGCAGGTGCTTGATGATGGCCGCTTGACTGACGGGCAAGGGCGTACGGTGGATTTCCGCAATACGCTGATCATTATGACCTCCAATCTCGGTGCAGAATATTTGGTTGCGCTGAATGAAGATCAGGATGTGGACAGTGTTCGCGATGAAGTGATGGGCGTGGTGCGCGCTTCATTCCGTCCGGAATTTCTCAACCGTGTGGATGAGATTATTCTGTTCCATCGTCTGCATCGTTCGGAAATGGGTGCGATTGTCGATATTCAGCTGGCAAGATTGCAAGATCTGCTGACAGATCGAAAGATCGAGCTGACGATTGAGGATGATGCCCGCAATTGGCTGGCTGATAAAGGCTATGATCCTGCTTATGGTGCGCGTCCGCTGAAGCGCGTGATTCAGAAGCAGGTTCAGGATCCGTTGGCTGAGAAAATTCTCGGCGGTGAAATTCTGGACGGATCGGTGGTTGATATATCGGCGGGGTCTGACCGTCTGGTTTTCCAGACCAAGCAATAAAGTCTGGTTTTCCAGACTAAAGGATAAAGCCTGGTTTCCAGATAGGAACCTGACTTCAGGTAGAAATTAATCAATGGCGCTGTCTGCTGATGGCGCCATTTTTTATGCGTTGAAATAAAATATATATCCGCCGGTTAATCTTCTTCATTTGCAGTTAAGCTATTAACCATAAAAATGCCTGATCTGTGCATGAAGCATAGCCGGAACAAATCAGTGATTTGCTGAATGAAGCAACATGCAGCTCTTTTAACCCCGATCAGGGGAGGGCTTGCGTATAATAGGGTGTAGAATGCACGATATGCGGGGAATTTTACGGAAAACTATGCTGGGCTTGTCTGCGACAGTGCTGACAAGCCTGACTTATGGAACCGTGAGTGCCGCGCCGTCAGGTGCTTCAAAAGCTGATGCGGCAGGTGAACGCCCCGTATTAATGGCCCAGCTTTATGATCCGGGTGAAGAAATTTATCAGGATGATAAAGTGCGGGTCTATATTGATCCGAGCGGACGACAGGTGACAATGGATCGCCATGGTAAGATTCTGCGTATTCAGGATCAGCCAAGCGGTTATCAGCAGCGCCCTGCACCACAGCCTCAATATGTTGCGCCAAATACTAATGACAACTGGACATTGAATGGTCCGGTGGATGGTGGCGCGCCTTATGACGGTTTTGCCAATGTGCCGGATGATGCGGGGGTGGATTATTATCCTGCGGCGCCGTCTTCCGGCCGTGGTGCTGTCAACAATGCCGCTGTTGAGCGGTCGAACCTGCCAAATGTCGGCGGTTCGGCGAATTATGATAATAATGAGTTCCAGCCGGCGATTGAAGATCCTTATGGTCAGGCGCCGGGCGGTACGTCTTTGCCTTCACCATCACAGCAAACACCGGCTGTGATTATGCCAAAGGGGCAAGGTGCTAAAACTAAAATAGCCTCTTATCAGATATTATTAGATCGCGCTGGCACATCACCGGGGGTGGTTGATGGTAAAGCCGGCAGCAATGTCGATAAGGCAACGGCCGCTTATTTTGAAGTGACAGGTATCAGTGTTAATCCTGCAGACGAAATGCAGGTTAATGCACAGCTTGAAGCAACCGGTGGCCCTGCCTTTACAGAATATACTATTTCCAATGAGGATATTGGCCGTTTTTATCTGGCATCTGTGCCTAATGATTATAGCGAAAAGGCCAAATTACAGGAAATGGCCTATGTCTCGCCGCGTGAGATGCTGGCCGAGCGCTTCCATATTGACGAAACTTATTTGCAGGAGATCAATCCCGGCATTAGCTTTCGTCAGCCGGGTGAGGTTATTCGTGTGCCAAATCTGGGTAAGCAAAAACGCCCTAAAGTGGCACGTATCATCGCTGATAAAGCGCGCAAGCAGGTGCGCGGTTATGATGAGAGTGGTAAACTTGTTGTTGCTTATCCATCAACCATTGGTTCAGCCGATAATCCTTCTCCGTCAGGTATTGTAACGGTGGAGCGGATCGCGATTAATCCGAATTATACCTATAATCCGAAGATTAATTTCAAGCAGGGTAATAATGACAAGGTTCTGACAATTCCGCCGGGGCCAAACGGCCCTGTGGGAACTGTGTGGATTGCACTGTCAAAGCCGACTTATGGTATTCATGGTACGCCTGATCCGTCACGGATCGGTAAAACATCAAGCCACGGCTGTATTCGGTTGGCAAACTGGGATGCGGAAGAACTGGCAAAGCTCGTTAAAGCCGGCGTTACGGTCGAGTTCACAGAATAAGCGCCTCTCTATGAAGGGGCATAGGTGATAGAGATAAAAGCAAGAGCAGTTTTACTGAAACTGCCCTGTCAGCTTTTTGCCTGTGTGGTGGCGGCAACTTTGGCTGTTGTATCGCTTTTACCATCCAGTAACTGGTCAATTCGATTGCGCTCGCGCATAAAGACTTCCAGCTGTTTGCCGCTTAACGACTGGCTGTTGGGCATGCGTATCCGCATCGGATCAACTTTTGTACCATTGACGATGACTTCATAATGCAAATGCGGCCCTGTTGAGAGGCCGGTGGAACCGACATAGCCGATCAGCTGCCCCTGACGTACCCGCACGCCGGGCGAAATGCCGGAAGCAATGGCATTTTGATGATTATAGCTTGTCTGATAACCATTGCCGTGGCGGATAATAGTCTGATTACCATAACCATTGGCCCAACCGGCTTTTTCAACGACACCATTACCGGCTGCCAAAATCGGTGTTCCGCGTGGCGCGCGCCAGTCAACACCGGTATGCATACGCACATAGCCAAGGATAGGATGGCGGCGTGCCCCGAATGGCGAGCCGAAGACGGCATTCGGCACTGGTTTTCTTAATAAAAACTGCTGAGCGCTACGGCCGTTTTCATCGTAATATTCAACACCGCCTTCCGGCGATTGATAGCGATAGAATTTTCGCGTGGTGCCACTCATATTAGCGCTGATATAAAGCAGCTGCGATTCATCATTGGCTGTGTCTGAATCTTCCGGCATAGAGAAAAACGCTTCAATCGTATCAGAGCGAGATACTTTGGATTGTAAATCCACATCATTAGCGAGCATTTTCACCAATTGCCGTGCCATATCGCTGGTCATGCCATAGGCAAGTGCGGATTTGTAAATGGCATCATAAACCGATGGCAGTTCACCGCGAATAGTTGGCAGCGGCGCTGTGTCATCAAAAGCAGTTTGCAGCAGCGGTGTCATTTCCGGTTCATCAGAAGGCACATATTGTTTCTGATCATCCAATGCGACCGTAACAATATGGGTGGTGCCATTATAAAGTGTAACACGGACAATGTGATCTTCATTTTCTGAAGACATCACGCCGACGCGCAAAACACTACCGGCCTTCAGGCGTGGCGAATTCATCAGCTTGGCAAGTGC